>CAYNYQ010000038.1:0-22541 GCA_964401305.1 uncultured Acetobacteraceae bacterium | reverse complement strand
TCGGCGGCGTCATCCTGGTTCGCGCGGCGCCCGAGCCGCTGGTGGAGGTGCGGGCCGTGACGCCGGAGCGGCTGATGCGGCTCGCCTGGCATCTCGGCAACCGCCACCTGCCCACGGAGATCCAGGCCGACCGGCTGCTCATCCGCGACGACCATGTGATCGTGCAGATGCTGCAGGGGCTCGGCGCCGCGCTGCAGAAGGTGGAGGCGCCCTTCAACCCTGAGGGTGGCGCCTATGGCGAGCACAACCGCCAGCCCGGGCACCACCATCATCACCATCACGGCGACCACGATCACCACCACCACGGGGATGGCGACCATCACCACCACTGACGGCGCGGCGCTCTACCGGCTGCTGGCCTGGCTCTCGCCGGCCTACCCGATCGGCGCCTTCAGCTACAGCCACGGGCTCGAGACGGCGGTGGAGGACGGCCTCGTCCGCGACCGCGCTGACCTGGTGGAGTACATCGCGACGGTGCTGCGCAGCGGCGCGGGGCGCGTGGACGGGGCGCTGCTCGCCACTGCGTGGCGCGCCGCACGGGCTGGCGACGACGCGACGCTGGACGAGGCCGCGACCCTCGCCGCCGCCTGGCGCGGCACGGCGGAAACCGCGCTCGAGACCATGCAGCAGGGTACGGCCTTCGTCGGCGTCACGCTCTCCGCCTGGCCGGAGCCGCGCTTCGCCGCCTTTGCCGCGCGGCATCCGCGCCGTCTCGCCCATCCCGTCGCCTTCGGCGCGGCGGCCGGCTTCCATGATGTGCCGCTGCGCCCCGCGCTGGCCGGCTGGCTCGGGGCCTTCGCCGCGAACCTGGTCAGCGCCGGCGTGCGGCTGGTGCCGCTCGGCCAGACCGATGGGCAGATCGCCACCGCGACGCTGCATCCGGTGGTGGAGGCCGCCGCCGACGCGGCCATGGCGGCGGACCCCGACGCGATCGGCAGCGCCGCCCCCGTGCTGGACCTGCTGTCCATGCGCCACGAGACGCAATACACGAGGCTGTTCCGCTCATGAGAAACGGACCCTTCAGGGTGGGAATCGGCGGCCCCGTCGGCTCCGGCAAGACGGCGCTGACCGAGCGCCTGTGCCGGCATCTGCGCGACACCCACGACATCGCCGTGATCACCAACGACATCTACACCAAGGAGGACGCGGAGTTCCTGACGCGCGCCGGCGCGCTCGACCCCTCCCGTATCGCCGGCGTGGAGACGGGCGGCTGCCCGCACACCGCCATCCGCGAGGACGCCTCGATCAACCTCGCCGCGGTGCACGACATGGTGCAGCGCTTCCCGCTGCTCGAGATCCTGCTGATCGAATCCGGCGGCGACAACCTGGCCGCGACCTTCAGCCCCGAGCTCGCCGACCTGACGATCTACGTCATCGACGTCTCCGCCGGCGACAAGATCCCGCGCAAGGGCGGGCCCGGCATCACGCGCAGCGACATGCTGGTGATCAACAAGATCGACCTCGCGCCGCTGGTTGGCGCCGATCTTTCCGTCATGGACCGCGACGCGCGGCGGATGCGCGGCCAGCGGCCCTTCATCTTCACGAACCTCAAGGAGAACAGAGGCGTGGCCGAGATCGCCGACTTCATCCTGGACCAGGGCGGCATTGCCAGGCGGGAGCGCGCCGCATGAGGCGCGCGGTCCCCATCGTCGCGGCCCTGTTGGTGCCGCTGCCCGCTCTCGCGCATCCCGGCCATGGCGGGCCGGAGGAAATCATCGCCGCGGCGCTGCTGATCGGCGTCGCGGCCATCGCGGGCTATGTCGTGCCGAAGCTGCTGCGCCGCCGGCGGGACGATTGAGCGCGGCGGGGCGCGGCACCGGCCGCGCCCCGGACCCGCTACTCCTCCTTGTAGCCGTAGGCCGGGATGCCCTGCTCCGCCCCGTAGTACTTGTAGGGCAGGAACTTGCCGGTCATCTCGATCTTCACCCGGTCGCCCTTCTCGTGCGGCATGCGCTCGAAGTGGAAGTCGAAATCGATGGCGGACATGATGCCGTCGCCGAACTCCTCCTCGATCAGCGCCTTCCAGGCCGGCCCGTTCACCATCACCATCTCGTAGAAGCGGTAGATCAGCGGGTCGGTCGGCGGCATCGACGTGCCGCGATAGGGCACCTCGTTCAGCATCCGCTCCTCGGCCGGGCTCAGGCCGAACAGCGCCGCGGCCTTCGCCGCCAGCGGCTTGACCAGCTTCATCTGGCCGAGCAGCGCGCCGACGATCAGCGTCTCGGACATGCCGCCGATCTCGCTGCAGATCTGCTTCCAGGTCCAGCCCTTCTCGCGCTTGATGTCGAGGATCTTCTCGGTGAGCTGGGCACGCGTCATGGCGTTCTCCTTGCTTGGGCTGTCGTACGGGGTGTGGTCACTCGGCCGCGGCCGGCAGCGCGGCGGCGTCGGCGGCGGGGCTGACCCGCGGCGGCGATTTAGGGTCCCAGTCCGCCGGCCGCGTGCCGGCCAGCGTGCGGCTCCGCGTCAGCAGGAATTCCAGGATGTGGTCGCGCAGCGCGTGATAGCCCGGCATCTTGTGCAGCGTCGCGCGGTTGCGCGGCTTGGGAAGGGTGTTGAGAACCACCTCGGCGCAGCGCGCATCCGGCCCGTTGGTCATCAGCAGGATGCGGTCGGCGAGCAGGATCGCCTCGTCGACGTCGTGGGTGATCATGAAGGCGGTCTGGTTCGCCTCCGCGACCAGGCGCGCCACCTCGTCCTGCAGCGCGCCGCGGGTCAGCGCGTCGAGCGCGCTGAAGGGCTCGTCCATCAGCAGCATCTTCGGCGCGAGCGCCAGCGCGCGGGCGATGCCGACGCGCTGCTTCATGCCGCCCGAGAGCTGCGCCGGCTTGCGCCCTGCCGCCTCCGCCAGCCCGACCTTCGCCAGCGCAGCACGTGCGGCGTCGCGCAGCCGCGCCTTGCCCCAGCCCGGATGACGGCAGGAGAGGGCGAAGGCGACGTTCTGCTCGGCCGTCATCCAGGGCATCAGCGCATGGCCCTGGAAGATCACCGCGCGGTCGAGCGAAGGGCCGCTGATCTCCTGCCCGTCGACGATCACGCCGCCGCCATTGGGCCTGTCGAGCCCGGCGAGGATGTTCAGCACAGTGGTCTTGCCGCAGCCGGAATGCCCGACCAGGCAGACGAACTCGCCGCGATCCACGCCGAACCAGAGGTCGCGGAAGACGACATGCCCGGGATAGAGGCGGCTGACGCCCTCGACCGAGACGTAGGGGTGCTGGGCCGTCATCGCGCGCTCACTCCTGCCACGCGACCGCCTTGGCCGCGAGGCCGAGCAGGCGGTCCAGCAGCAGGCCGACGACGCCGATCATCAGGATGGCGATGACGATGTCGGCGAGGCTGAGGTTGTTCCACTGGTTCCACACCCAGTAGCCGATGCCGGTGCCGCCCACGAGCATCTCGGCCGCCACGATCACCAGCCAGGCGATGCCGATGGAGATGCGCATCCCCGTCAGGATCGTCGGCGCCGCCGCGGGCAGGATGACGCGGAAGGCGGTCTTCCACGTCCCGGCCTCCAGCGTGCGGGCGACGTTGAGCCATTCCCGCCGCACCGTGGAGACGCCGAAGGCGGTGTTCAGCAGCATCGGCCAGACCGAGCAGATGAAGATCACGAAGATCGAGGAGATGTTGCTGTCCTTGATGGTGAACAGCGCCAGCGGCATCCAGGCCAGCGGCGAGACCGGCCGCAGCACCTGGATGAAGGGGTTGAGCGCGCCCGAGAGCAGCGGCGACATGCCGATCAGGAAGCCGAGCGGGATCGCCACCAGCGCGGCGAGGCCGAAGCCCGCGCCGACGCGAAGCAGCGAATAGGCGATCTGGATGCCGATGCCCTGGTCGTTCGTGCCGCGCACGTAGAAGGGGTCGCGCAGCAGCTCGACAAGGCGCGCGCCGATCTCGGAGGGCATGGGAAAGGGCGTCTGCCCGCCCTGCTGCGCCGCCTGGCCGAGCAGCGCGGCATATTCGGGATCGAGCGCCGCGCCGCCGCCGCCGCCGCCCTGGCGCGCGGCCAGCTCCCAGGCGCCGAGGAAGACAGCCAGCAGCAGGCAGGAGAGCAGCCCCGCCTGCCAGAAGGGAACCTGTCGGCCCATCGCTCAGGCGCCGCGGATGGCGCGCTCCGCCCAGGGGGCCGGCTGCGCGGGGTCGAAGGTGCGGCCAGTGATGCGCTCCGTCCGCAGCGGGCTCGGCGGCACCGCCAGGCCCTGCTCGCGCATCGCGCGGCCGGCATCGAGCGCGAGGAAGGTCTGCTCGGCCACCTGCGCGTAGTCGAGCTCGCGCGTCACCTGCCCCCAGCGGCGCATCTGCGTCATGATCCAGATCGCCATGGAGTGCCAGGGGAAGGGGTCGAAGCCGATGCGGTCCGGCACGCGCTGCACGCGGCCGAGCCCGTCGGCGAAGGTGCCGGTCAGCACCTGCTCGACCACCGTCACCGGCTGGTTCAGGTAGTTCTGCGGCGCGATGGCGGCGGCGATCTCCTTGCGGTTCTCCGCCTTCTGGGCGAAGGCCGTCGCCTCGACGATCGCGCGCAGCAGCGCGGCGAAGGTGTTCGGCGTGTCGGTGATCATGCCGCGCGGCACGGCGAAGGCGCAGCAGGGGTGGCCCTCCCACAGCTCCTTGGTCAGGATGTGGATGAAGCCGACGCCGTCGAACACGGCGCGCTGGTTGAAGGGGTCGGGGCCGAGATAGCCGTCGATGTTGTCGGCCCGCAGGTTGGCGACCATCTCGGGCGGCGGCACGGCGCGGATCTGCACGTCGCGGTCCGGGTCGATGCCGTGCTCGGCCAGGTAGTGGCGCAGCAGGTAGTTGTGCATCGAGAAGTCGAAGGGCACGGCGAAGCGGAAGCCCTTCCACTGCTTCGGGTCGCGCTTGTCCTTGTGCTTGTTGGCCAGCGTGATGGCCTGGCCGTTGGTGTTCTCGATCGCGGCCACCGCCCAGGGCACGGGCTGCGCCACGCCGGCGCCGACCGACATGGCGATGGGCATCGGGCTCAGCATGTGCGCCGCGTCGTATTCCCTGGCGATCGCCTTGTCGCGGATCACCGCCCAGCCGGCGGTGCGGATCACCTCCACGTTCAGCCCGTGGCGCTGATAGAAGCCCATCGGATGCGCCATGATGATCGGCGTGGCGCAGGTGATCGGGATGAAGCCGATCTTCAGGTCGCGCTTCTCCGGCGTGCCGGCCGGCTGGGCCAGCGCCTCGCGCGCCAGGCCCAGCGGGAAGGCGCTGGCGACCGCGCCGAGCACCGCCGCCGCGCCGAAGCGCTCGAACAGCGCGCGGCGCGTCGCGGCCTGCGGGAAGGCGGCCCGCAGCACGGCCTCCTGCGCCACGGCGCCATGGTCGCCGGTGCCATCGGTGGGTTGCGCCTCCGGCAGGGCGTCGCAGGCGAAGGCGCTGCCATGGGCGCGGCCGCAGGCACAAGGATCGGTCACGAAGCGGTCGGCCATGACGGCGTTCTCCCAGGGGCGGGCGCTGTCGGCGCGCCGCGGTCTCGGCGCAGGTTTGGCAAGCGCCGTGCCAGCCTATGAGACAGTCGAATCGCCGCTTCGTCGTGGCACGCCGCCCGGTTCCGGGCCGGGTTGCCTAGATCATGGGCAACGGTCGGGCGCTATGCGCTCAGGCCCATCGGCCCGGCCAGGGCGGCGAAGCGCTCGCGCAGCACCTCGGGCAGCGGCATGGAGCGCCGCGTCGTCGGGTCGAGGATGACCATCACGCTCTCCGCCGTGGCGAAGAGCAGGCCGGGCGCGTCCGCCGCGGCCTCGGGCGGCCGCCAGAACAGGCCCTGCGCCACGGTGATGCTGCTGCGCCCCACCCGGGCGACGCGGGTGCCGACGCGCACGCGCCCGGGCCAGTGGATCTCGCGCCGGTAGTCGATCGCCACGCGCGCCACCGCCATGGCGAAGCCGCGGCCGGCGCCGCGGCTGCCGGCGACGTGCAGCATCAGCTCGCCGCGCCCGGCCTCGCAGTACTGGCCGGTCGCGGTGTTGTTGACGTGGCCGTTGTGGTCGGTGTCGGAGATGCGGACCTTCTCGTCGCTCCAGAACGGGAAGTCGGCTTCCGTCGGAAGCGTCGCGTCGCTCACTTGCCCTTCTCGGCCTCGTAGCGCGCCTTGTTCTCGGCGTTGGGCGGGTAGAGGCCGGGCAGGCGCTCGCCGGCCTCGACCTTGCTCACGATCCAGGCTTCCAGCCGCTCCTGCTCCTCGCCCGTCGCGGCGACCTCCGCGACGAAGGCCTTGGGGATCACCACCGCGCCGTCGTCGTCGCAGACGATGACGTCATCGGGGAAGATGGCGACGCCGCCGCAGCCGATCGGCTCCTGCCAGCCGACGAAGGTGAGGCCGGCGACGGAGGGCGGCGCCGCGCCGCCGCGGCACCACACCGGCATGCCGGTGCCGTTCACGCCGACCACGTCGCGCACCACGCCGTCCGTCACCAGCGCCGTGACGCCCCGCTTCATCAGCCGCATGCAGAGGATGTCGCCGAAGATGCCGGCATCGGTCACGCCCATGGCGTCGGCCACCGCGATGACGCCCTCCGGCATGTCCTCGATCGCCGCGCGCGTCGACTTGGGCGAGGACCAGCTCTCGGGCGTGGCGAGGTCCTCGCGCGCCGGGACGAAGCGCAGCGTGAAGGCGGGGCCGACCAGGCGCCTGCCCAGCCTCGCCGCGGGGGTGAAGGGCTGCGGCCCGCGCATCCAGATGTTGCGCAGGCCCTTCTTCAGCAGGACCGTGGTGATGGTGCCGGTGGAGATGCGCGAGAGCGTCTCGCGGATCGCGGGGTCGAGCGCCATGGCCATGTCCTTCTCGGTGTCTCGGCGGGGCGTTACCCCGCGCCCGGGCGGCCGTCCAGGACTGCGGCCGGCTGCGCCGATGCGTCGTACAGCCGTGCCGCCACGGTGAGGTTCTCGCCGCCCCAGCCTCGACCCGCCGCGGCGGCCATCACCCCGGCCGCCGCCGCGGCCATCGGTGCCGGCGCGCCGCCGCTGGCGACGCAGCCGAGGTCCTTGAGGACGAGCTCCACCGGGAATTGCGGTGCATGGCTGCCCGACAGCATGCCACGCGCTGCGCCCTGCGCGGCGCCCGAGAAGACCGGCGTCGCCGCCAGCGCGGTCACCACGCGCGCCGCGTCGACCCCGGCCGTGCGCAGCAGGCCGAGCGCCTCGGCAAGGGCCGCGACCTGCACGGCGAACAGCGCGTTGGCGGCGAGCTTGGCGGCCGCGCCGGCACCATTGCCGCCCAGGTGATGCCTGGCCCTTCCCAGCGCGTCGAGGATGGGTGCCGAGCGTTCCACGATCTCCGCCGCGCCGCCGACCAGGAAGATCAAGGCCCCGTCCTCCGCCTGCGGGCGCGAGCCGAGGACGGGGGCGTCGAGGAAGGCGACGCCCCGCGCCCCTGCCAGCGCGGCGAGCCGCCGCGTCCAGTCGATCGACAGCGTCGAGCATTCGACGGCGATCGCCCCGGGCGCCATGGCGCCGAGCGCGCCCTCCCTCGGGTCGGTCCAGACCGCCTCCGATGCGGGATCGTCGCGCAACATGGCCAGCACGACCTCGGCACCCTCCGCGGCGGCGCGGGGCGAGGGTGCGACCCGTGCGCCCGCAGCGCGCAGCGGCCCTGCCGCGCCGGGGCTGCGGTTCCATGCCGCCAGGTCGTGGCCGGCGGCAAGCAGGCGGGCCGCCATGCGGCTGCCCATGGCGCCGAGGCCGAGGAGCGCGACGCGCATCACGCGGCACTCCGGCCAGGGGCGAGGGCCGCGTCGACCGCCGTGCGCGCCTTGCGGAGGCTTGCCGCGGCGCCCTCCGCGGGGCCGCTCGTCCCCTCCACGGCGAAGGCCTGCACCGTCGTGATGCCGATGAAGCCGAGCAGGAAGCGGAGATGCGGCAGCGCGAAATCCGCCGCGGCGAGCGGCCCGCCCTCGGCATAGCCCGCGGCGCCGTAGGCCAGCGCCAGGATCGCGTCGCGGCCGCCGGCGAGGCCGGCGAAGGTCGTGCCGTCGTAGGAGAAGGTGCGGCCCACGCGCATGATGTGGTCGATCCAGGCCTTCAGCGCCGAGGGGATGCCGAAGTTGTACACCGGCGTCGTGACCAGCAGGGTGTCCGCCGCGAGCAGCTCGGCGACGAGCTGGTCGGAGAGCGCGATGGCCCCCTGCTGGTCCGCGCTCAGCGCCCCGGGTGGCGTGAAGAAGGCACCGATGGCCGTCTCCGAGACATGCGGCAGCGGCGTCGCGGCGAGGTCGCGCCGCAGCACGGTTGCGCCGGGATGCGCGGCGCGCCAGGCGGCCTCGGCGTGGTCGCCGAGCAGCCGCGACTGGGAGCCGGCCCGGCGCGGGCTGGCATCGATGCGGAGCAGGCTGGACATGCGGGTCTCCCTGATCTGTCCCGGGGCCTGGATGCCATCCTCCGGCTGTGCGGAAACAGCACTGGCGCGGCCAGGATCCCGTGCACAGACTGCACGAATGGACATCGCCTCCCTGCGCCTGCTCCTCGCCGTGGCGCGCGCCGGATCCCTCGCCGGGGCGGCCCGGGCCCTCGACATCGATCCCTCCTCGGCATCGCGCGGCATCGCGACGCTGGAGGCGGAGCTCGGCCTCCGCCTGTTCCATCGCAGCACGCGCCGGCTTGCCCTCACCGAGGTCGGCGCGGCCTACCTGCCGCGCGCCGAGGCTGCCTTGGCGGAACTCGAGGCGGGGTGGGAGGAGGCGTCGGCGCTCGGCCGCGGCCCGAGCGGGACGCTGCGCATGACCGCCTCGCTGGCCTTCGGCCAGGCCCGGCTGGTGCCGCTGCTGCCCGCCTTCCGCGCGGCCTTCCCGGCGCTCCGGCTCGAGTTGCTGCTCACCGACGCGCGGCTCGACCTGGTCGCCGAGCGGATCGATCTCGCCGTCCGGCTCGGCCCGCGCGAAGGGGCGCCCGGGATCGGTGCGAAGCTCTTCCCGACGCGGCACCATGTCTGCGCCGCGCCGGCCTGGCTCGCCGCGCATCCGCTGGCGGCGCCGGCGGATCTCGCCGGCATGGCCTGCCTGCTCTTCGCGCTGCCGGCCTATCGGTCGCGCTGGCTGTTCCGGCGCGGCGGCGGCGCCGAGGCGGTGGCGGTGCGCGGCGACCTCGTCGTCTCGAGCGTGCTGGCGCTGCGCGAGGCGGCGCTGGCCGGGCTCGGGCCCGCGCTGCTGCCGGACTGGCTGATCGGCGAGGACCTGGGGGCGGGGCGCCTCGTCGATCCCTTCCCGCGTCACCACGCCGCGGCGGTGGAGGGGGAGACCGCCGCCTGGCTCGTCTATCCGAGCCGGGCCCAGCAGCCGGCGAAGGTGCGGGCGGTGATCGGCTTCCTGCGTCGGGCCCTGCGGCCTGCGGCGGCGGCGGTTCAGCCCGCAGCCTCGGCTCCGCCCAAGGCCGCCAGCGCCGCGCGCACCACCTGATCAGGCGGCGGCGCGACGGAGAGGATGATCGCGGCTTCCTCGGGCCCCGGCGGCTCGAGGGTGGCGAACTGGCTCGCCACCAGGCTCGGCGGCATGAAGTGGCCCGCGCGGGCGGCCTGGCGTGCGCCGATCAGGTCTGGCGTGCCGTCGAGATGGATCAGCCTGAGGCCGGGGCAGGTCGCGCGCAGCCTGTCCCGATAGGCGCGCTTCAAGGCCGAGCACGCAACCACGCCGCCCGTGCCGGCCTGCCCCGCCATCCAGGCGCCGATCGCTTCCAGCCAGGGCCAGCGGTCCGCATCGGTCAGCGGCTGGCCTGCCGACATCTTCGCCACGTTCGCCGGCGTGTGGAAGGCATCCGCATCGGCGAAGGCCACGCCGAGCGCCGCCGCCAGCATGGCACCGACCGTGCTCTTCCCCGCGCCCGAGACGCCCATCAGGAGCACGAGTCGTCCACACCCTTCCCCGCAGGTGGCGGAGGGCGGCGGTGGGGGTGTCGGCAGCACCGACACCGGACCCTATTTCTTCTTCGGCTCCAGGTGGCCGCCGAAGCCCTTCCGCATGGCGGAGAGCGCCTTGCCGGCGAAGTGGTCCTCGTCGCGCGAGGCGAAGCGGGCCCAGAGCGCGGCGGAGAGCACATGGGCGGAGACGCCGGTCTCGACCGCCGCCTGCACGGTCCAGCGCCCCTCGCCGGAATCGCCCACGGCGCCGGAGTATTCCTCGAGCCGCGGATCGGCCGCCAGCGCCTGCGCCGTCAGGTCGAGCAGCCAGGAGGCGACGACGCTGCCGCGCCGCCAGGCCTCGGTGATGTCGGGCAGGTTGAGGGTCAGGCGGTGCTCGGGCGGCAGGCTCTCGCTGTCCGCGTGCGCCATGAGGTCGAGGCCCTCGGCCATCGCCTGCATCATCCCGTACTCGATGCCGTTGTGCACCATTTTCACGTAGTGGCCGGCGCCGTTCGGGCCGCAATGCACGTAGCCCTCCTCGGGCCGGGGATCCATGTCCTCGCGGCCCGGCGTCGGCACGGCGGCGGCCTTGCCGGGAACGAGCGCGCGGAAGATCGGGTCCAGCCGCTGCACCACCGCCGCCTCGCCGCCGATCATCAGCGAATAGCCGCGCGCCAGGCCCCAGACGCCGCCGGAGGTGCCGATGTCGAGGAAGTGCAGCCCCCTGGCGCGCAGCATCTGCCCGCGCCGCACCGCGTCCTTCCACATGCTGTTGCCGCCGTCGATCAGCACGTCGCCAGGCGAGAGCAGGTCGGCGAGCGCCATCAACGCGTCCTCGGTCGCCTGGCCGGCCGGCAGCATCACCCACACGGCGCGCGGGGCGTCCATGGCGGTGACCATCGCCGCGAGCCCGTCCACGGCGCGCGCGCCCTCGGCCGCCAGCGCCTGGCCCGGCGCGGGGTCGCGGTCCCAGACCACGCAGTCATGCCCGGCCCGCAGCAGCCGCCGCACGATGTTGCCGCCCATCCGGCCGAGGCCGACCATGCCGAGCTGCATCCCGCTTCCTCCCGCGCATCCGATGCCTGTGTAGCCGCCGCCACGCGCTTCCGGAAATCCCCGCCCGGTGCGAGACTCGGCCGCGCCGCAGCACGAAGGAGCCCCCATGCCCGCATCCCGCGAAGGCGCCATCGCCCGCGCCAATGCCTGCTTCGACGACGGTCGCTACCTTGCCGCGCTGCAGAGCCTCGTCGCCGTGCCGACGGAGAGCCAGATGCCGGAGCGGCTGCCCGATCTCCGCCGCTACTGCGCAGAAACCCTGCCGCCGATGATCGCCGACATGGGCTTCGCGCCGCAGGTGCTGGAGAACCCCGAGCCCGGCCGCGGTCCCGTGCTGGTGGCGCGCCGCATCGAGGACCCGGCCCTGCCCACCGTGCTGATCTACGGCCATGGCGACGTGGTGCGCGGCCTCGCGCCGCAATGGTCCAATGGCCGCGACCCCTGGGCGGTCACCGTCGAGGGCGAGCGCTGGTACGGCCGCGGCACGGTGGACAACAAGGGCCAGCACCTGATCGCCATCGAGGCGCTGCGGGCGGTGCTGGCCGAGCGCGGCCGGCTCGGCTTCAACACCACGCTCTTCGTCGAGACCGGCGAGGAGGTCGGCTCCCCCGGCCTCGCCGAATTCCTCGAGCGGCACCGCGACCTTTGTGCGGCGGATGTCTTCATCGCGCTGGACGGGCCGCGCCAGACCACCTTCCTGCCCGAGCTCGGCCTCGGCGCCCGCGGCGGCGTCGCCTTCGACCTGGTGGTGGATTTCCGCGCCACGGAGCACCATTCCGGGCATTTCGGCGGCATCCTCGACGATGCGGGCTTCGTGCTCGCCCATGCGCTGGCCTCCATCGTCACCCCGCGTGGCGAGATCCTGGTGGAGGGCTGGAAGCCGGCCGCGGTGCCGCAGGCCGTGCTGGACGCGGTGGACGCGCTGGTGATCGAGGAGATGCCCGGCATCCCCGAGGGCAGCCCGGACTGGGGCGAGCCCGGCCTCTCCCGCGCGCGGCGGATCTACGCCCATACCAGCGTCATCGTGCTGGCCTTCACCTGCGGGCATCCTGACGCGCCCACCAACGCCGTGCAGGGCCGCGCCCGCGCCCGGCTGCAGGTGCGCCACACGGTGGACGTGCCGGCCGAGACCATCGTGCCCAACCTGCGCCGCCACCTCGACCGCCACGGCTTTTCCATGGTGCGGATCGAGGAGGCGCTGAACCGCTCCATGTTCCCGGCGAGCCGCACCGACCCGGAGGACCCCTGGGTGAAGGCGGTGGCGAAGTCGATGCAGCGCACGGCGAACCGCGCGCCGAACATCCTGCCGAATTCCTCCGGCTCCTCGCCCTCGGACCTCTTCCTCAAGACGCTCGACGCGCCCTGCATCTGGATCCCGAACAGCTACCCGGGCTGCAACCAGCACGGGCCGGACGAGCACGCCCTGGCGCCGCTGCTGCGCGAGGGGCTCGGCCTGATGGCCGGCATCTGGTGGGATCTCGGTGCCGGGGAGGCGCCACGGGCCAAGGCCGCCCGCGGCTGAACCGCCCCGCCGCCGCGGACGGGGTGGCGGGCGCGCATCACGCCAGGCGGAGGCGCATGCGCCCGGCGCGGCGCCCGCTTGCGAAGCTGTCACGCCGCCCGCGAGCGGCGCCGCGCTAAACCCTGCCGCATGACCGGGACCGTGACAGGCCGCGCCGCCTGGCTGGCCGAGTTGCGGCCTATGGCCCGCCTCGCCTGGCCGCTGGCGCTGACCAATCTCAGCCAGCACGCGATGACGCTGACCGATGCGATCATCCTCGGCTGGCTCTCGACCGAGGCGCTGGCGGCGGCGACGCTCGGCGCCAACCTCTACTGGATGCTGATGGCGCCCGCCCTCGGCGTGGCGCTGGCGGCCGGGCCGATGCTGGCGCAGGCGCGCGGGCGGGGGCTGCGGCGCGACGGGCAGGGCCGCGGCTGGATGCGGGAGACGCGGCGCGCCGCGCGCAGCGCCGTCTGGGCGCTCTGCCTGCTGCTGCTGCCGGCCTGGCTGGTGCTGTGGCAGGGCGGCTGGCTGCTCGGCGGCCTCGGGCAGGATCCGGGCCTGGCGGCGCTGGCCGGGGAGTACCTGCGGGCGCTGATGTGGGGGCTGTTGCCCTTCAGCGTCTTCGTCGTGCTGCGCGGCTTCCTCGCCGCCATGGCGCGGCCGGCGCCGGCGCTGGCCATCACCCTGGCCGCGGTGCTGCTGAACGGGCTGCTCGACTGGGTGCTGGTCTTCGGCGCCTTCGGCTGGGCCGGCCTCGGCGTGGTCGGGGCGGGCCTGGCCAGTACCCTGGCCAATGCGGCGATGCTGCTCGGCCTGCTGGCGCTCATCGGGCGGGACCGCGTGCTGGGGCGGTTCCGGCTGCTCGGCCGGCTGTGGCGGCCCGATACCGCGATGATCCGCGAGGTGCTGCGCATCGGCCTGCCGATCAGCGCCATCATGCTGCTCGAGATCGGCGTCTTCAGCGCCGCGGCGCTCGCGCTCGGCTGGTTCGGGGCGGTGGCGGTGGCGGCGCATGCCATCGCGCTGCAGGCCGCGGCGACCACCTTCATGGTGCCCATGGGCATCGCCCAGGCGGCGACGGCGCGGGTGGGCATGCATGCCGGGGCCGGCGACCCCGCGGCGGCGGTGCGCGCCGGCTGGGTGGCGATCGGGCTCGGCGCCGGCTTCATGGCGGCGATGGCGCTGGTGCTGCTGCTGGGGCGGGAGAGCATTGCCTGGGCCTTCCTCGACCCCGCCGACCCTCAGGCGGAGGCCGCCGCGGCACTGGGGGCGACGCTGCTCGTCATCGCCGGCCTGTTCCAGCTGGCCGACGGGGTGCAGGCGGTGGCGGCCGGGGCGCTGCGCGGGCTGAAGGATACGCGGGTGCCGATGCTGCTGGCGGGCTTCGGCTACTGGGGCCTCGGCATGCCGGTGGGGCTCGGGCTGGCGATGCCGCTCGGGGGCGGGCCGGCGGGGATCTGGGTGGGGCTGGCCGCCGGGATCGGGGTCGTGGCCGCCCTGATGGTTCGCAGATGGCGCGCGCTATCCAGGACCTTGTTCGACTCGCCTGCCGGCGCGATCAATCCGGCATGGTGCGCATCTGGAGGTTGTGCATAGGGCCCCAATACCGAATTAAGGGCGTATAAATCATGCGCCAACGTCCAAAGTGAGGTGTATGCCCCAAACGTCATCCGCTAGATTGCGCCGAGGTGACAGAACGATAGGGTGAACGGCGTGCGCAAGGCGGTCGGCGGGTGCGTCGGGGTTGTTGGCAACCGCCGCGGTGCCGTAGCGGCCTTCTTCGCCGTCAGCGCGACGGCCCTGCTTGGCATGGTCGCCCTGGCGGCCGAGACTGGCGTCTGGCAGCTGCAGCGGCGGGAGACACGCACGGCCGCCGATCTCGGCGCCCTGGCCGGCGCCTCGGCGATCGAGCGGGGGGCCGATGCCGTCGCGGTCGCGCGCGACGCCGTCTCGCACAACGGCTTCGCCCAGGGCGGCGAAGGCGGCCGCACCACCGTCAGCATCGCCCGCCCGCCGATCTCGGGAAGCTACGTCGGCAACGCCGACGCCATCGAGGTCATCGTCAACCAGTCCCAGAACCTCGGCATGGCGCGCATCGCCTTCGGCACCGCGCCGAGCGTCGGCAGCCGCGCCGTCGCGCTCAGCCACGTCGATCTGCAGGCCTGCCTGCTCGCGCTCGGCGGCGGGCTCGAGGTCGGCGGCAACAGCACGACCAACGCCCAGCGCTGCGCCATCGCCTCGAACTCCAACGCGCGCGGCATCAACATCTTCGGCAGCGCCAGCGTGCGCACCTCCGACCTGGTGACGACGGGGCCCTGCTCCGGCTGCGACGGCGCGGATGTCTGGACCGACGACACCCGCACGGTGCGTCCCGCGACCATCCCGAACCGGCCGAACCCGATCAACGATCCCTTTGCCGGCCTGCAGAACTGGTCGCCGGCGCCGCCCGCCACCTGCACGCCCGTCACCTTCACGAACCGCGTCGCCAACCTCACCGCCGGCACGACCGGCACGACGATCTGCAACGACCTGACGATCGGCACCAACCAGACCGTCAACCTCGGTCCCGGCCTCTACTACCTCAACAACGCCTCGCTGACCGTGCGCGGCACGCTGACCGGCACCGGGGTCACCATCGTCATGACCGGAAGCGCCGCCACCGTGGGCACGATCAAGATCAACGCCCAGAGCACGACGACCCTGACCGGGCCGGCCGCCTCGCTCATCCCCGGCCACCCGGAGGGCAAGGGCGTGGTGCTGTACCGCGACGCCCGCGCCACCAACAACGGCTCGCAGAACGAGGTGCACCTGAACGGTGGCGCCGGCATGCGCATCGTCGGCTCGGTCTACCTTCCCACCTCGGACGTGCAGGTGAACGGCAACAGCGGCACCAACTACTCCTCCTGCATGTCGATCGTCGGCTACTATCTCAGCTTCTCCGGCACGGCCGACACGACCGTCGATGTCTCCGGCTGCAGCGGGATCACCGCGGTGCCGAACCTGCGCATCGCCAGGCTGGTGGAATAGGACGGCGGCATGCGCATCCGTCGCGATCCCCGCAGGTGGCGCCGCGGCAGCTCGGCGATCGAGTTCGCCCTGCTCGCGCCCTTCTTCGCGCTGATCGCGATGGGCGCCTACGACCTCGGCAATGCCGTGCAGGCCTCCATGCGGCTCGAGCGCGCGGCGCGTGCCGGGGCGCAGTATGCGCTGGTCCATCCGCGCGACCTCGCCGGGATCCAGTCCGCGGTGCGCGCAGCGTGGCCGGCGCTTGGCACGGCGGACGTGCCGATGCCGATCGTCTCCTGCGCCTGCACGGGCGCGACGGGCGCCGGCGAGGGCGCGACGCAGGACTGCCTCGCCGCATGCGCCGGCGCGCGCATCTGGACCGTGACCATCTCGGCCCAGCAGAGCATCACGCCGCTGGTCCTGGGTGGGCTGCGGGCGCGCTCCGGCAGCGCCACGGTGAGGGTCGAATGACCATGCCGCGCATCCTGTCCTGGACGAAGCCTCGGCGCCTCGGCCGGCGCGGCATCTCCTCGGCCGAGTTCGCGCTCGTCTCGGTGCCGCTGCTGGTGCTCATGCTCAGCGGCATCGAGCTGGTGC
Source organism: uncultured Acetobacteraceae bacterium (assembly GCA_964401305.1). Lineage (GTDB taxonomy): Bacteria > Pseudomonadota > Alphaproteobacteria > Acetobacterales > Acetobacteraceae > JAIEOP01. Next base: position 6,540 of record CAYNYQ010000038.1, on the reverse strand, counting down.
GGTACGCCGCCACCATCACCTCGCTCCGCACCGTGACGGACGAGGCCGTGCGCACCGCCACGCTGCGCGGCTATTCGAACCTGATCAACGACCTGGCGCCCTGCAACGCGCTCGTCGCCAGCGGCACGCTGATCACGGCGACGGCCCCGGTCTACGTGCTGAACCGCGAGCACCTGACGGTGCTGGTCGACAGCTGCACCACCAATGGCGCCGTCACCACGGTCAACCTGACCGCGCGCTATGCCCACAGCTTCCTCTTCGCGCGGCTGACCCGCTACAGCGGCACCCTGGTCGAGACCGCCACCGCAAGCTTCAACTGACCCCGGCCGCCGCACCGCCGGCGCGGCGTGGTCAGTCCGCCTCGGGCGGGATGACGTTGGTCGCCTTTCCCTCCACCAGCACGTCGCGCATCGTCTCCAGCGACTTCAGGCGGATGTCGTCCCAGGCCTCGGGCGTGTGGAAGGCGATGTGCGGCGTGATCACCAGGCGCCCGCGCAGCCAGTCCTCCCCCGCGCGATAGGCGCGCAGCAGCCCGGGCAGCGGATCCCGCGGCGGCTCCTCGGGGATGACGTCGAGGCCGGCGCCGGCGATGTGGCCGTCGCGCAGCGCACGCTCCAGCGCGTCGATGTCGAGGATGGGGCCGCGCGCCGTGTTCACCACCACGGCGTTGCGCGGCAGCAGGCGCAGCTCCCGCTCGCCGATCAGCCCGCGCGTGCCGCGCGTGAGGGGCGCGTGGATCGACAGCACGTCCGACTGCGCGAGCAACTCCTCAAGCGTGCGGGCGCGGTGCAGGCCGAGCGCACGGTCCCAGCCGTTCGGCAGGTAGGGGTCGAAGAAGGCGACGCGATAGCCGAAGGCCTTCGCACGCAGCGCCGCCGCCGAGCCGATTCGCCCGAGGCCGAGGATGCCGAAGGTCTGCGCCTCCTGCCGTCGGTGCAGGGCCGAGGGCATGACGCCCCAGCGCGCCGGGTCCGGCCCGCGCTGGGTATCGTGGTAGAGGATCAGCCCGCGACGCAGCGACAGCGCCAGCAGCACGGCGAATTCCGCGACCTCCATCGTGCCGTAGTCGGGCACGTTGCAGACGGTGATGCCGCGCGCGGCGCAGGCGGCGCGGTCCACCCGGTCGTAGCCGACGCCCATGCGCAGCACGACCTTCAGCCGCGGGAAGCGGGCGATCTGCTCGGCCGGCACGGCCATGCGCAGGGTCATCAGCCCGTCCACCTCGGCGAGCAGGCTGTCCGGCAGCTCGGCGAGGCTGGCCTTGGCGTTGCCCTGCAGGATGCGCACGCCGGGGCCGAGGATCTCCTGGTCCAGCCGCGTGTCGGGGTAGAGGCCCTCGGGCTCGAGCACGGTCAGCGTCACGCGGCGTTCCCCTGGTCCTGGCAGGGCTGCAGGATGCGGCCGGGCAACGGCACAGGCAACCATGCCTCCGCCGCGGCGTGGCGCTGCGCGGGCCCCTCGCCGCGGTGGCTTGCGCATCGGGGCGGTCGTGCCTGCCGGTCCGCCAAGCGCCGGCGCTGGACCACGATCCCCGGGCACGGGAATGCGGATCGTGGTCCAGCTCCTTGCCTGCGCGTGATGCACGCCCGCGGGCGTTGCGCCCTTCCGCGATCGCGCCCGCCTAGAACACCGCGGTCGGCGCCACCGTGCTGCCGGTGCCGCCCTGCACCTTCAGCGGCTGCATGATGAAGCAGAACTCGGAGGGCCCGCCGCGGCCGACGCGCTGCGCCAGCTGGTCGAGCTTCATGTTCTCCAGCAGGTGCACGCCGTTCACCACCAGCGCGATCTGGTGCACCGGCAGCGAGGCGCCGGGCATGGTCTTGGACGGCGCCACCTCCACCGGCCAGTTGTCGGCACCCATCAGGATCGGGTTGCGCTGGATCACCCATTCGGCGGCAGCGACGCCGAGCCCCGGGCAGGTGCGCACGTAGCGCGCATTGTCCCGCGCCCAGAGCGTGCCCCAGCCGGTGTGGAAGATCACCGCATCGGCCTCCTCGATGCGGGTGTTCTGCCGCTGCAGCGCCTGCTCGATGTCGGCGACCGTGATCTCGTAGTCGTCGCCGAGCATGGGCACGCCCTTCAGCCCGGCGATGTCCACCAGCACGCCGCGCGTCATCACCGTGCCCACCGTGTCGACGCCCATCTGGGTGAAGCCGTTGCGGCTGGCGATCTCCGGGATCTTCACGCAGTTGTAGGTCTCGTCGCCGATGGTCTGGTGCGGGAACATGTCGAGCTGCGTGCCGACCTGCCCGATCTCGGTGATGACGATCTCCTCGTTCGAGCCGCGCCGGTTGGCCTGCGGGTTCATGAAGGTCTGCTTCAGGTGCACGTCGAAGCGGCGCGTGCCGAAGAAGGGCATGGCCGGGGAGAGCACCTGGCCGAGTTCCACCGCCTCGCCGCTGCGGATCAGCGCGGCGGCGCGCTTGGCGCGCTCCGGCGTCATCAGGTTCATGCTGCCGCGACGGTCGTTCGGCCCCCATTTCGAGGGGCAGCGCTGCGCGGCGGGGGGTGGGCTCCAGCCCTGGGCCTGCACCGGCGTCGCCGAAAGGCCGAGATGGGCCGCGCCGCAGGCGAGGCAGGCACCGGCGCCGAAGAGCGCGCGGCGGGACAGTCGCTTCATGGCCGTTCCTCGATGTTATAGTGTTTCGTGGCGGTTCCGGCCGCCAGGCGAGGATGGCACGGCGCCGCGACGGACGCGACAACGCCGTGCGGCTTCAGGGAGGATGGCGGATGGCGGAGCGGCGCATTCTGGTCACGGGGGCGGCCAGCGGCATCGGCGCGGCCTGCGCCCGACTCATGGCCGGGCCCGGCATCGCGCTGGCGCTGCACACGCGCAAGAACCGCGAGGGGCTCGAGCGCATCGCCGCCGAGGTGCGCCAGCGCGGCGGCGAGCCCCACCCGATCATCGGCGACCTCGCCCAGGCGGGCGAGCCCGAACGCGCGGTGGAGCAGGCCGTCGCGGCGATGGGCGGGCTCGACGTGCTGGTCAATGTCGCGGGCTTCGCCGACCGCACGCCGATGGCGAGCCTGACCGACGCCACCTTCGCCTACAGCATCGATTCCATCGCCACCGCCATGCTGCGCCTGGCGCGCGCCGCGCGGGCGCCGCTGATGGCGGGGCGCGATCCGCGGCTCGTCGCCGTCTCCTCCTTCGTCGCGCATGTCTTCCGCCCCGACCAGCCGCTCTTTCCCGCCTCGGCCGCGGCCAAGGCCGGGCTCGAGGCGCTGGTGCGGGCGCTGGCCATCGAATGGGCGCCAACGGTCACGGTGAATGCCGTCGCGCCCGGCTTCATCCGCAAGGATCCCGGCGCGCACTATGCCTTGCCGCCCGGCGCCGGCGGCGCGGAGGACCGCACCCAGCGCATTCCGCTGCGGCGCGTCGGCGAGACGGCCGAGGTGGCGGCGGCCATCGCCTTCCTCGCCTCGTCCCCGGCGGGCTACATCACCGGCCAGGTGCTGCACGTGGATGGCGGCCTGACCGCGTGAACCCCGCGGCGCCTGGCGGCGGCAGGCCGGCGACGTCAGGCCCTGGCCTGGTCCCGCCCCGCCGCCGGCGCGCCACGCAGCCCGCGCATCCCCGCCAGCCAGAGCGCGATGCCGAAGCCCCAGGCGGCATGCGCCAGCACCACGGACAGCGCCATCTGGACCGGCATGCCGAAGGCGGGCGGCGCGCCCTGGGCCGTCGCCATGACGAGGAACAGGAAGCCGATGGGCACCGTCGCGCAATAGGCGATGGCGGCGGGCGCCAGCGGCAGGCCCGGGCGCAGCCGCAGCAGCAGCACGAAGAGCACGCCCCAGCCGCCGGACCAGAGCATGCCCTGCACCATGGCGGGCAGGCCCGAGGGCTTCGGCGTCAGGTCGAAGGGCGAGACCGGGAAGCTGTCGAGCGCGTGCAGCACGCCCGCCATCGGCTGGTGGAAGGTCGCCATCGCCAGCGCACCCGCGACGAAGGCTTCCGCCAACCCATAGCGTCGCGCGTCCTGCATTGTGCTGTCCCGTGCCGCGTCCTCGGTCGCCAGGATTCGGCGCGGCGGAGGGCCCGGTTAGCCTGCCCCGGGCCGCCCGGCCTCAGGCGGCGGCGCGGCGGGCGCGCAGCACCGCGCCGAGCATCATCAGCACGGCCACCAGCAGCGCCAGCATGCCCCAGCCCGGGTCGATCCAGGGCGTGCGGTTGCCGGCCATCTCCACGATGCCGGCGCGCAGGCCGCTCCACTGGTCGAGCGCGGCGAGGAAGGCGGCCAGGCTCGGCAGCACCATCATGAACAGCGCCGCCACCATCACCGGCAGGCGCAGCGCGGCCAGGCGCGGCACGAAGGCCGCCGCCACGGCCAGCGCCAGGAAGCCGAGCTTCACCTTGGTCAGCCAGGGCACGGCCTGCCAGGGCGAGAGGCCGAGCAGGGCGCTGTCGGCGCCGCGGAACTGCACCGCCGGCAGCGCGAAGGCGACCAGCAGGGCGAGGCCGACGCCGCCCAGCAGCAGCGCCGTGGTCAGGTTGTCGTGGGCCGCGCCCCCGTGCTGCGCGTGATCGGTCCCGGTCATGGATGCCTCTCCCTGGCTGATTCGGGCTATTCTGGACTTCTGGTTGCCTCCAGTTAATATTCGGCCCCGACCGCTTCAAGCCATCCCCTTGGCAGGCCGGCCCGATCCGTGGTGACAGCGCGCATGCGCCGACGCCCCTGGATGATTCCGCTGCTCGCCGCCCTGCTCGCCGGCGCGCCCCATGCCGCGCCGCGCGGCCAGGATCTCTCCGGCCATGGCGGGCCGGTCAGGGCCCTGGCGCCGCTCGGGCCCGCGGACGCGCCGCCCCGCCTGGCCTCGGCCGGCTTCGACCATGCGGTGATCCTCTGGGATCCGGTCGCCGGGCGGGCGCTGCGGGTGCTGCGCTGGCATGCGGGCGCGGTGAACGCGCTGCTGGCCCTGCCAGGCGGTGGGCTCGCCAGCGCCGGCGAGGATGGGCGCATCGCCCTCTGGCCGGCGCCCCTCGACCCCGGGACCGACCAGCCGGCGCGGGTGCTGGAGGGACATGGCGCGCCCGTCGCCGGCCTGGCCCTGGCGGCGCCGGACCTGCTCGCCTCGGCGGGCTGGGACGGGACGGTGCGGGTCTGGCCGCTGCCGGACGGGGCGCCGGAGGTGCTTGCGGGCCATGCCGGCCCGGTGAACGCCGTGGCGCCGCTGCCGGGGGACGGGCCCCGCCTGGTCAGCGCCGGCCACGACGGGACCTTGCGGCTGTGGCGGCGCGAGGCCGCCGGATGGCAGGGGCGGGTGCTCGCCGAACTCGGCACGCCGCAGAACGCCCTCGCCGCCCTGCCCGGGGACCCGCCCCTGGTGGCCGCCGCCGGCGCGGATGGCGCGGTGCGGCTCGTCGCGCCCGAGGGTGTCCGCCGCGTCCTGGAGGCCGGCACGCGCCCGGTGGTGGCGCTCGCCGTGGCGCCGGAGGGGCGGCTGCTGGCGGCGGCGGGCCTGGGTGGCTCGGTCACGCTCTGGTCCCTGCCGGAGGGGCGGCTGCGCCACACCCTGCAGGGGCCGGGCCAGCCCTTCTGGTCGGTGGCCTTCAGCGCCGATGGCGCCAGCCTCTGGACCGGCGGGCAGGACCGGCGGGTCCGGCGCTGGGCGGTGGCGAGCGGCGCCCCACTCGGCCCGCTCGCCGGCGACGCCGCCGAGGCATCCGGCCCCGCCGCGGCGGCAGCCCGGGCGGAGCCGCAGGGCGCCCGGGTCTTCCGCGCCTGCGCCGCCTGCCATGCGCTCGGCCAGGAGGCCGGGCCGCCCATGGCCGGGCCGCACCTGCACGGGCTGTTCGGCCGCCGCATGGGCAGCGTCCCCGGCTATGCCTATTCGCCGCGGCTGGCGCAGGGCGACATCACCTGGACGCCGGAGACGGTGGCCGACCTCTTCACCCGCGGCCCGGACGTGGTGGTGCCGGGGACGAAGATGCCGGTGCAGACGGTGGGCGAGCCGGCGGAGCTGGCGGCCTTGCTGCGCTTCCTCGAGATGGCGACGCGGTAGCGGCTACCGGCTCTCGGTCCGGCCCAGGTAGCGGCCGGTGGCGTCGTAGCGGCGGCCGCCATCGGTGCGGCCCTGGTAGCGGCCCTGGGCGTCGTAGAAGCGGACGCTGCCGCCGCTGCCCGGCGCGGCCTGGCCCGGGTGCCGCGTGCCGCCGCCGGCATGCTCCGCGCGGCCCTTGTAGCGGCCCTGCGCGTCGTAGTGGCGGGTGGTGGCGCCGCTGGTCTCGGAGCGCCCGATATAGCGGCCCTGGGCATCGTAGTGCCGCGAACCCTGCGCCGCGGCGAGGCCGGGCAGGAGCAGCAGGGCGAGGAGGAGGACGGGGCGCAGCGTGGTCATGCCGGAAGCCTCCCCCGCGATGCGGGCACCGGTGCGGCGGAGATGCGGAGACTCGTGGGCAGGGGCTTCACGGTAGCAGCCGGTGCAGCGTGACCGCACGCGTCTCCCGGTCCTCGAGCTCCCGCGTCGTCGGCACGGCGAAGCGGGCGATCGCGGCCAGCCCCTCGGTCGGGACATAGGCGCGGCCCGGATCGGCCAGCC
>CAYNYQ010000037.1:13622-22550 GCA_964401305.1 uncultured Acetobacteraceae bacterium | reverse complement strand
ATTCGTGCAGCAGGTAGCCATGCGCGGCGTGCAGCTCGATGAAGCGGTAGCCGGCGCGGATGCTGCGCTTGGTCGCCGCGGCGAAGGCGGCGATGGTCGCCTCGATCTCGGCCTCGGTCATGGCGCGCGGCTCGGCGTAGTCGCCGAAGGGCAGGTTGGAGGGGCCGAGGGGCTGCCAGCCGTCCGCCGCGCGGCCGTCGTTCCAGGGCGCGTTGCGGCTGCCCTTCCGCCCGGCATGGGCGAGCTGGATGCCGGGCACCGAGCCGAGCGCCGCGATGCCGGCGGCCAGCCGCGCATGCCCCGCCACATGCTCCTCGCCCCAGATGCCGAGGTCGTCGGGGCTGATGCGGCCCTCCGGCGTCACCGCGCTGGCCTCGGCGATGGTCAGCCCCGCCCCGCCGGCGGCGCGGGAGACCAGGTGGGCGAAGTGCCACTCCGTCGGCCTGCCGTCGCCGTTGCAGGAATACTGGCACATCGGCGAGACGCCGATGCGGTTGGGCAGCGTCACGCCGCGCAGCGCGAGGGGCGAGAAGAGGTCCGTCATGAAGCGGGGCTCCTTGGGGGCAGGGCTGTCGTGGGCGTGGTGGGCGGGGCCGGGGTCGCCGCGGGCAGGGCTGGCGCGGCCGGGCAGGGTGGGCCCCAGGGCGGCAGGCAGCCGAGCCGGTTCTCGAACACCGCGAACCAAGCCAGCCCCGCCCCGGGCGGACGCGGCAGAAGATAGCCCGCCGCATCGGCCTGGTAACGGGTCAGCGTGACGGCGTCCTGCACATTGCCGCCGATCGCGGCCACGGCGCCGGGCGGGGTGGCCACGACGATGTCGCAATGCATCGGGCGGAAGCGGCCAGCCTCGGCCAGGCGGTCGCGCCAATGGCCGCCGCCGGGCGCGCGGCCGCGGTCGGCGCAGATCAGGTCGCCCGGCACCGGGGCGCGCCCGGATGGCGCGTGCGGCAGGAAGGGGGCGGTCGCCGGGAAGCGCAGCGCGGTGGCGATCATCGCATCCACATAGGTGACATGCGCGGCGGCGGGCGGGAACTCCGCCCGGTCCACGCCGGCGGCGCGCAGGACGTAGCTGATGAAGGCGGCCGACCAGTAGGGCTCGCGCCAGAGACCTTCGCCGCCCGCCGTGCCGGCCAGGGCGGCGCGGTAGAGTGGGCGGTTGCGCGCCACCGCCCCCTCGTCCTCGTCGAGCGCGCGCCAATAGGCGAGCACGCGCGGGAAGTTCTCCGGCCGCGCCTCGGCGCCCTCGGGGGCCGTGCCGCGCGGGCCATCCGCCTCGAGGACGAGGCTGCCCCAGTCGCGCCATTCGGCGATGGCGATCCGCAGCATCCGCTCGCGCGCGGCGGGCGGATAGGCCAGCGGCGGCTCCGGCGGCGGGCGGGGCGGGGCGGCGCAGGCGGCACCGAGGAGCAGGATGGGCAGGGCGATCGCCAGGAGCCGGGCCGCGCCACGGACAAAAAAGCACTGCTTGGGCTGAAATCGGGTTGTGCCCGGCGGGTCGGCCATCGCAATTCGCGAGGCAGGTGCTAGGTTTGTGACATGGTAAGTGACGAGTCCCTGAAGGACGCGCCGGAGGGCGGGCGCCTGATCTTCCGCAGCGAGGTGTTCCGCGCCGACGCCGCGGCGCGGCCGCGCCCCCGCCCGCCCGCGCAGGCCAGCATCGCCGAGCCCGCGCGGGAGGTCCCGGTGCATGCGGAGGTCGACGTGCTGGTCGTCGGCGGCGGCCCGGCCGGCATCGCCGCCGCCGTGGCCGCGGCCCGGCTCGGCGCGCGCACCCTGCTGCTCGAGCGCTACAACCATCTGGGCGGGCTCTCCACCGGCGGGCTGGTCATCTGGATCGACCGCATGACGGACTGGACCGGGCGGCCGGTGATCCGCGGCTTCGCCGAGGAATACCTCGACCGGCTGCCGAAGAGCGCCATCGCCGGCCCGCCGCGGGAGGCCTGGGGCGCGCGCGACACCGCGACCGCCGCCTGGTGGGCGCAGCGCACCGCCGCCTTCCACGGCATCGTCACCTGGTCCCCCACCTGCGACCCCGAGGCGATGAAGTTCACGGCGCAGGAGATGGTGCTGGATGCGGGCGCCGAGATCCTGTTCCACGCCTGGGGCGCGATGCCCGTCCTGCGCGACGGTCCCGCCGGGCCTGTCGTGCACGGCGCGATCTTCGAGAGCAAGCAGGGGCGCCGGGCGGTGCTGGCCCGCGTCACGGTGGACGCCACCGGCGACGGCGACCTCTTCCACCGTGCCGGCGCGACGAGCTCGGACGACATCGACGAGCGCGACATCCACCACAGCGTCAATACCCCCTGGCTGCTCGGCGGCGTGGACATGCCGCGCTTCCTCGCCTGGCGCGCGGCCGAGCCCGCGCAGTTCGCCGAGTTCATGCGCCGCGGCAAGGAGGCGCACGGCCTCTTCGACAAGCCCTTCGTCTCCTGGCGCGACGACGTGGCGCTTTTCCTCGGGCCCCGCATGTCCGGCCTCTCCGGCATCGACGTCGCGGACCAGAGCGCGGTCGAGATCCGCAGCCACCGCGCCATGGCCCAGCACCTGGCCTTCTACCGCGCCCATGCGCCGGGCTTCGAGGGCGCCTTCGCCCTGCTGACGGCGCCGCAGCTCGGCGTGCGGCACACGCGCCGGCTGGCCGGCCTGGGCGCGGTGACACGGGAGGGCTGGGACGGCCGCGTCCAGCCCGACGAGATCGGCGTGTCCCCGCCGCTGTCGCCCAAGTTCGGCAATGTCTCGATCGGCTATGGCGCGATGGTGCCGGCGCGGCTGGATGGGCTGCTGGCGCCGGGCCGGCACCTGTCCTGCGACGCCACGAGCCATTCCTTCCTGCGCGAGATCCCGCAGTGCTGGGTGACCGGCCAGGCGGCCGGGGTCGCGGCCGCGCTGGCGGTGCAGGCGGGGGTGGTGCCGCGGGCGGTGGATCTCGGCGAGGTGCAGCAGGAGCTGCGGCGCCAGGGCGCCTATCTGAACGAGGCAACGGCGCCGGGCGTCGCGGCGTAAGCCGCGCGGGAAAAAGTGCGGCGTGAGCCGCGCGGGAAAAAATGCGGCGTGAGCCGCCCGGGAAAAGTGCACGGCGTGAGCCGCGCGGGAAACTGCGCGGCGTGAGCCCCGCAGGGACGTGTACGGCGTAGGCCGCGCGGGACATCACGCGACCTGATCGGCGCAGGCAGCCCCACGGCGTGAGCCCCGTACGGGACCTGCGCAACGCACCCGCACCTGGGGGCCGCGCCGCACGAGGGCGCTGGCCAAGGGCGGGGCGGATCGCGTAGCAGGGGCGGGCGACGCCATCCGCCGTCCGCCAAGGACCCCTCCCGATGCCCGACATCGGCGTCTCCCCGCCGCCCGAGGCCGCCGCCACGGCCGGCCCGCGGCGCCACCGCTGGGTCTCGCCGCTGCTGCGGCGCATCCTGCTGCTGAACGTGCTGCCGCCGGCGCTGCTGGCCGCGGCCATGCTCTACCTCGACCAGTACCAGAACGGCCTGCTGGCCGCCGAGGTGGAGGCGCTGCGCACCCAGGCGCGCATCTACGGCGGCGCCATCGCCGAGGCGGCGGTGCGGGTGCAGGATGACCGCGCCGTGCTGGTGCCGGAGGCGGCGCGGCCGCTGCTGCGCCGCCTGGTCGAGCCCTCGCCCAACACCCAGGCGCGGCTCTTCGACAATTCCGGGCTGATGGTGGCCGACAGCCGCATCCGCGAGGGCGCGGGCGGCGCCGTCATCACCGAGCCGCTGCCGCCGCCCGAGCCGCGCGGCGCCTTCTCCACCGGCATCGCCGGCGTCTACGACCGCATCCTGACCGTGCTGCCCCGCACCGGCCGCGGCGCGCCGGAGGTGGTGGTGGACGTGAACCCCGACGCCCCCTCCTTCGACTGGCAGCCGGCGCTGGGCCCGGACCGGCGGGAGGAGCTGCGCCTGGCGCTGGAAGGCGGAGTGCGCCCCTATATCCGCCGCACCGCGGATGGGCGGCTGCTGGTCTCGGTGGCCGAGCCGGCGCGGCGCGGCAACCAGCCCGTGGGCATCGTGCTGCTGACGCGCGAGGCGCGCGAGGTGGACCAGCGGCTCTTCGACATCCGCGCCAGCGTGCTCGGCATCTTCGGCATCGCGCTGGGGCTGACGGTCGCGCTCTCGTTCTACCTGGCGCAGACGCTCGCCAGCCCGATCATGCAGCTGGCCGGCAGCGCGGCGCGCATGCGCCAGGGCGAGGGGCGGGCCGGCAGCGTGCCGCGCGCGCTGCTCGAGCGCGGCGACGAGATCGGCATCCTGGCGCGCGACCTGCAGTCGGCCGCGACGGCGCTGTGGACCCGGATCGACACCAACGAGCGCTTCGCCGCGGATGTCGCGCACGAGCTGCGCAACCCGCTCACCTCGGTGCGCAGCGCGATCGAGACGCTGCGCCGGATCGAGAACCCCGACCAGCAGCGGCGCCTGCTGGCGATCATCGCCGAGGACGCTGTGCGGATGGACCGGCTGATCGCCGACATCAGCGACTCCTCCCGCGTCGATGCCGAGCTGTCGCGCACCGCCGCGGTGCCGGTGGACGTGGCGCCGATGCTGGCCGCGCTGGCCGAGCTGCACAACACGACGCGCGAGGACGAGCGCGCGCCCGAGGTGCTGCTGGAGGCGCCGGCGGAGGGGCTGGTGGTGCGCGGCGTCGAGGGGCGGCTGGTGCAGGTGTTCCGCAACCTGCTGGGCAATGCGCTGAGCTTCAGCCCGGCCGAGGGGCGGGTGCGGGTGCGCGCCCGCCCGGCCGGGCCGATGGTGGAGGTGGTGGTGGAGGACGAGGGCCCCGGCATCCCCGAGGCCAAGCTCGAGAGCATCTTCGAGCGCTTCTATTCCGAGCGGCCGCGCGGCGAGCGCTTCGGCCAGCATTCCGGCCTCGGGCTGTCGATCAGCAAGCAGATCGTCGAGGGGCTGCGCGGCCAGATCGGCGCCGAGAACCGGCGCGACGCCGAGGGGACGGTGGTGGGCGCGCGGTTCATCGTGCGGCTGCCGGCGGCGTAGCCGCGCGGGGGAAAGGGCGCGGCTGCCGGCGGCGTAGCCGCGTGTGGGGGACATGGTGCGGCTGCCGGCGGCGTAGCCGCGCGTCGGAGATCGCCCCGACCGCCCGCGCGGGGACCCCTTCGCCATCGCGCCGCGCAACGAACGGGGCGGCGCGATCCTGCGGGTCACAACAACGCAAGCATTCCTCCCGACTCCGCGGGGCTGCTAAGCTGCGCACAAGGCCGGAACGACCTGCCGCGAGGGAGCCACGCCATGACCGAACCCACCCGCCGCGCCCTGCTCGCGGCCGCAGCCCTCGCGCCGCTGCCCCTGGCCCCGCACCCCACCCTCGCGCAGGACACCGGCGCCTGGCCCGACCGCCCGGTCCGCTACATCGTCCCCTTCGCCCCGGCCGGCATCACCGACATGATGGCCCGGCTGCTGGCGCAGAAGCTGGCCGAGGGCCTCGGCCGCCCCGTGCCGGTCGAGAACCGCCCCGGCGCCGCCGCCATGATCGGCGCCGATGCCGCGGCGAAGGCCGCGCCGGATGGCTACACGCTGCTCGCCATCACCCTCACCCACGCGGTCAACGCGAGCCTCGTGCGCAACCCGCCCTACGACCTGCTGCGCGACTTCGCCGCCATCTCCATCCTCGGCGCCGTGCCGCTGGTGGTCTGCGTCAACGCCCGCTCCCCCATGCGCAGCCTGGCCGAGCTGGTGGAGCGCGCCCGCGCGCAGCCGCTCAGCGCCGGCACGCCGGGCGCCGGCTCGCCGCCGCACCTGGCGGTGGAGCTGGTGCGCCAGGCGGCGGGCGCGGGCGGCAACATCACGCATGTCCCCTATCGCGGCGGCGCGCCGGTGGTGACCGACCTCGTCGCCGGCACGCTCGACTTCGCCATCCCGAACCTGCCGGAATGCCTGCCGCAGATCCGCGGCGGCCAGCTGCGCGCCCTGGCCGTGACCGGGCCCGCCCGGCACAAGCTGCTGCCCGAGGTGCCGACCACGGCCGAGGCCGGCACCCCCACCATCGCCATCACCAACTGGACCGCCGTGCTGACCAATGCCGGCGTGCCCGCGTCGATCCGCGAGCGGCTCGGGCGGGAGGTCGTCGCCGCGATGCGCGACCCCGCCCTGGTGCGGCGCGCCGAGGAGGCGGGCTTCGACGTGCTGGGCTGGGATGCCGATCGCTCCGCCGGCTTCCTGCGCGACGAGGTCGCGCGCTGGGCCAGGCTGGTCGGCGAGGCCGGCATCCGCGCCGAATCATGAGCGACGCCGAGCCCCCCACCATCGTCATCACGGAGCCGATGCATCCCGGCGCCGTCGCCGCGCTGCGCGCCGCGCACGCCACGCTGCACGATCCCGCCCTGGCCGAGGCGCCCGAGCAGCTCGCCCCGCTGCTCGGCGTCGCGCGGGCGCTGATCGTGCGCGACCGCACGCGGGTGGACCGCGCGCTGCTGGCCGCGGCGCCGCGGCTGTCCGTGATCGGCCGGCTCGGCGTCGGGATGGAGAACCTCGACATGCCGGCCTGCCGCGCGCGGGGAATCGAGGTGATCCCGGCGACCGGCGCCAATGCCGATTCCGTCGCCGAGTACGTGATGCTGGCGATCGGGCAGCTGCTGCGCGGCGGCACCTTCGGCGCCAGCGCCGCCGTGGCGGCCGGGGCCTGGCCGCGCGCCGAGCTTGCCGCGGGGCGCGAGATGCGCGGGAAGACGCTCGGCATCATCGGCTTCGGCGATATCGGCCGGCGCGTCGCCAAGCTCGGCCGCGCCTTCGGCATGGCCGTCGTCGCGCATGACCCGGTGCTGCCCAACGACCATGCCGGCTGGACCGAGACGCCGACCGAGCGCGTCGCGCTGGAGGCGCTGCTGGCGCGCGCCGATGCGGTGACGCTGCACGTGCCGCTGAGCCAGGCGACGCGCGGCCTGCTCTCGGCGGCGCGGCTCGGCCTGATGAAGCCGGGGGCCGTGCTGGTGAACACCGCCCATGGCGGCGTGCTGGAGGAGGCGGCGCTGGCCGCGGCGCTGCGCGAGGGCCGGCTCGGCGGCGCCGCGCTCGACGTCTTCGCCGAGGAGCCGCTGCCGCCCGCCTCGCCGCTGATCGGCTGCCCCAACCTGATCCTGACGCCGCATGTCGCCGGCCTCACGGCGGAGAGCAACGGCCGCGTCTCGACATTGATCGCCGAGCGCGTGCTGGTGGCGCTGGCCATGGGCTGAGCGCGGGGCGCCGCGGCCGCGGGGCGTTTACGCCATCCCGCCCGCCGCTCTACCGTTCGGCCAAGCACTACGGGGAGGATGCCGATGACCGCTGCCGCATTCAAGCAAGCCCGCGACTTCCTCCTCGCCCACCGCGAGGACCACGCCACCGCCTGCCGCGACTTCCGCTGGCCGAGGCTCGAGACCTTCAACTACGCGCTCGACTGGTTCGATGCCGAGCTCGCCCGCGGCCCGCTCGGCAACACCGAGGCGCTGCGCATCGCCGGCGACGGCGCGGCGGTGCGCAGCTTCGCCCAGCTCTCGGCCGATTCCAGCCGGCTGGCCAACGGGCTGCGCGCCATGGGGGTGAAGCGCGGCGACCGCATCCTGGTGATGCTCGGCAACGTCGTGCCGCTGTGGGAGACGATGCTGGCGGCGATGAAGCTCGGCGCGGTGGTGATCCCGGCGACGACGCTGCTCAACAGCGCCGACCTGCGGGACCGCTTCGCGCGCGGGCGGGTGCGGCACGTCGTCGCCAATGGCGGCGATGCGGCGAAGTTCGAGGGGCTCGATCCCTCCGTCTCGCGCATCGCGGTCGGCGGCGCCGCGGGCTGGACGGAGTACGACGCGCTGCTGCAGGGCCCGGCTGCCTTCGCGCCGGAGGGCGAGACGCGCGCGACGGATCCGCTGCTGCTCTACTTCACCTCCGGCACCACGGCCAAGCCGAAGCTCGTGCTGCACGACCAGCAGAGCTATCCGGTCGGCCACCTGACGACGATGTACTGGCTCGGCCTGCGGCCGGGCGACGTGCACCTGAACATCTCCTCGCCGGGCTGGGCGAAGCACGCCTATTCCTGCTTCTTCGCGCCCTGGAATGCCGGCGCCACGGTCTTCATCAACAACCAGCCGCGCTTCGATGCGAAGGCCACGCTGGAGGCGATCGCGGCGCATGGCGTGCAGACCTTCTGCGCGCCACCCACGGTCTGGCGCATGCTGGTGCAGCAGGACATGGCGCCCTTCCGCGGCCAGCTGCGCGAGCTCTGCTCGGCCGGCGAGCCGCTGAACCCGGAGGTGATCGAGCACGTGCAGCGCGTCTGGGGCATGACCGTGCGCGAGGGCTATGGCCAGACCGAGACGACGCTGCAGGTCGGCTACTTCCCCGGGCAGAAGGTGACGCCGGGCAGCATGGGCCATGCCGCGCCGGGCTACCGCATCCGCCTGCTCGACCCCGAGGACAAGGAGGTGCCGGAGGGCGAGGTCTCGATCCTGCTCGACCCGCCGCCGACGGGGCTGATGAAGGGCTACCAGCAGGATGACGGCAGCTTCGCGCCGCTCGGCACCATCGCCTACCGCACCGGCGACGTGGCGACGCGGGACGCCGAGGGCGCCTTCGTCTACGTCGGCCGCGCCGACGACGTGTTCAAGGCGTCCGACTACCGCATCTCGCCCTTCGAGCTCGAGAGCGTGCTGGTCGAGCACGAGGCGGTGGTCGAGGCCGCGGTGGTGCCGGCGCCGGATGCGGTGCGGCTCGCCGTGCCCAAGGCATACCTGGTGCTGGCGCAGGGGGTCGAGGGAGACCGCGAGACGATGCTCTCGATCTTCCGCCACCTGCGCGAGCGGCTCGCGCCCTTCAAGCGCGTGCGGCGGCTCGAGGTCTACGACCTGCCGAAGACCATCTCCGGCAAGATCCGCCGGGTCGAGCTGCGCCAGGCCGAGCAAAAGCATTTCGCCGCCGGCACCCGCGCGCCCGGCGAGTT
>CAYNYQ010000037.1:0-13522 GCA_964401305.1 uncultured Acetobacteraceae bacterium | reverse complement strand
TGCGCCAGGCCGAGCAAAAGCATTTCGCCGCCGGCACCCGCGCGCCCGGCGAGTTTCGCGAGGAGGACTTCCCGGAGCTGCGCTGATCGGACGGCAGGCGGGCGAAGCCCCTACAGGGCCTGGCGCACCGCCGGCAGCACCTGCTCGGCCAGCAGGTGCATGGTCTCGAGCACGAGGGCGGGCGGCATGCCCGGCCACTCGATGCTGGCGATCAGGTGGTTCATCCCCGTCGCGCGGTGCAGCGCCACGATCTGCTCCACCACCTCGGCCGGGGAGCCGATCAGGAAACGGTCGCCCACCAGCGCGTCGAAGGCGAGGTCGAGGGCGTTGTCGCCGGCCGGCATCTCCTTGTCCTGGCCCCAGTCGTGATAGGCCTTGTACTTGGTCTCGAGATAGGGGCGGCAGAGGCGCATCGCCTCCTCGCGCGTGCGGGCGACGAAGAGCTCGCGGCGCATCGGCAGCTCGGCGGGGAAGGGGCGGCCGTGGCGGTCCAGCGCGCGCTTGTAGATCTCCATCTGGCGGATGATGGTGTCGATGCGGCTGTGCGGGTTGATGTACCAGCAGTCGCCGAGCCGCGCGGCACGGTCGAGCGCCACGTCGGCATCGGCGCCGATCCAGATCGGCGGATGCGGCCGCTGCAGCGGCTTGGGCAGGCAGGAGGCCTCGGCCAGCACGAAGTGCGAGCCCTGCATGCTGACCGTCTCCTCGGTCCAGAGGCGCTTGAGGGCCAGCAGGTTCTCCTCGAAGACCTGGCCGCGGCGGGATTTCGGGATGCCGAAGGCCTGGAACTCCACCTCGCGGTAGCCGAGCGCCGCACCGAAGATCAGCCGCCCGCCGGAAAGCACGTCGAGCGTGGCGAAATGCTCGGCGACCTCGAGCGGCTTGTAGAGCGCGAGCAGCACGATGCCGGCGTTCAGCCGCGCCCGCTTCACCTCCGCCGTCAGCCGCGCCAGCACCGGCAGCTGCTGCAGCGCCTGGAAGGGGTGGGTGCTGTGGTGCGAGGTCTTGGTGATGGAATCGAAGCCCAGCGCATCGGCGGTGCGGGCCTGCTCCATCAGCTCCGCCACGCGGCGGGCGATGTCGTCGCCGAGCGGATACTGGCCGCGCAGGGCGAGGCCGAACTGGAAGGCGCAGTTCACGATCGTGTTCCTCGACGGGGGGCGGAGGGGGTGCGAGTGTCGCACCCGGGGTCGCGCGCGTCACGGGCCCGGGACGCGCGCCTCGGCGCGACTCGTGCTTGGGCCTTGGATCGACCGGGCGTCCGGCCTATTCTCGTTCCATCGAGCACCAGCGGGGGCGGCCGCCGCGCCCCTGGGCCGGCACCTGCGCGCCGGGTGCGCGACCAGCCGCGCCGCCATGACCGCCGAATCGCCACGGGAGGTCGCCGCATGCGAATCGCCTTTGCGGGGCACGAGATGGATCTGCGCCGGCAGGAGCTGAAGCGCGGCGGCGAGATCGTGCATGTCGAGCCCCAGGTCTTCGACCTGCTGCTGCACCTGGTGCGCAACCGCGACCGCGTGGTGAGCAAGGACGAGCTCTTCGACATCGTCTGGAACGGTCGCATCGTCTCCGAGGCGGCGCTCAGCAGCCGCATCAACGCCGCCCGTCGCGCGCTCGGCGACGACGGCGAGCGCCAGGCGCTGATCAAGACCATCCACAAGCGCGGCTTCCGCTTCGTCGGCGCGGTGCAGGACGACGCCGCGCCCGAGCCCGTGCCGCTGCCGCCCGAGGCCCTTCCCGAGCCGGCCGAGGCGCCGCCGCCGCGCCGCGCGACCGGCAAGCCCTCCATCGTGGCGCTGCCCTTCGCCAACCTCAGCCCCGAGCCCGACACCGAGTATTTCAGCTACGGCCTGACCGAGGACATCATCCGCCTGCTGGCGCGCAACCGCTGGCTCGAGGTGCTGTCGCGCCATTCCGCCGCTGCCTTCAAGGGCCGCGACGTCCCGGCGCAGGAGATCGGCGCCGCGCTCGGCGTGCGCTACCTGGTGCAGGGCAGCGTCTCGAAGCGCGGCGAGCGCGTGCGCATCGCCGCCGACCTCGTATGCGCCGAGACCGGCCAGCAGCTCTGGTCGGAGACCTACGACCTCGGCCTCGCCGACCTGCTGCAGGTGCAGGAGGCGATGGCGCAGCAGATCGCCGCCACCATCGAGCCCGAGCTCGCCCGCATCGAGCGCGAGGCCGCGATCCGCCGGCCCCCCGGCACCATGGATGCCTGGGAGAGCTACCAGCGCGGCCTCTGGCACCTCTGGGGCCTGACCACGCCGAGCATGGCCGAGGCGGAGGCGATGTTCCGCGAGGCCCTGGCGCTCGACCCCGATTTCGCGCGGGCGCATGGCGCGCTCTCCTACGTGCACCTGCTGCGCACCTTCCTCTCCGAGCCCGAGGAACGGCCCGCGCTGCTGCAGGCGGCGATGCGCCATGCGCGGGCGGCGGTCGCGCTCGACGACCGCGACTGCATGAACCTCTGCGTGCTCGGCCGCGCCCACTGCATGCTGCACGAATACGAGGATTCGGTCGCCGCGCTCGAGCAATGCCTGGCGCTGAACCCGAGCTTCGCGCAGGGCTATTTCGCGCTCGCCTTCACCCTCACCTGGTGCGGCCGGCAGGAGGAGGCGCTGGCGCTGGTCGAGCGCGCGACCGAGCTCAGCCCGCGCGACCCGCACATGACCGCCTTCCACCACCTGCGCGCGCTGGCGCATTTCGCACTCGGCGACCTGGAGGCGGCGGCGCTCTATGCGCGCATGGCGGCGCGGCTGCCCAATGCCAGCCACTGCTCCTTCGCGGTGCATGCCTCGATGCTCGGCCTGCTCGGGCGCGCGGCGGAGGCACGGGGCAGCCTGGCCGAGCTCGAGCGCCTCAAGCCGGGCTACGACTGCGCCCAGGCACGGCACGACTTCTTCTTCTGCGCCGACGAGGCGCTGATCGACCGCTTCGTCGAGGGGCTGCGCTGCGCCGGCCTGGCCGCGGGCGGCACGACGCGAGCCGCCTCCGCCCTTCCGCCCGCCGCAGCGCGGCGCGCGCGCTCAGAGGTGGGCCCTCGTCTTCAGTCGCCGCCGCGCAGCGGCACGGTGTAGGTCACGGCCGTGCCGGTCAGGCAGGGCTCGCCGCGCGCGTTGCGCACCTCGGTCTTCAGGGTGCAGATCGGCTTGTCGTCGCGCACCGCGGTGACCTCGACCCGCGCGGTGATGGTCTCACCGACCGCCACCGCCTTCACGAAGCGCCACTCGACGCCGAGGAAGACCGTGCCCGGCCCCGGCAGGTCCTCGGCCACCGCGGCGTTCAGCAGGCCGGAGGTGACGCCGCCCTGCACGATCAGCCCGCCGCCGAAGGGCGCGCGCGCCGCCAGCGCCGCGTCGTAGTGCAGCGGGTTGCGGTCGCCGGTCATCGCCGTGAACATCTCCACGTCCTGCATGGAGGTCGTGCGGCTGCGCTCGGCGACGGCACCGACCCGCGGCCGCCCGGACAGCGTCCGGGCCCAGGGATCCCGGTTGGCATCCTGCGTGCTCACGACAGCGTCTCCTCCATCCGCGCGGCCATCGCCGCGACCTCGTGCTTCATCGCCAGGTTCAGCGCCTGGTGGTGCGCCTTGACCGTCTCCAGGTCCCAGTCGAAGGCGGCGATCGCCTCCGTCGCCTCGAAGAGCGGCAGGGAGAGCGCATCCCGCGTCTCGGCGTAGCGGCGCATCGCCGCCTCGGTGCCGGTGGCGGCGGCCTCGGCCAGCAGCGCGGCGTCGCGCAGCGCATCGGTGATGCCGTGCGCCGTCAGCGGGTCCTTGAAGTAGCCCGCATCGCCGACCAGCGCCCAGCCCGGCCCGTGCGGCCGGCGCAGGAAGCCGCGGCGCCCGGCGAAGACATGCAGGCGGGAGGCGGGCGGCGCATCGCCGATCCGCGCCGCCAGCGCGGGTGCGGCCTCGCGCAGCAGGTCCTGGTGCCAGGCGAGGCCCGGCGCGTCGCGCGCCGCGCGCAGCCGCGCCGGCGGGGCGCAGGCGAAGACGCAGTGCATGCCCGCATTGGTCGGGATGACGCCGACGCTGGCGCCGGGCACGTAGTGCCAGTGGAAGCCGTCCTCCGGCAGGTCGGGCCAATACCCGTACGCAACGGCGGTCGCCGCGCGCGCCTCGCGCTGCAGCGGCGCCTCCGCCAGCCGCGCCACGGCCGAGGCGACGCCGTCGGCGCCAATGACGAGATCGGCCTCCACGTGCCGCGGCCGCCCTTCGGCATCCAGCAGGATGGCGCCGGCGACGCGGTCGTTGGTGCCGCGGCGCGTCAGGGCGACGAGGGCATGGCCGTGCCGCACCTCGGCCCCGGCCTCCACCGCCGCATCGACCAGCACGCTGTCGAGCACGGTGCGCCGCGGCGCGTAGAGCGCATCGACGCCGTCGGCGGCGCGGATCGCCACGCGCACGGCCTCCTCGCCGTAGTGGAAGGTGGTGCTGCGCACCGCCGGCGTCGCCATCTCGCGTATGCGCCCCAGCACGCCCCAGCGGTGCAGCTGCAGCACGGCGCCGCGCATCAGCGCATGGGTGGAGATGGTGTCGGCGCCATAGGCGGCACGGTCGATCGCCAGCACCCGCATGCCGCGGCGGGCCATCAGCATGGCGGTGGCGGCGCCGGCGCAGCGCGCGCCGATCACCAGGGCATCGTATCTCGCCTGCATGGTCGTGGCTCCTTCCCTGGGGCTGGATCAGGCCGCGGCGCGGCCGAGCAGCGCGCCCAGCACGTGCCAGGCGAGCGCCTCGGCATCCGCGCCGACGCCGTCGAGGAAGCTGGAGCGCCGGCGGCGCAGGAAGCGCAGCCCGAGCGCGAAGAGGCCGGGCGCGGGGGTCACGCCCTCCTGGTGGATGATCTCGCCCGCGGCATCGAGCACGCCCTGCACCTGCAGCCAGGCGTAGTCGCGGCGGAAGCCGGTGGCCCAGACCACGGTGCGGATGTCCTCGCGCGCGAGGTCGAGCCGCTCCGGCCCGCCGCCCGGCAGGACCAGCGGCGCCGGCCGCGCCTCGTCCGGCGCGCCCTCCGCCTCCGCCGCGGCCGCGATGCGCGCGAGCAGCCGGTCGAGCGTGCGCTGCGCCGCGCCGGTGGTCTCGGCGAGGTCATCGGAGAGGCCGAGCACGCCCCCCTCGATGCCGGTGGCGCGCCCGAGAACGCGCACGCCGATCCCCCGCAGCATGCCGAGGTCGAGGCTCGTCCCGTCGGCTCGGCCGACGAGCTGCAGCGAGGGCTGGCGCCGCGCCCAGGCCAGGTCCTTCACCTGCGCGGCCGTCTCGTCCAGCACGCCGATGCGCTCGAGCCAGGCCATGATGTCGCGCCCGCGCCAGCGCCGCGGCAGCCGCGTGTGGCGCCCGACCGCGAGCGTCACCGGCCGGCCGGAGCGATGGATCTCCTCGGCGAGCTGGATGCCGGAGGCCGAGGCGCCCACCACCAGCACGCCGCCGCCTGCGGGCAGCTGCGCCGGGTTGCGGTAGGCGGAGGGCGTGACCTGGACAATGTGCGGCGGCAGCGCCCGCGCCATGGCCGGCACCAGCGGCACGTCGCAATGGCCGGTGGCGATCACCACGGCCCGCGCGCGCCAGTCGCCGCGGCTGGTCTCCACGGCATAGCCGCCGGCGATGCGGCGGACGGCGCGCACCGCCGTCTCCTGCTGGACCGGCGCGGCGAAGCTCCGCGCATAGCGGTCGAGGAAGCCGACCACCTCGGGCATGGTCATGAAGCCGTCGGGGTCGGCGCCACCATGGGCGTATCCGCCGGGCAGGCGGCTCATCCAGTTGGGCGTCAGCAGGCGGAGGGAGTCCCAGCGCTCGCTCCTCCAGCGTTCGGCGACGCGGCCGCGCTCGAGCAGCACATGGTCGATGCCGTGCCGGGCGAGGCAATGGCTCATGGCAAGCCCTGCCTGGCCGGCGCCGATGACGAGGGCGTCGGTGGTGCGGCGCATGGTCGCCTCCTGTCGGGGGGAGCGGGTCGCCGGCGGCCGCGCGGGCCGCCGGCGCCGCGCGGTCAGGCGTTCGCGGTCACGCTGACCGGCACGCCGTTGCGCAGCACGTCGAACACGGCCGAGCGCGCGACCGACTGCTGCACGATCTTCTGCAGCGTCTCCTCCGGCGCGTCGCCCTTCACCTGGAAGCTGGCGCGGATGCCCTGGAAGCCGTTCCGGACCTGGTCGGAGAGGCCGAGGATGCCCTGCAGGTCGATGTCGCCCTCGATGTGGCACTCGACCGCGTGCAGCGTGACGCCGCGCGCCGAGGCGATGTTGGCGATGCCGGCGGTCAGGCAGGCGGCCAGGGCGTGCAGCAGGTACTCGACCGGGGTCGGGCCCTTGTCCTCGCCGCAGAGCACGGCCGGGTGGTCGGCCTCGGCGGTGAAGGGGCGGCCGTGCTGCATCTCGCCGCCGGCGCCGAAGAAGCCGGACATGGTGCTGCGCATGTGCGTGCCGGAGAGCCACTCGCCATCGGCGCGGAACTGGAACCGCGCGAGCGGGCGCTGGTCGGCGACGGCGCCGATGGTGGCGAAGAGCTTCGGCGTGTCGACGCCGTTCATCGGCACGGGCTGCTTGCGGGCGGGGGCGGGCATCGCGGTGGTGGCGCTCATGGTCGGTCTCCTCGCGTGTGGCCGCGGGCAGGCCCGCGGGGCTGGGGGCTGGCGTGGTCCGGAACCGTGTCCCGGGCACGGCCAGACCCTACGCAGCCCCGGCCGGAGCAGCTTGGAGAGCGCCTTGAGGAGTTCTTGCGAAGCGCTGGATTTTGGGCGCGACTGCCGCCGCGCGCCTCAGCGCGGGGCGGGCAGGGCCGGGATTGCGACGCGGGCCTGCATGCCCTCCAGCGTCCAGGTCAGCGGCGCCGTGCTGGTCCGCACCGAGCCGAGCCGTGGCGCGGCGAGGTCCAGGATGGTCATGATGATCACCGTCCACATCACGATCAGCAGGACCGATGGCCCGCGCAGCGGTCCCGCGCCGCGCAGTCCCAGCTGGTAGCCCAGCGCCGCCATGGTGATCAGCGCCATCACGAGCAGCAGCCAGATGAGCTGCGCGGGCAATCGCGACTCGAGGGCGAAGCGCTCGGCCGTGGTCATGTCGAAGGTCTCGTTCAGCGCCGTCATCAGCGCCACGGCGGCGGGGTCCTGGCGCTCGCGCACCAGCGCCGCGAGGTGCCCCCAGATCTCTGTCTGCAGGGCATTGGTCCGCTCGGTGATCGGCTGCACCGCCGCCGGCTCGCGCGGGGCCTCGAGGTAGGCGATGCGCTGGCGGGTGTAGTCCTGCAGCAGGCGCGCGATCTCGACGGAGCGCGGATGGCCGACCGCCTCGGCGCGCAGCCAGGCCGTGCCGATGGCGTTGGCCTCGGCCAGCGTGCCGGCGCGCCGCTCGCTGAAGCGCGTCGTGGCAAAGGAGAGCGTCAGCGCCAGCACGAAGCCGAGCACGCCGAGCATGCCGCCGACGAGGAGGCCGACGCCTTCCTGCTCGGTCTTCCCCGCCTCGCCGCGTCGCCGGCCGAGCCAGTGGCCGAACTCCCGCGCCAGGACCTGCGCGACGAGGAGCAGCAGGGTGAAGCCGATCCAGCTGGCCGCGGCGATGTCGGACAGGAACTCCATGCGCGGATGCCTCCCTGCCGGCCGCGCCTTGGCGCCGGGTTTCGCGATCATCGCGAGGGAACCGCGCCGCCGGCAATCCCCCGCGCGCCCGCGGATCGTTGACCGCCGCGCCGCGCCGCCGATAGCGTGGCGGCATGGACCCTGGCTTCGAGATCCGCTCCCCGCTGCACGGCGATGCCTTTGGCGCCCGCGTCGCGCTGCGCGGCGGCGGGGATGCCGCCGCCCTGGTGGCCGCCGCCGAGGCCGCGCCCGGGGCGCTGCCGCAGGCGCTGGCCGATGCCGGCGGCCTGCTGCTGCTCCCCGGCATGCAGGCCATGGCCCGGGCGCCGGACCTGCTGCTGCGCCTCAGCCGCCTGTTCGGGACGGAGGTCGAGAACTACCGCGAGACGGGCATGGCGCCGAACATGGTGCACCCGACCGTGCCGGAGATCTTCGTCGTCTCCAACGCGCCGCCCGTGGTGCGCCAGCCGCCCGCGCTCCCCGAGCCGCCGCTGACGCCGGAGGGCCGGCTGCCGGTGCAGTACCCGCACCGCCGCGGCTGGCACACCGACCAGAGCTACCGGCGCCCGCCGCCCGATGTCTCGCTGTTCCTGGCGGTGGTGCCGGTGCCGCAGGGCCAGGGCCAGACGCTCTTCGCCGACGCCACCGCGGCCTATGCGGCGCTGCCGCCCGGGCTGAAGGCGCACGTCGAGGGGCTGGAGGGGCTGCATGTCGGCTCCGGCGCCAGGCGCCGGCGGCAGGACGTGGCGGCGGGGGAGACGCCGCGCCCGCTGGCGCCGCACGAGCGGCCGCAGCGCCAGCCCGTGGTGCGCGAGCATCCCGTGACCGGCCGGCGCGCCCTCTACCTCTGCGAATGGGGCCAGATGGACTGGCTGGAGGGCCCCTTCGTCGGGATGGAGCCGGGCCCGCATGGCGCGGGCGCAGCGCTGCTCGACGCGCTGATGGCGCACCTGACCCAACCGGATTTCGTCTACGTCCACGAATGGACGCCGGGCGACCTCGTGGTCTGGGACAACCGCTGCACCATCCACGCCGCCACCTGGTTCGACGCCGAGCGGCTGGAGCGGGTGATGTGGCGCACCACGGTCAGCGGCAATCCGGGCCCGGCCTATGCCGGCGCGCGGAAGAGCTGGATCGCGGCGTAGCGTCGGCGCCTTACCGCCGCCCCGTGCCGCCGACCTGCGGCCTGGCCGCCGCGACGATCGGGCGCAGCATCCGCTCGAGCTCGGCCAGCGCGACGCCGAGCGCGGCCTCCATCGCCTCGGCCGCCTCCAGGGAGTTCGGGCTTGTGTCGCGTGCGGCGGGCGGCAGGGGAGCTGTGCCCTCGGCCTGGAGCTGGCCGAGGATGCGCGGCTGGCCCACCGGGTCGCGCGCCGAATCCGAAAGCACCAGCACCGAGAGCGCCGCGCGCGCGACGCCCTCGGCCGGCACCGTGTCGAGGCGCAGCAGCTCGGCCTCCATGACGAGGTCGGGATCGAGCCGCGAGCCGGAGGGGATCACCGCGGCGAAGAGGCCGCTATCCTCCATCCAGCGCCGCAGCGCGCCCTCGGCGAGCTCGGAGGGCGGCGCGGTCCATTCGTCCCAGTAGGCGATCTCCACCTGGCCGCCCGGCCGCTGCAGGCGCAGCCCGCGCTGGTCGAGGCCGGGGGCGGCGCGCACCACGCGCAGCAGCAGCACCGGCGCACCGCGCGGCGCGGGCGCCCGCGTCGGCCGCTGCGGCGCCAGGGCGAAGCGGCGGACCTCGCGGAAGGGGCGCTCCGGCAGCACGCTGCAGGCGCCGAGCAGCCCGGCGCCGCCCAGCAGCAGGGCGCGCCGCCTCATCGCCGGCCCTCGGGCAGCGGCGGCGGCGCGCCGAAGATCGCCTGCGAGGGCGAGCGGCGCAGCGCCTCGGTGGTGTCGCGCAGGTTGGCGAGGGTCGCGCGCAGGTCGCGCAGCATGGGAACGAGCTCCGCCTGCAGGTCGATGGTCGCGCCGCGGGCCGAGCGCAGGCTCTGCTCGATGGCCGTCAGGCTGGCGGGAAGGCGCTGCGCGACGCGGCGCAGCTCGCCCGAGGCGGCGGCGACATTGGCCAGGGTCTGGCGCACTTCCGGGCTCGCCACCAGGCCGCGCGCATCGCCGGCCAGCGCCCGCGTCTCGGCACTGGTCGCCCGGAGGTCCGCCAGCAGAGCGCGCATCTCCGCCGACAGTTCCGGCACCTCGGCCGCGTCCACCGCGCGCTGGACGCTGCGCAGCAGCGTGCTGGCGTCGCGCAGCACGGCCTGCAGGTCGCCGCCGTCGAGCTCGCCGCGCAGGTCGTCGATCAGCAGGCCGAAATTGGTGATCAGCGTCGGCAGGTCGACATGCTGCAGCCGCTGCAGCAGCGTCTCCGCCGCCGAGGTCACCTGCGCGACGGTGGAGGGGATCGCCGGCACCACCGGGAATTCCGGGCCCCAGGGCAGCTCCGGCACGGGGAAGCGCTCGGGCGAGACGAAGTCCAGCTCGAGGTAGTTCACGCCGGTGATGCCCTGGGCGGCGATGCGCACCCGCAGGCCGAGCCGGACCGCCTCCTGCACCGAGGGCGTGTCGCCGAGCCGGCGTTCGTCCACCGCGAAGCGCACGAGCACGAGCTGGAAGGCGCCGATGAAGGGCTCGCCCTCCGGCCGGCGGTATTCGGCGGAGACGAGGCCGATCTCCGTCACCCGGCCGATGCTGACGCCGCGGTAGCGCACGGGCGAGCCGACATCGAGGCCCTGGACGGATTCGCGGATGTAGGTCTCGAACACCACGCTCGAGCTGCGCAGCCGGCTGGCGGTGAAGAAGAGGACGAAGCCCACCGTCAGCGCCAGGCCGACCACGACCAGCAGGCCGACGCGCAGGTGCAGGCTGCGGGATCCCGCCATGGTTCAGCCCGCCCTTGCCCGGGGCCGCGGTCGCGTCGCGCAACCGGTTGCAAACGCCGCCAGGGGCCCGGTCATTCCATGGCCTCCCGCCGGAAGAAGGCGCGGACCACGGGGTTCTCGCTCGTCTCGCGCAGCTGCCGGGGGTCGCCCTCGGCGATCATGCCCTTAGCCTCCTTGTCGAGCATGATGCAACGGTCGCCGATGGCGAGGATCGACTGCAGCTCGTGCGTGACGACGACGAAGGTGGTGCCGAGCTCCCGCGCGAGCTGCCGGATCAGCCGGTCGAGCCCGGCCGAGGTGATGGGGTCGAGCCCGGCCGAGGGCTCGTCGAGGAAGAGGATGGGCGGGTCGAGCGCCATGGCCCGGGCGATGCCGGCGCGCTTGGCCATGCCGCCCGAGATCTCCGCCGGCAGCCGCCCCGCCGCGTCGCCGAGCCCGACCAGGCCGAGCTTGGCGCGCGCCACCAGCGCGCGGGCCTCGGGCGGCAGGTCGGTATGCTCCTCGAGCGGGACGCCGACATTCTCGGCCAGGGTGAGCGAGCCGAAGAGCGCGCCCGATTGCCACATCACGCCGATGCGCCGCAGCAGGCCCCGCCTCGCCTCGCCCTCCAGCCCCTCCACCCGCTCGCCCAGGATCTCCACGCTGCCCTCGGCCGGGGCGTAGAGGCCGATCATGTGCTTGAGCAGGGTCGACTTGCCGCAGCCCGAGCCGCCGAGGATGACGAAGACCTCGCCGCGGCGGACCTCGAAGGAGACGTGCTCGAAGATGGTGCGCCCGTCGAAGCGCGCGGCGAGGTCGCGCACCTCGATCACCGCCTCGGTGCCGGGCGGCGGCGCCCCGGTGGCGCGCTGGGCCTGCGGCAGGTCCGGCATCACCAGCCCAGCCGGAAGAAGAGCACGGCGAAGATGCCGTCGAGCACCACGATGCTGACGATGCCGCCCACCACCGCCGCGGTCGCCGCATCGCCCACCGCGCGCGGCCCGCGCCCGGCCGAGAGGCCGGAGCGGCAGCCCACCAGGCCGATCGCCAGGCCGAAGACGGCCGCCTTGGCCAGCCCGCCCAGCATGTCCCCGACCGCGATCGCGGCCTGCAGCTGCCGCACCACGGCGATCGGCGGGAAGCCGAGCGAGGCCATGACGAGGCCCATGCCGAGCAGGCCGGCGAGGCTCATCAGCAGCGCCAGCACCGGCATCACCAGCATCGCCGCCGCGACGCGCGGCAGGACCAGCCAGGCCACGGGGTCGATGCCCATGATGCGCAGCGCGTCGACCTCCTCGTTCACCGTCATCGTGCCGAGTTCGGCCGCATAGGCGCTGCCGGTACGCCCGGAGAGGATCACCGCCGCCATCAGCGGGCCGAGCTCGCGCAGCAGCGAGATGCCGACGAGGTTCGGGATGAAGACCTCGGCGCCGAACTGGCGCATCGGGATGGAGGACTGGAAGGCCAGGATCAGCCCGATCAGCACGCCGAGCAGCAGGGTCAGCGGGAAGGCGCGCAGCCCGGCCTCGTCGAGGTGGCGCAGCAGCTCGGCGAAGCGGAGCCGGCGCGGATGGCGGACCGTGCCGGCGCCGGCGGTGACGGCCTCCCCCATGAAGGCGAGCGCATCGGTTGCCGCCCGCCCGCGGGCCAGCGTGCCGTGGCCGAGCTGGCCGAGCCAGGGCAGGCTGCGCGGCGGCGGCGGCTGGGGCGTGGCCAGGGCGCGGCGGGTGCGCTCGAGCACGGCGGCCAGCGGCCCGTCCGCGGCCAACCCCTCGATCCGCGTGCCCTCGCCGCCGAGCCGCTCGAGCCGCAGCAGCATCACCGCGCCGGCGGTATCGAGGGCGGTGACCCGGGCGAGGTCGAGCACCAGCGGGTGCGGGTGCGTGCCGGCCTCGCGCATCGCCTCGGGCCAGAGCCGCGCCACCGCCGCCGCCGCCAGCGGCCCGGCGAAGCCGAGCCGGCCGCCGCCGCCGGGCTCGGCCCCCGCCTCCAGCGTCGCGGCCATGGCGGGCAGGGCGGCAGGCGTCATCGCGGCCCGGCGCCGAGCGCGTGCAGCAGCACCGCGGCCGCCGCGGCGACGTTCAGGCTCTCCACCAGGCCCGAGCCCGGCAGGGTGACGGCGGCCTCGCAGGCATCCCGGGTCGGCGGCGGCAGTCCTTCCTCCTCGTTGCCGAGGACGAGGGCGATGGGCCGGTCGCGCGGCACCCCGGCCGGCGCCATCCCGCCGGCGGGAACCGCGGCGAGGGTCAGGTACCGCCCGCGCATGCCCTTCAGCAGCGCGGGCAGGTTGCGCGCGCGCAGCACCCGCAGGTGCTCGAGCCCGCCCTCCGCGGTGCGGAAGGCGGCGTCGGAGAGGTCGGCCTGGCGCGGATCGTCCGAGAGGATCAGGGCACGGCAGCCGAAGAAGGCGGCGGAGCGGGCGATGGCCCCGAGATTGTGCGGGTTGCCGATGCCGTCCAGCACGGGCGTTACCGGATCTTGCGGCAGGCCGGCGGGCAGGGCGTGGCCGCCCAGCGGCTCGGCGAAGCGGGTCTGGGCGACGGCGACGATGCCGCCATGGTGGGTGGTGCCGGCGACGCGGGCAAGCTCCTCCGGTGGCACCTCGCGCCAGGGGCGGCGCTGGCGCGCCATGTAGGCGGAGAGCGGGCGGGCGAATTCGGCACGCCCGGCCACGAAGAAGAGGCGCAGCACCGCCTGCGGCCGGCGCAGGAACAGCGCGCGCACCGGCGCCGGGCCGCAGATGCGGTTGGGGTCGGGCGGGCGCGGCAGGCGCGGCTCGCCCCAAGGGTCGGGCGTTCGGTCGGGCGCCCGGCCCGGCGCGGGGCCGCCGCGCTCAGGCATCGCCGGCCAGGCTGCGCAGCCGCGCCAGCAGCGGCGCCGGCACCTCGATGCCCTCGGCCGCGGCCCCCGCCTCCAGCGCCGCGCGGCGGGTGCCGGGCAGGCGCACGCCGGCATCGCCCAGCATGGCGGCGACCAGCGCCTCCACGCGGTCGAGGAAGGCCTCGCGCCCGGCCAGCGCGCCCGGATCGACCGCGAGGATCGCCTGGCCGAGGCGCGGGCGGTTGCCGTCATCCACGAAGAAGCTGT
>CAYNYQ010000036.1:0-22652 GCA_964401305.1 uncultured Acetobacteraceae bacterium | reverse complement strand
CATCGCTCCATCCTCTCAACAGGTGGAGCCTCCGGCAAACCCGGCGCAGTTCAGGCGGCAGAGCGTGGTCTCGTCGGTTGTGCCGTCGTCGAGCCCGAAGCCACAGAAGCGACAGAAGGACAGGCGGCCCGCCAGCGCTTCCTCGAGGCCGGGATCAGAGGCCTTGCACTTCTGCGACGGCAAAAGCGCACGGATTGGCGCCAGGGGCACATAGCCGGGCCGCCCGGTCGGCGCCCGCGACGGGGCGAGTAGCCGCGCCATCGGCGCCCAGTCGATCAGGCTGGCGATGCGCTTCAGCGGGCGGTTTGATGCCCGGCGCACGACCTTCCGACCTGCGCCACACAGGGCCGAGCGGCCAGTTGGCCGCCGCAGCACGGGCCGCGAAGCCAAGGGCCGCGGATGCGGCTCGCCCGGCGACCGAGGGGCACGAAGGTGGAACCTTCGTATCGCTGGCATGAGACATCCACTCGGACCGGCGAGTTGAGTGACACGATACAACCCGACCAAAGGAGGGCCAAAAAAGCAAAATTTTCTACCTATTAGATTGTTGTGAGGTTCTATCTGCAGGTCGCTCAACCCGGGCAGTACCCAGAGCTTGGGGGCCGCCCCATCGCGCGGAGACCAGGCCACAACGGGGTCCTCAAAGCGTCCAAATTTTAGTGTTTTGTTTAGCATGTAGGGGTTGTAGGAATGCTATTGACGCGCAGCCTGCGGGTGTGGTTTGGTGTCGAGGAAGCAGGGATTGGATACGTAGCTGCAACCTGCCTCGTGGCTAATGTGAGACTTGGGCGAGCAATCACGCCAAGCCACGTATCGTTCACCGAGGTGCTCGCCTCGTTCGCAACCAGAGGGAGATTGACGTGATCCGCAATATCCTCCGTTCCACTCGCGCCGCCGCCGCCGACCGCAAGGGCGTGACCGCCGCCGAGTACGCGATCCTCGCCGTCGGCATTGTCATCATCGTCGGTGCCGGTGTGACTGCCTTCTCCGGCCAGATGACCGCCCTCTTCGGTAATCTTGGCACGCAAATCACGGCGTCGCAGACCGCCGCGACCCCGGCCCCGGCCCGCTAAGGATCGTTGTCCTCTTCTGCGGACGGGCGCTCAGGATCCTCGGCCATCCTCGCTTGTGGAGCCTATTGGCGCGCGCTTTCGCAGGTAATGGGTCATTATCCCAGGGGTTGATCCGTCCGGATCCGCTAGGGCGTGTTGGCGGTAGCTGGTGCAGCGCCTCTAGCGGTGGTCGCATCACTTCTGGGATGCCCTTCCGCGCGTGGATCAGCGACATCTCGCGCTTAGGCTGCGGCGCGGGCTGAGGGTCCTGCCCCGGCTGTGCTGCTGGCACTGCTTCAGGCTTCGCATAAAGCGCGAAGTGTGTAGATTGGTGCCACGCATGCCCTGCTCGGGAAGGAGACCCGACTTATGATCCGCGCCGTACGTCGCGTCGTCGGGACCGACCGTAAAGGCGTTACGGCGGCCGAGTACGCGATCCTCGCGGTTGGTGTGGTGGTCATGGTCGGCGCCGCTGTGGCTGCTTTCGGGCCGTCCCTGCGGGATGCGTTCACCCTTCTCGGGACCGAGATGAACTCGGTGCAGACCACTGCCTCGGGCGGGGGCGGCTCGGCTGGGGTAAGCGGGCACACTCCGCGCTGAGGGGCGGCGGGTCGGCCGTTTGCTCCGGCCGGCGGTGACGATCCTCACGGTGCGCGAGCCAAGCCGCCCGCCACCGCGAAGCCTCAAAGCGCCCGCGCAGCCGCGGGTGCGACCTTCGGCAGCAAACCCAAGCCCGCCGGGAAAAGCCCCATGCGGTTCGCCCATCGACCGTCGACCGCCACGCTCAACGTCCTGCGGGACGCTCAGGGGGTGACCTCGGCCGAGTACGCCATCATGGCCACGGTGATCATCGTGGCCGTCGGCGCATTCACGACGGCAGTCGACAATCCGCTGCGCGCCGCGCTGGGCCTCGTTGGCACCACGGCAACCACGGTAATGAACACGGTGATAAGCACCGCCGGGGGAGGGTCGCGGTGATGGTTGCGATGAGTGGCGGCATCCTCTCCGTTCTGCCCTTCCTCGCCGCAGCGCTTCTGCTTGTTGCCGCGTGGCGCGACCTAGCGACGCGCCTCATCCCGGACACTGTCTGCATCCTGCTCGCCGTGGCCGGGCTGCTGGCCCGCGCCAGCGAGGGGCCGACCGAGGCCGCGATCTCGCTGGGCCTTGCGCTCGGCCTCTTCGTTCTGCTCCTGCCCATCGCCGTCCGCGGCGCGCTCGGCGGCGGCGACGTGAAACTCGCCGCCGCGGTCATGGTCGGCCTACCGCCGCTTGCCGCCTGGGACTTCATCTTCGCCACCGCGATGCTCGGCGGAGCACTTGGCCTTGCCTACATCGCCGGGGCCCGCTTCGCACCGGCGGCCCATGTTGCACCCGCGGGTGCAACACTCGTACGTCGAGTACTACAGGTTGAAATTTGGCGCTTGCGCCGTCGTGGTCCGCTGCCTTACGCGGTTGCCATCGCGGCTGGCGGAATTTTCGTTCTTATGCAGCCGACTGGAGGTTGAGCCATGCTCCTCCGCGTCCTGATTGTCTTCTCCCTTGTCCTGAGCGCCGTTGGCCTCGGTGTGGTCGGCCTGCAGTTGCTCGCGCCACCGCCCGCACCCGCTCCGGTGGTCGAGGCGCCACCACCGCCGCCCGCCAAGGTAAAGGTGCTTGTCGCGGCGCGGCCGCTGAGCCTCGGCACCCTTCTCAAGGACGAGGACCTCGTGGTGCGAGATCTCGGCGCTGAGGCGGTCCCCGACGGCGCCCTGGAGCCGACCGACGAGATCCGCGCTGAACTCCGGGGCGCGTTGCTCCGTCGGTACCTGGATCCGAACACGGCAGTGCTGCGCAGCGATGTGCTGCGTCCGCGCGACCGCGGATTCCTCGCCGCCGTGCTGCGTCCCGGCACGCGGGCGATCGCGGTCGGGGTGGACGTCGTCACCGGCACCGCCGGCCTGATCTGGCCCGGTGACCAGGTCGATCTCATCCTCACCCAGTCCTTCAACGAGGCGCCGGTCTCTCGCCGCGTCGTTGGCGAGACGGTGCTGTCCGACATCCGCGTCATTGCGGTGGACCAGCAGATTTCGCACGGGTCTGCCCCCGGCGCCAATGCAGGCGCTGGTGTGGGCCGTGTCGCCCGCACCGTCACACTCGAGGTCACGCCCGAGCAAGCCGAGCGTATCGCGGTGGCTACACGGCTCGGTCGCATCGATCTCACCGTACGTGCCATCGAGCTCGAGGGGCCGGCCACCGCTGCCGCGACCTACCCGGCCGACGTGGCCTGGAATCAGGAAAACGCCCGTGCATCGCTCTTCGGCGCCGATGTCTCGCCGGCTCTCGCGCGCTCGGCCATCTCGCCCGGGGCGCGCATGCGCGTGATCCAAGGCGGCGAGCAGAAGGAGGTGACCTTTCGATGATCCCTGCGCCTGCGCCCGGCACTTCGCGGGGCCTGGCCAACGTCGCCACCCTCCAGCGTCGGGCGGCTTGGCCGCACCGGCTCGGGGCCGCCGTCGTGCTCGGCCTCCTGGTCGGCCTTGGCGCCGTGCCTGCCACTGCGGCGCGTGAGGCGGCAATCGCCCTTTCGGCCACCGAGCAGGGCGACGTCAGCCGCCTGACCCTCGAGGCCCCGAAGGCTCTCGCTGCGCGCGTCGAGGCGGATGGCAACGTGCTCCTGCTTCGCGTTCCGAAGGGCGTGTCGGTCGATATCTCGGGGCTCGAGGGGCGGGCGCCGCGGCGCGTGGCCGCCATCACGCCCTTGCCCGATGGCGGCCTTCGCATCGTCGCGACGCCTGGCACGCGGCTCGTTCATCGCCGGGTCGGCACGCGGATCCTGGTCGAACTAGCGGATGCATCGCCTCGGGTCGCCGTTGCATCCGAGCGCTTGGCCTCCTTTGGCGTGGACGCGCCGCTTCGGCCCAGCACCGGTGAATCCCCGATCCGTCTCGCTCAGGCTGCCCCGGTGCTGCCGCCGCAGCCTGCCACTGCGCGACCGGCCTTCGGGACGGGCGCCCCCGCCAGCGGTCCCTTCGGCGGTGCCGATTCGGCCGGCCGGCCACGCCTGACGCAGCAGGCACAGGCTGGCGGTTCACGCCTCGCGCAGGGACAGCCGCTCCCAAGTCTGGTGCAGCCGCCGGCAACGTCCGTTCCGGCCCCTGCTCACCCGACCCAGCCCGTCCCGATCACGATCGAGGCCGGCGCGGGGCGGCTGCTGCAGCTACCCGGACCCGCCTCGACGATCATGGCGGCTGACCCGCGCGTGCTCCGGGTGCAGCCGGCCTCGCCGACCAGCCTTTTCGTCATGGGTGTGGCAGGCGGGCGGACCAACGTCATCGCCACCGCCGAGGACGGCTCGCAGGTCGTGGAGTACGAGGTCACGGTCATGCCGGCCCGTGCGGGCGCGGCAGTACCGACCACCAATGCGGCGCTGCCAGCGGGTCCAACGCCGCTCAACGCCGGCACCATCGAAAGCATGATCCGACGCCTCGTGCGTGGCGGCGAGGGCGTGCGCGTTGCCGCCCTGGCAAACAATGGCCTGGTGCTAAGCGGTCTTGTCCCCAGCGCTGCGGAGAGCCAGCGTGCCGAGGCGATCGCCAAGGCCTACGCCGGCGAGGGCCGGCCTGTGGTGAACAACATCGGCCTGCTCTCCGCCATCCAGGTGAACCTGCGTGTCCGCGTTGCGGAGATCTCCCGCTCCATCACGCGCGAGCTCGGCTTCAACTGGCAGGTCCTGACCAATGAGGCGTCGAGTTGGACCGTCGGCCTCCGGACGGGCGCGGCGGGCCTGCTGCGGGAGGCGCTGACCGGCCGCTCCCTGGCGACGGAGGCGGCGCCGGGCCGCTACGGCATCCGCTACAGCTCCTCCGGCACGGACGTGAACGCAATTATTGATGCCTTGGCAGGCGACCAGCTCATCAGCATCCTGGCCGAGCCGAACCTCACCGCGCAGTCGGGTGAGGTGGCGAGCTTCCTAGCCGGCGGCGAATTCCCGGTACCGGTCACCGCGAGCCCCCTCACCGGAGCGATCGGCATCGAGTTCAAGCAGTTCGGCGTCAGCCTGGCCTTCGTGCCCACGGTGCTCTCGCCGGAGCGACTGAACCTGCGCGTCCGGCCCGAGGTCAGCGAGCTATCGGAGACCGGCGCGATCAGCGTCCCGCTCGCCAGCGGCGTCGTCCGGATCCCTGCGCTGGCCGTGCGGCGGGCCGAGACGACCATTGAACTCGGCAGCGGGCAGAGCTTCGCCATCGCGGGGTTGCTGCAGCGCAACATTGCGATGATCGGTTCTAGCCTGGTCGGCCTCGGCGACATTCCGGTGATCGGGGCTCTGTTCCGGTCCGACCGATTCCGTCGCGCCGAGACAGAACTCGTGATCATCATCACGCCCTATCTCGTCCGCCCCGCCAACGATCCACAGGCCCTTGCCGCACCGACGGATGGGTTTCGGCCGGCAACCGACCTCGACCGGATCCTCTGGCGCAGGCAGATCGATCGCGGGTCAAGCGGACCGCAACTTCGACTGCCGGCCAATTCCGGCTTCATCGTGGAGTGACGGCCATGCGCCAAGCAGCCCGTCCCGCCCCTCGTACCTGGCGCGCCGCCATGCTGGGGACATCGCTTCTCAGCATCGCCGCTGCCGCTGGCTGCACCGATGCCTTCGACCGCCCCGGTACCTGGAACCCAAGCGGCGTGAATGACAGCAACCTTCGGGTCATGGTGGTGGACCCCGCACAGCTGCGCCGCGGCGTTGGCTCAGGCACGGCACGTGGTCAGGCCGGCAGCGTCCCCATTACCAACCTCGAGGCCGGGGAGCGGCCGCTGCTCCCATCGACGCAGCTGTCGACCGTGGGCGGCGGCGGCGCAGGAGGAGCGACCGGTGCGCGCTGAACGGACCATCCCGATGGAGATCCCAGGCGGTCGCAGCGGTGCCGGGACTGGGCTGCCCGCTCCTCACCCTGCTTCCCAAGGCTTGCCGGTGGCACACGTGGCTGGTCATGTCGTGACGGCGGCGGCGCACCCGGGCGCCCTGCCCGGGCATGATGGGCCTGCGGGCGGCTTGCCCGTGCCTGCCGGCAACAGCCCCCTTCCGGTCGGCGCCCTGCCGACGGCGGCGCCCGACCGGCCCATCTTCATGGCCTTCGTGTCTGACGAGGCGAGCGAGGCGGCGCTGCGTGGAGGCCTCGCAGAGCTTGTCGGCAATCTAAGCATCCGCCGCGGCACGGCCCGGACCGCCGCACGCGCACTGGAGCGCGAGGGGACGCCGCGTACGCTGCTGGTCGACGTCACCGGCCTGGAGGATGCCTTCGCAGCGCTGGAGGAGCTCGCCGCCGTCTGCACCCCCGACGTGCGGGTGGTGGTGATCGGCGAAAATACCGAGATCTCCTTCTACCGCCGTCTGATCCGCGATGTCGGCATCAGCGAATACGTGCACAAGCCGCTCACCCGCGACACGGCGTTGCATCTGGTCGGTCCCTTACTGTTCGGCCACGAGGTGCTGGACCCTGCGTCGCGCGGGGGCCGCATCGTCGCGGTGGCCGGCGTCCGCGGCGGCGTCGGCGCAACGACCATCGCCGTCAGCCTCGCGGCCGAGATCGCCGAGACGTCACGCGGGCATGTCGCGCTGCTCGACCTGCATCTGCGCGGCGGCGCAACGGGCATGATGCTCGGCGTACGGCCGACCTCGGGCTTCCGCGTCGCGCTGGAGGAGCCCGACCGTGCGGATGGCCTCTTCCTCGATCGTGTGGCGATCCCGATCGACGAGCGGCTGCGCCTGATCGCCGCCGAGGAGCCGCTGGAATCTGACCCTCGCCCGACCGAGGAGGGCGTGCGCCGGGTACTCGGCCTGTTGCGGCAGCGTTTCAACCACATCGTGGTCGACATGCCGATGCCGCCATCCACGGCCGAGCGGGCGGTGCTTGCCCTCGCGCGGCACTGCGTTCTGGTCATGGGGCCCGACGTGGCCTCCATCCGCGATGCAGTGGCGGCGCGGAAGATGGTTACCTCGCTCGGCGGGACCAGCCGGGCGATGACGGTGCTCAACCGCGTCGGCATGGCCGGAGGCATCCCGGCGAAGTTGATCGCCGAGGGGCTTGGCGCGCCGCCCGACCTCCAGGTCGCCGACCTGCCGCGGCAGGTGCCTCGCGCAACCAATCTCGGCCGCTCGCCGGTGAAGGAGGTGCCGGCGCTTCGGAAGGCCCTCGCGCCGCTCACGCAGGAGATCACGGCACTGCCCGCGGCCACGACGTCCCGCTCGTTGTTCGGTCGTCTGCTCGGTCGGGGGCGCCGATGAAGGCCTTCGGACGCCGGCTACACCCTGTCACGCCGCTCGATGAGCCACCGGCGGCGGAGCCGCTGCACGTGCCGATGGCCGCCCCCGCCGCCGTCCTCTCCGAGGAGGGCGGCGAGCGCGGCATGCCGCCGCCGAGCAACGCCAACCGTGCACCACTCTTGCGACTGCGGGCCCAGGTCATGGAACGGGTCGATCCTGCGGTTGCGGCCGAGCTACCCGCCGCGGCGCTGCGCAGCCAGCTCGAGGCCCTGGTCCACGAGATCGCCGATCGTGAGCGCATCGAGATCTCCGGCCGCGAGCAGGCGCTGCTCGCCGAGGAGCTGGCCAATGACATGGTGGGCTACGGCCCGCTTGAGGCATTGCTGAAGGACGACAGCATCAACGACATCATGGTGAATGGGCCGAGCGCCACTTTCATCGAGGTCGCGGGCCGCGTCCGCCGCGCCGACATCCGTTTCCGA
Organism: uncultured Acetobacteraceae bacterium; assembly: GCA_964401305.1. GTDB lineage: Bacteria > Pseudomonadota > Alphaproteobacteria > Acetobacterales > Acetobacteraceae > JAIEOP01. The sequence continues at coordinate 14,874 of CAYNYQ010000036.1, read as the reverse complement.
GACGCCCAGCAGATCGCCACCATCTGCCAGAAGATCGCCGCAACGGTCGGGCGACGAGTCGACGAGAGCTCGCCCCTCTGCGACTGTCGCATGCCGGACGGCAGCCGGGTGAACATCGTCTTCCCGCCGCTGGCGCTCGATGGCCCCTACATTTCGATCCGCAAGTTCTCCAAGAAAAAGCACGATTTCGCGGCCATGGTCCGCTTTGGCTCCATCTCCGACCAGGTCAAGCAGGTACTTGAGATCGCCGCCCGCTGCAGGTTGAACGTCGTGATCTCTGGCGGCACTGGGTCGGGAAAGACCACCATGCTCAACGCCATGAGCCAGATGATCGATCATGGCGAGCGCATCGTCACGATTGAGGACGCGGCCGAGCTGCAGCTGCAGCAGCCGCACGTGGTCCGGCTCGAGACCCGGCATGCCAATCTCGAGGGCAAGGGCGAGATCACCCAGCGCGACTTGGTAAAGAATGCGCTCCGCATGCGACCGGACCGCGTGATCATGGGCGAGGTGCGCGGCTCCGAGGCTTTTGACATGCTGCAGGCTATGAACACAGGCCATGACGGCTCGCTCTGCACCGTTCACGCCAACACCTCGCGCGACGCGCTGATCCGAATCGAGAACATGGTGCAGATGGGCTCGATGGCCCTGCCTATGCGCGCCATCCGCGTCCAGATCGCGTCAGCCGTCGACCTGATCATCCAGATTGAGCGCATGCGAGACGGCGGGCGGCGGGTGACGCAGGTCTCCGAGGTAGTGGGCATGGAGGGCGACGTCATCACGCTCAACGACATCTTCACCTTCCAGTATCTCGGCGACGACGCCACCGGCAGGATCTACGGCCGCTGGGACAGCCCGGGCATGCGGCCCGCCTTCTCCGATCGCCTGGCCTATTTCGGGTTGCTCGACGCATGGCTCAGGGCACTGCAGCCGACCTGAGGGGCGGCGGCGCCGCCAGCATGGAGGGGATGAGATGCCGTCGCTCCTGATCTTCGTCGGCGCGACGCTGCTGCTGTCGTTCGTGCTCGGGATCGTCGCCTACCGACAGTCGGGGGCGTCTGAAAGGCTGCGCGGGCGCGTGCAGGCAGCGGGCGGCATCGGCGGCGCCGGCACCAAGGTGCCGACTGTCGACCTGCCGAGCATCCGCGTCGCCGAGCGCGACGAGCGTGCCTGGCTCATGGCCCTGTTGCGGCTCCTGCGCTACTTCCCGGAATCGCCGGCAGCTTACAAGATCCCCTGGTGGGTGGTGCTGTCCGGGGCCGCGGTGCTCGGCCTCGTGTCGATGCTGCGGCTCGGGGACATCGTCGGGGTTGGAGGGGCCGTCGCGCTCGGCGTTGCGTCCGCCTTCCTTACCGCGCGCACAGTGTTCAACTGGCAATTCTCCCGCTACCGCGACGCTGCCTTCCAGCAGATCCCCGACGCGCTCGGCCTGATGGTGCGGACCGTCCGCGCCGGCCTTCCGATGGCCGAGGCATTGCGCAGCGTCAGCCGCGAGATGCCGTTCCCGACCAACGAGGAGTTCTCTCGCGTCGTCGGCGACATCGCCATCGGTCGCCCGCTCGACCAGTCGCTGATCCGCCTTTCAGAGCGTACGCAGCTGACTGAATATTCCTTCCTGGCCGTCACCCTCGGCCTGCAGGCGCAGACCGGCGGCAGCCTGGCCGAGACCCTCGACAATCTCGGCGACACGGTGCGCAAGCGTGTGGCGTTGACCAAGCGCGCCTCGGCCCTTGCGGCGGAAGCGAAGATGCAGGCCGGCATCCTCGCGGTCCTGCCTTTCCTTTCCGCAATGGCGATGTCCGCCATACAGCCCTTCTACATCGAGACCTTCACCGAAACCGAGCCGGGGCGTCGCCTCATCGTCATTGCAATCATCCTGCTCAGCCTCGGCCTGCTGACGATCCGCTGGATGATCAAGCGTGCCGGCACGGATTGAACGGCGCGCGGGGAGAGCCAAGGCGTGAACATCGATCTTAGCCAGGGCACCGTGCTGCTGACTGCGCTGGCGATCGCCGGTGCGCTGCTGTTGGCCATCATCGCCGCGCTCGTCGTCGGCCGCGGCGCCGAGGAGCGCGACATCGCCGGCCGTGTCCGGACCGTGGTGAACCCGGGCACGCGTGTGGCCGACGGCACCCGGGAGACGGGTCCAGCGGATTTCGGCAAGCCCTTCCGCCAACTCGGTGAACTGCTGCGCAGTGCTGCCGTCGTCTCAGACAAGGACATCAGCGACTTCCAGCGGCAGATGGTCTCGGCGGGCTTCAACCCGCGTGCCGCGGTTCCCACCTTCATCGGCATCAAGGCGGTGTTATTGGTGGGTATGCCGCTGCTGGCCTTCGGCTTCGCCACCGTCCGCGGCTACGACCTGACCTGGACCAGCATCGCCGTCTTCGGCGGGGTCGCGGTCGCGGTGCTGGGCCCGAACATGGTGCTCGGTGCCATGCGTCGGCCCTTCGAGAAGAAGCTGCGCAAGGGCCTGCCGGATGCTCTGGACTTGCTGGTCGTCACCGCGGAGGCGGGGCTTGGCCTGGAGTCAGCGCTTGATCGGGTGGTGAAGGAGATGCGGCAATCCAACGCCGCGGTCGCGCTTGAATTCACGATCCTGGTGCAGGAACTGCGGCTGCTGCCCGACCGTAGCGAGGCGCTGGAGCGTTTCGCCCAACGCTCTGGCATCGAGGGCTTCAAGCGCCTGGCTGGCACTCTCTCGCAGACCCTGCGCTATGGCACGCCGCTCTCCCAGGCGCTGCGTACCCTGGCCGCCGAGATGCGCACCGAGCGTATGCTGGCGATCGAGGAGAAGGCCATTCGCCTGCCGGCGCTGCTTGTCATTCCGCTGATCATCTTCATCATGCCCTGCGTCTTCATCGCGCTTGTTGGCCCCTCGATCCTCGAGCTCGGCCGCAACATGGGGAACCTCGCCCAGTGACGGCATCCCGGCATCGCGTACTCCGCATCGGAACGCTCACCGCGCTCGCTGTTCTGCTGCTGACTGCGTCTTGTGCCCGGCGCCAGCCCGAGCAGGCAACGCCTGTGCTGCGCGACCCCACCGGTGATTCCCGGCTGAACGTTGCCCGCGCCGCCGAGGCTTCGGGTCAGCTGGATGTTGCCCTCTCGATGTATGGTTCTGCCGCTGCAGCCGAGCCGGGGCGCGCAGACCTGCAGGCCGCCTTCGCGGGCGCGCTGGCGCGGGCCGGCAATGTCGCTGATGCGGAGGAGGTATTGAACCGCGCCATAGCCAATTCGCCGAACGACCCATCGCTTCAACTCCAGGTCGGGCGGCTGCGCCTGCGCACGGGCGCTGCGCCCGAGGCGCTGGCACAGTTCGACCGTATACTGGCGCGCGACCCGCGTAATGCCGCGGCATTGGATGGACGCGGCGTCGCCCTCGACCTGGTTGGGCGGCATGCGGAGGCGCAGTCAAGCTATCGGGCGGCGCTCACTGAGGCGCCTTCAAGCGTGAACATCGCCAACAACCTTGCCATGTCGCTCCTTCTGGACGGCAAGGCGGAGGAGGCGCGCGCAATGCTCGAGCCATTGGCGCGGCGCTCCGTCGCGCCGCCCAGGGTTCGCACCAACCTTGCCGTCGCGCGGGCAGTGACAGGGGATGCGGCCGGGGCCCGGGCTCTCCTCGGGGACGGCGCCGCCAACGTCGATCTGGGGGCTCTCGCTGCCAGCCTCGGCCGGGGCGGCGTCGCCGTCGATCCCGGCAACGTATCGCCGATCACTGCTGCCACCCGACGCTGAGCGTCGTCCCGGGCGCCGGGCGGCGCGCCGGGGCGGATCCGTTTTGTGGATGGCGCGGCTATGTCGCCCGTTCAGACCGCGCTCGACCAGTTGGCGAGCACAAAGCGGAATCCCTCGCCCTCGCGAGCGACATAGCCGTTCGCAGGGAAGGGAAAATGATAGCCGCTCACGCGGATCCGGTCGGCAGCGGCGCGGTCCAGCATGCGCCGGCGCGACTGCTCGGCCATGGCGGCGTCCATGTCGAAGACCGCGTGCCAGCCCGGGTTGCGCACGAAGAGCTCAGGACGATTCGTGATGTCGCCGAGCACCAGCAGCTGGTCGTTGCCGTCGGCAACGAGGAAGCAGGCATGTCCCGGCGTGTGGCCAGGGGCGGCGATCGCACGGATACCGGGGGCGAGCTCGGCGCCGTCCTGGAACTGCCGCAGCCGAGCCTGGTAAGGTGCGAAGCGACGGCGGACATTGGCGAAGGTGCCGCGCGCGAATTCCTGCACGCGCGACGTGTTGGACTCGTCCGTCCAAAATGCCCATTCGGCCGCAGGCACCGCGATCTCCGCCTTGGGGAACACCACGGCGTCGGCAGCGCCGAGCAGGCCGGTGATGTGGTCGGCATGGAAGTGGCTGTGCGCGACGAGGTCGATCTCCGCGGGGTCGATGCCGGCGGCCCGCATGTTGGCCGCAAGCAGACCCGAGCTCGGCGCCATCCCGCCCGTCCCGGCGTCGAAGGCGATAAGCGCGCGCGGCGTACGCACCACCGTGATGGTGAAGGGGATCGGCATGGGGCTCACCGGCAGGAAGGCGTCGCGCGCTGCCTGCTCGGCCACGGAATCGGGGATGTTGCGCACCAGCCCCGCGACGGGGCGGCTGAAGAAGCCGTCGTTCAGCATCGTCACCTCGAAGCTGCCGATCTTGAAGCGGTAGAAGCCGGGCGCCTGTGCGGCGGGGGCGGCAGCCGTCTGGGCCCGGGCTGCCAGCGCGCGGAGAGCCAGTACGGCGGCGGGTATTGCTGCGAACATGGGGCGGCGGTGTGGTGCTGGCATGGTGCGGTCTCTCTCTTTGAAATGGTCGCCGTCCCGCCCCGGCGGCGCAGTCGGGTAGCGTACCAGGTTCGGCACGCGGGCGGGCGCGGTAACGTGGGGCGGCGGCACGTCCTCTTGGACACGTCCACTGCACGGTTCGGTGCACTGGTCATCGGGCCGCGTTACCCTGGCCTGCCGCGGCGCGGCGGGCGTGAGAAGACAACGACTGCTTCGATGTGGGGCGAGAAGAGGAATTGGTCCACCGGCGTCGCCGCCGCGACCACGTAGCCGGCGCGTGCCAGCGGCGCCGCGTCGCGCGCCAGGGCCGCGGGGTTGCAGGAGACGCAGATGATCCGCGGCACGGCTGCGCGGGCCAGCATTGCCATCTGCTCCGGCGAGCCGGCGAAGGGAGGGTCGAGCACGACGGCGGCAAAGGCGGCGAGTTCCTTCGGCAGCAGCGGCTGCCGCGCCAGGTCCCGCCGGGTCGCGGTGATGCGCCCCTGGCCCCCCTTGCCGGCGGCGGTGGCGAGCGCGGCGACGGCCTCCGCCGACCCCTCGAAGGCGGCGACCCGAGCATGCTCCGCCAGCGCGAAGGTCAGGGTGCCGATACCGGCGAAGAACTCCGCCACCACGGCCCGCGGCGGCAGGCGCGCCGGCAGGCCGGCCAGCACCGCCGCGCGGATGGCCGCCTCGGCGGCCGGGCTTGCCTGCAGGAAGGCGCCGGGCGGCGGCGCGATGATCGCGGTGCCGAAGCGGATCGTCGCCGGGCCTCGCTGCGCCGCCGTCTCGGCCGGGCCGTCTCCCCGGACCCAGGCGATACGGGGCAGGCCCTCGGCCGTAGCGAAGGCGGCAAGGGCGGCGCGGCCGGCGGTGTCCAGCGGCCCATCGGTGCGCAGCAGCAGGTCGGGCCCGGTGTCGAGCAGGTTCAGCACCGCCGAGCCCTCCCGCCGCAGCGCCGTGCCGAGCCGGCGCAGCACCGCTTTGAGTGGCCCGAACAGCGCGACGAGGCGCGGATCAAGCACGGCGCAGGCGGCAAGGTCCACCACTGTCTCCGCCCCGGCCGCATGGAAGCCGAGTCGCACGGCGCCCTCCGCCTCGCGCCGGAGCGCGAGATCGGCGCGGCGCCGGGTGCCAGGGGCCGTGGCCACGGCTTCGGCGACGGGCGCGTCCGGGAAGCCGGCCCGCGCCAGGGCATCGGCAAGCCGCGCGCGCTTCCAGGCGAGGTAGGGTGCCGCCGTCCAGTGCTGCAGCGCGCAGCCGCCACAGGCGCCGAAATGTGGGCAGGGGGGATCGGCGCGCTCCGGGCTCGCGGGACCGAGCCAGGCCTCGGCGCGCCCGAGCAGGCCCGCCGCCCCGCGCCGGCCGGCCATGCGCACCCGGACCCGCTCGCCCGGCAGGGCGCCGGGCACGAAGACCGCCTCGCCCGAGGCGGTGCGGGCGATGCCGTCGCCGCCGGCGCCGAGCGCCTCGATGGTCAGCTCAGCCGTGTCGCCCGGCGCCGGGGTCGTCATCGATCGGCAGGTTCCAGGTGGCGAGGCGCACCTCCATCATGAAGCAGAGCAGCGCCACGACCAGGGACCCCATAGCGGTCATCAGCAGCGCGGCGACGACGAAGGCGGCGAGCAGCTCGAGCACGACGCCGACGAAGGCGACGATGATCAGCAGGCACAGCAGGATCGCCGTGACAACGCAGGCCGCGATGGCGCGATGGGCCCAGCGCGCCCGGGCGGCGAGCACGGCGCGCTCGTTCGGCTGGCTGCGCGTCAGGCCGTCGTCGATCGCACGGTCGCGGTCGACGATGCGGGCCAGGCGCTGGGTCAGCACGTTGAGTGCCGCCAGCACCGCGGTCAGCAGGAAGGCTGGCGCGATCGCCATCTGGATCGTGCGCTCGATGCCCTCGATGTCCGAGGCATCGAACATCCCGATCATGCGCCGCCCCCCCCCGGCTGGCTTCGCTCAGCCGCCGAAGGCGTTCAGCCCGGTGATGGCGCGGCCGAGGATCAGCGCGTGCACGTCATGCGTGCCCTCGTAGGTGTTCACCGTCTCGAGGTTCATGACGTGGCGGATGACGTGGTACTCGTCCACGATCCCGTTGCCGCCGTGCATGTCGCGGGCGACGCGGGCGATGTCGAGCGCCTTGCCGCAGTTGTTGCGCTTGACCAGGCTGATCATCTCCGGCGCGGCGCGATGCTCGTCGAACAGCCGCCCGACGCGCAGCACCGCCTGCAGGCCGAGCGCGATCTCGGTCTCCATGTTGGCGAGCTTGAGCTGGACGAGCTGGGTGTTGGCCAGCGGCCTGCCGAACATGGTCCGGTTCAGCGTGTACTCGCGCGCCGCATGCATGCAGAATTCGGCCGCGCCCATAGCGCCCCAGGCGATGCCGTAGCGCGCGCGGTTGAGGCAGGAGAAGGGGCCGGCAAGGGACTTCACCCCTGGCAGGCGGTTCTCCTCGGGGACGAAGACGTCCTCCATCATGATCATGCCGGTGATGGAGGCGCGCAGGCTGAACTTGCCCTCGATCTTCGGGAAGCTGAGGCCCTTCATGCCACGCTCGAGCACGAATCCGCGCAGCGTCCCCTCGTCATCCTTGCACCACACCACGACGACATCGGCGATGGGGGCGTTGGTGATCCACGTCTTCGAGCCGTTCAGGATGTACCCGCCATCGACCTTGCGCGCGCGGGTGCGCATGGAGGAGGGGTCGGAGCCGGCATCGGGCTCGGTCAGGCCGAAGCAGCCGACCCATTCGCCGGTGCGCAGCTTCGGCAGGTACTTCTGCTTCTGCTCGTCAGACCCGTAGGCGTGGATCGGGAACATCACCAGGCTGGACTGCACGCTGAAGGCGCTGCGGTAGCCGCTGTCGACGCGCTCGACCTCGCGCGCCATCAGCCCGTAGGAAACGTAGGAGACGCCGGCGCAGCCATAACCCTCGAGCGTCGCTCCGAGGAAGCCCATCTCGCCGAACTCGTTCATGATCTCCCGGTCGAAATGCTCGTTCCGGAAGCCCATGAGCACACGCGGGAGGAGCCTCTCCTGGCAGAACTGGCGCGCGCTGTCGCGGATCAGCCGTTCCTCCTCGGAAAGCTGGTCCTCGAGCAGCAGCGGATCATCCCACACGAAGGCGGGCGTGCTGCGCTTCACCGTGGTCGGCGTGACGACGTTCATGCGTGCTTCCTCCTCGAGCGGATGGCGCGGGCGAGCGGGAGTGTGGTGCTCCTCATGCGGAGCGGAACCGGTGGGGGGGCGCCGGGCCAGGCTGGTCCGCGTCAGGCTGCTTCGGCTTCCGGTTCCGCGCCGCTGCCATCGCGGCGCGGCCGGGGGATCGGGATCAGCATGAAGGCGGGGACGGCGTCGCCGAAGCCTCTCACCGGCGGACCGAGATCGTCGCGGCCATGGCGGCGCGGGCCGCTGTCCCGATCCCGGCCGGCAGCGCCGTGTCGGCTCGCGCCGAGGTCGCGCTGAGCCTCGCCGCGGTGGCGCTCCTCGCGCAGGCGTGGCTCGCGGCCTCCTTCGCCACGAAGGCGCTCCTCGCGCATGGGGGCATCGCCGCGGTCACGGCCGCCCGTGTCGGGGCGGCTGCGCTCCTCACGCGCCGCCGGATCGGCGCGACGCCGGTCGTCGCGGGATTCGGCGTCACCGCGGCGCCGCTCGCCGCGGCCGGCCGCATCGGCGCGGCGGGGCTCCTCACGGCCTGGCCCCTCGCCGCGCCGGCGATCGTCGCGGGGGCGTTCCTCCTGGCCACGCCGGGCGCCGTTGCCTTCGCGGGGGGAACGGCCGGCGCGCTCGCGCTCGGGCGGGCGGCGATCGCGCCCACTGCTGCGACCGCCGCGCCCACGCGGACGGCGCGCCGCCTCGGCGATCTCCTCGGCGCTCACCTTGTCGAGCCCGTCGATCTCAATCCGCGGGATTGGCTTGCCCGTCAGCGTCTCGATGGCCGCGACGAGCCGCGCATCGTCGGCGACCGCGATGGTGAAGGCGTGGCCCTCGCGCCCGGCGCGGCCTGTGCGGCCGATGCGATGGACATAGTCCTCGTCGCGGAAGGGAACATCGAAGTTGAACACGTGGGAAAGGCCGCCGATGTCGAGGCCGCGCGCGGCGACGTCGGAGCAGACGAGAAGCTGGAGCTCGTTCGCCTTGAACTTGTTGAGCGTCGCGAAGCGCGTCGGCTGGTCCATGTCGCCATGCAGCGCGCCGACCGAAAAGCCATGCTTCTTCAGCGACTTGTAGAGGATGTCGACCTCGACCTTGCGGTTGCAGAAGATCAGCGCGTTCTGCACCTGCTCGCGGCGGATCAACCGGCGCAGCGCCTCGCGCTTGTCGTGGTCGCGCACCCAGACGAGGCCGGCGATGATCGTCGTCGCCACGCTGGCTGGGGCCGAGACAGCGATCTCCTTCGGGTTCGCCAGGAACGCGTCGGCGAGGCGCCGTATCTCGGGCGCCATGGTGGCCGAGAAGAACAGCGTCTGGCGCATCTTCGGCAGAAAGGAGACGATGCGCTCGACGTCGGGGATGAACCCCATGTCCAGCATGCGGTCGGCCTCGTCGATCACCAGGATCTTCACGTCGGCCAGAAGGATGCGACCGCGATCGAAGAGGTCGAGCAGCCGGCCCGGCGTCGCAATCAGCACGTCGACGCCCTTCTCGAGCACGTCGCGCTGCTCGTTCATGCTTTCGCCGCCAATCAGCAGCGCGTGGGTCAACTTGAGATGCTTGCCATACTTTTCGAACTGCTCGGCGACCTGCAGCGCGAGTTCGCGGGTGGGCTCGAGGATAAGGCTGCGCGGCATGCGCGCCTTGGCGCGGCCCGAGGACAGGATGTCGAGCATCGGCAGGGTGAAGCCTGCCGTCTTGCCGGTGCCGGTCTGCGCCGTGCCGAGCACGTCGCGCCCCATCAGAACGATGGGAATCGCCTGTTCCTGGATCGGCGTCGGGGTTACGTAGCCGGCCTCAGCCACCGCGCGGGTGATTGGCTCGGATAGGCCGAGATCGGCGAAGGTTACGCGGGGGGCGGGCGGCTCGGCCAACCCGGCTTCTTCCGCGTATTCGTCCTCATCGTCGTCGTCCTCGGCGTCCCTCTCGTCTTCCTCCTCCTCCTCGGAGGCGACGTCGTCGCCGGCCGTCGCCCCGGCGCTCGGGGGAGGCCTGCTCTCCTCGTCATCGCCTGCTGCCGCGCCCTCGACCATACCGGCGCTCGGGGCGGCTTCGTCCGAGAGCGCAAATTCCGCGACGTCCGTCGATGCTGGACGATCGGCAGGGGACACGGCTTCGTGGGACGCGCCGATGGGGGTGCCGCGCTCGGGTCCGGCCTCGGCCGATGCCGTCTCGGGCCGGTCGCTGGTGTCGCTCAAGTGCTCTCGGATCCTTGCGAGGGATGTCGCCGTCCGGGCGGGCGAAGGGCCAGCTCCGCGACGGCCGGCACGCGCGCGTGCGCGGCGCCTGCATCTAGGCGTCGCATATGCGCTGCCGGGGCCAGGAAATCAAGCACTTCCAACGACCGGCCGGCGGCGACGCCCGGCCCGCGAGCCACAACCCGCCATCTTGCGGTATAGGGGATCCGTGCCGTCACCTGCCACGTCCAACCGCCCCGTCCTGCTGCTGCTGCCCGGCCTTCTCTGCGACGCCAGGCTGTGGCGCGACCAAGTCGCCGCCCTTGACAGCGGCCTGCGCTGCGTCGTCGCCGACCTTGGCCAGGACGATTCGCTTGCGGCCATGGCGGCGCGCGCGATCGCCGCCGCGGCGGCGCCGCGCTTCGCGCTCTGCGGGCTCTCCATGGGCGGCTATGTCGCCTTCGAGGTGATGCGGCAGGCGCCCAGGCGCGTCACCCACCTCGCGCTGCTCGACACCTCCGCCCGCCCCGACGCGCCGGAACAGGCCCGCCGCCGCCGCGAGCTGATGGCTTTGGCCGAAGTGGGGCGCTTCCGCGGCGTGACGCCGCGCCTGCTGCCGCAGCTGCTGCACCCGCGTCACCTCGGGAGCGCTCTCGCCGAGGAGGTCGCGGCCATGGCCGAGCGGGTCGGGCGGGACGCCTTCCTGCGCCAGCAGGCGGCGATCCTCGGCCGCCCCGATTCGCGGCCAGATCTGTCCGGCATCGCGGTGCCGACGCTGGTCGCGGCCGGCGAGGCGGACGCGCTGACGCCGCCCCGCCTCGCCGAGGAGATGGCTGCGGCGATCCCGGGAGCGCGGCTTGCGTTGCTACCAGGCTGCGGCCATTTGCCGCCGATGGAGGACCCGCCGGCAACCGTGGCGCTGTTGCGCGCCTGGCTGCAGTTGTGACCGATTCGGTATGGCTTGGCGCCGACGCAGCGTCCGCTCCGCCGTTGCACGGCGCGGGTGGGGCGGGTGGATCGGGGCGCTTTGTCTCGCGCCTGCGCCTGCCAGCGCCGCGGCCCTGGCCGGGGGGCCTTGCAAGGCGCCTTCGCGCCGCGCTGGTGGTGCTGGCGGCATGGCCTGCGTCGGCGCCTGCGATCGAGGCGAGGCCCGGGGCAGTTTTCGCCTTCGGCGGCATCTTTCCCACGATGGCCTTCGGCCACAAGCCGGCGAGCCCCTTTCGCCGGCCGCCGCCGCAAGCAAGCCATGTCGTGCCGCCGCCCCCTTATGCCTATCCATCCTACGGCTATCTGCCGCCGCCAGGACCGGCGACGCCGGTGGCGCAGGCCTGCCGCGCCGGCACCCTGTCCTGTCCCGCGGGTCAGCAGGCGCGGCCCGGCGATGCCTGCAATTGTCCGACGCCGCATGGTCCCGCCTGGGGTCGGGTTGGCGGCTGACGCCAGGCCGGTTCGCATGCCGGCGCCGGCAGTGGCCGGGGGCCGGGGGCCGGGACGCAGCGCCGGAGGTCTCGCGCGCGCCAAGCCGTGCCCCGGCGACGCGGTGCGGAGGGGCGGGGCGGGTATCTGAGCAGGCACCGCATTCCATCGCTGCCCGCAACGGCTGGGGCTCGCGTGGTTCCCTCCGGGCAGAGGCGCCGGCCACGCGCTCCTGTCGGACGCCCCTTATCCCACCACCCTGGTGGCAGGTAGGTACCGGTTGTCGCTGACCCCGGCGTACCGCGGCGGCGTCGGCGCACCGGGGAGCCGCCATGCGGGCCGAAGAAGCGTCGCGCGTTGGCGATCGCCGAAGGGATCGGCGCGGCGGAGCACGGCGCCCGCCGTGCGCGCAGCGGCCCAGGGAACGGCAACAGGATGAGGACCACGGCGCTCGCCCACAGGGTGCGCGTGCCGCCGCCACTCGTTGAACGCGCGCAGGCGCGGCGCATCACGCTCGCCATTGGCGGTAAGGCAGTCTGGGTCGGGGCCAGATCGGGGCGGCGGGCACTCGACAGGATGGCCCAGCCGGTAGTGGCCTTCGCTCATGCCGAAGGGTCCCATCCCCGCAGATTACCGGGACGGCCCGCCTGCAGGCGTGGATCGGCCAGATGAAAGTATCGGCCCTGAGGGCGATGATTATTTAAAATTAACTGTCAGTACATCTGTCACAGACTTGTATTGTTATTGTCGTGTAAACTTCCCCGCTCTGCGCCTTTGTCGGCCCCGCGGCGGGTCTAGCGTCCCTTCCGGGCTGCATGCCGCGCCGCGGAGTACCTCCGCGCCGGCCTGGCGGCCTGCGCACGGTCAAATGGCAACGGGAGCCGACATTGATGTATGACCTGGTCACCGGACCTTCTTCCTCACAATCGCCCTATCTCGTCGGCCTCGAGCCGAATGTCCGCTTCACCTCCATCATCACCACCGGCGACACCGTGCAGGGCGCGGCCAGCCTGCCCGATGGCGGCGCCTGGCGCTTCGGCGGCATCCCCGACGGCATCGGGGCGCTCGACAACGGCAACGGCACCATCACGGTGCTGGTGAACCACGAGATCTTCGTCGGCGCGACCACCGCGACGGTCGAGCGCGCGCATGGCGCGAGCGGCGCCTACGTCTCGGCCGTCGTGGTCGATCAGGCCACGCTGAAGGTCGTGGACGCCTATGACCTCGCCGACACCATGTACACCGATGCCGATGGCGACGGCGTCTGGACGCAGATCGCGGACAACCTCGATCGCCTCTGCTCCGCCGACCTGCCGGAGATCGGCGCCTTCTTCTGGGAGGGCGAGGACGGCATCGCCGGCACCGCCGACGACCTCGGCACGCGCGACCGCATCTTCATGAGCGGCGAGGAGTTCGGCGCCGAGGGCCGCGTCTTCGGCTTCGTCGTGACCGGCCCCGAGGCGCGCACGGCCTGGGAACTGCCCTATCTCGGCAAGTTCTCCTGGGAGAACGCGGTCGCCAGCCCCGACAGCGGCAAGAAGACCGTGGTCGTCGGCCTGGCCGACGAGACCCCGGGCCAGGTCTACCTCTATGTCGGCGACAAGCAGGCCACCGGCAACACGATCGAGAAGGCCGGCCTCTCGGGCGGCAAGCTCTTCGGCATCAAGGCCGATGGCATCGGCAACCAGGGCTCGTCCGAGAACATCGTCGGCACGGTCCCGGCCAGCGGCAACTTCTCGCTCGTCGAGATCGAGAATCAGAACACCCTGACCGGCGCGCAGATCGACAGCACCAGCGATGCCCTCGGCGTGAGCGAGTTCGCCCGCCCCGAGGACGGCGCCTGGGACACCATCGATCCGAACCGCTTCTACTTCGTCACCACGGGCTCCGGCGCCGCGCCGAACCGGCTCTGGGCGCTCGACTTCACCGACGTCGAGAACCCTGAGCTCGGCGGCACCTTCACCCTGCTCCTCGACGGCACCGAGGGCTCGGTCAGCCTCGACAACATCGGGGTCGACGCCGACGGCAAGGTCTGGATGCAGGAGGATCCGGGCAGCTCGTCGCGCAGCGCCCGGACCTGGGTCTACGACCCGGCGACCGACAGCCTGGACGCCGTCGCCAGCCATGACGTCGCGCGCTTCGGCGATGTCGGCATCCCGGCGACCCTCCCCTTCACCACGAACGAGGAGGCCTCCGGCATCGTCGACGTCACCGACCTGCTCGGCGACGCCGACACCCAGGCCTTCCTCGTCGACGTGCAGGCGCACTACAACATCGCCACCGACCCGCGCTACGCCAGCGATCCGGTCGAGGCCGCGCGCGCCCGCGCCGAGTTGGTCGAGGGCGGCCAGCTCCTCGTCATGTACGTGGACGAGGCGACGACCACGGGCACCAGCGGCGACGACGAGCTGCGCGGCAGCTACGAGGCCGAGATGATGCGCGGCCGCGTCGGCGACGACCTGATCCTCGCCGGCTCGGGCGACGACACGCTGCTCGGCAACAATGGCGACGACACGCTGGTCGGCGGCAACGGCGCGGACGAGATCCGCGGCGGCGCCGGCGCCGACGCCATCCGCTACAACCGCGCCGCCGAGGGCGGGGACGAGATCTTCGGCTTCGCCGCGGGCGTGGACCGGATCGAGGTCTCGGCCGCGGGCTTCGGCGGCGGCCTCAGCACCGCCGGCGGCGGCTTCCTCTTCGTCAACCAGTTCGCCGCCAATGCGGCCGGCGTCGCCACCCAGGCGAACGGCCAGTTCATCTTCGACACCAACGACGACATCCTGCTCTGGGACGTCGACGGCACCGGTGCGGCGGCGGCGGTGGTCATCGCCGACTTCGCCAACAACGTGCCCTTCACGGCGCTCGACATCGCCGTCATCGCCTGACGCGGCGACCGGATCCCGGGGCCATGCGCCCCGGGACCCACCCCGCTCAGACGTCGACCTCCTCGACGTCGAGCCGCGCGGCGTTCTCCTGGATGAAGCGGAAGCGCAGTTCCGGGCGGCGGCCCATCAGCGCCTCCATCAGCTCCGCCGTCCGCGCCCGCTCCTCCGGCGGCAGCACCACCTTCAGCAGCACGCGCCTGCGCGGATCCATGGTCGTCTCCTTCAGGGAGGCCGGCGGCATCTCGCCGAGGCCCTTGAAGCGGCTGACCTCGACCTTCTGGTTGGCCTTGAACTCCCGCTTCAGCAGCCGCTCGCGGTCCGCGTCGTCGCGGGCGTAGATCGACTTGCCGCCGCCCTGCAGCCGGTAGAGCGGCGGCTGGGCCAGGAAGACCCGGCCCTGGCGCACCAGCTCCGGCAGCTCCTTGTAGAAGAACGTCATCAGCAGGGCGGCGATGTGCGCGCCGTCCACGTCGGCATCCGTCATGATCA
>CAYNYQ010000035.1:0-23718 GCA_964401305.1 uncultured Acetobacteraceae bacterium | reverse complement strand
GCTGCTCGAAATGCTCGACGCGCGCCGCGCGCGGCCACCAGCCGAGGCCGCTGATCGTGACCACCTCGCCGGTGTCCGCCATGCGGATGATCATCGGCGCGACGCCCGAGCACTGCACCTGGTCGCAATGCACGACGCCGAGGGCGATGCCGGCCGCGACCGCGGCATCCACCGCATTGCCGCCGGCCATCAGCAGGGCATGGCCGGCCTCGGTCGCCAGCCAGTGCCCGGCGGAGACCATGAAGCGCCGGCCGGTCACCATGGGCTGCAGCGGCATGGGCCCCTCCTCTCGTCGCGTGCCGGCCAGTCTCGCATGGTGCGGCGGCGGCGCAACCCGCGCCCGGTCGCTGCGCTTCGGCGGGAGACAGCGGCGAGGGAAACCATGTCGAGCACCACCCTGCGCCCCGGCGCCGGCCATCCTGCCCATGGCACCGCGGCGCAGCCCGACCTGGCGCTGCTGGTCGGCCGCATCCTGCTGGTGGCGATCTTCCCGATCAGCGCCTGGTCCAAGATCACCGGCTGGCCCGGCATCGTGGAGACGCTGGCGCAGCAGGGCGCGCCGCTGCCGATGCCCGGCGGCCTGCTGGCGGTCGCCGTGGAGATGCTGGGCGCCCTGCTGGTGATCCTCGGCCTCTGGACGCGCTGGGCCGCGGTGGCGCTGATGCTCTACGTCGCCGGCGCCACCATCATCGCGCACCGCTTCTGGGAATTCGCGCCGCCGCAGCAGTTCGGCCAGATGATGCAGTTCCTCAAGAGCCTTGCGATGATCGGCGGGCTGCTGCTGCTCGCGCTGGTCGGGCCCGGGCGCTACGCGGTGCGGCCGCGGCCCTGATCCGCCGGTACCGCCGCGCTCAGCAGGCCGAGGACGCGGTCGCGTTGCGCCGGATCCAGCCAGCGCATCACCGCCACCAGGTCGCGGGTCGGATCGACCCAGGTCGTGTGCCCGCCGGCGCCGGAGAAGGCGAAGCTGGCATGGCTGGCCGAGGGGAAGCTCAACCCCTCGGTGTTCAGCCACCAGAGCAGCCCGTAGCGCGGGTTGAGCGCTGAGGGCGTGCGGCAGGCCGCGACCCAGCCCTCTGGCAGCAGGCGCCTTCCCTCCCACACCCCGTCCTGCAGCACGAGGCGGCCGATCAGCGCCTGGTCCTCGGCATGGATGAAGACGCCGCCGCCCCAATGCCCGCCGCCGGAGACGCTCGGCACCAGCCCGCGCCCCGGCAGGTCGATCCAGGAGGTGTCGTAGCCGTGCCACGACCAGTCCGTGCTGGCGCCGATGGGCCGCATGATGCGCTCGGCGAAGACCTCCGGCAGCGGGCGGCCGAAGCGGCGCAGCAGCGCCAGGGATAGCCGGTTCACCCGGACGTCGTTGTATTCCCAGTGCGTTCCCGGGGCCTTCAGCGGCCGGGGCTCGCCCTTGCGGCCCCTGCCCTCCACGCCGATGTCGCGGCCGCGGTCGATGACGTCGGACTTGCCGAAGAGCGTGCCCTCCCACTCGGAGGTGTTCTGCAGCAAATGCCGCCAGGTGATGGCGCCGTTCTGCGGCCCCTCGAAGCCGCCGTCCCGCACCGTCTCGGCGACGCGCGCGTCGAGGTCGGGGATCAGCCCCTCGCCGACCGCGATGCCGGCCAGGATCGCCAGGTAGGACTTGGCGACGCTGAAGGTCATGTCGACGCGCCGCGTGTCGCCCCAGCGCGCGACCACCCGGCCGCGGTGCAGCACCAGCCCGTTCGGCCCGCCGCGCGGCGTGACGGGGCCGAGGATGGCGTTCAGCGGCGGCGGCTCGAAATGCCCGGCCTCGATATGCGCGCGCAGGTCGCGCGGCCAGGGCGTCTCGTGCGCCTCGGCGAGGGCGACCGCCTCGGCGAGCAGCGCGGCATCGGGGGTCGAGGACGAGGCGAGGTCGTTCGGCATGGCGCGACGCTACCGCCTGCCGACCCGTCCGCAAGGCCCGCCGGCCGGTTTGCGTCGTGCCGCGCACGGTCTAGAGATGGCCGCAGTCCGCCCGGGAGACACACCCTGCCGCCTGCCCCTGCCCGCTCCGCCCCCGGAGCGCTCGCCCGCCTGCTGCGCCGCGGCGAGACGCGGCTCGGCGCGCTGTCGCTGCGCAGGCTCGGCGAGACCGGCGCGATGGCCGCGACGCAGGCGGCGGTGCGCGCCCGTGCGGCCGCGGTGCCGATGCAGGACCGCTCGGGCGAGCCGCTGCTGCTCTGCCGCGTGCTCGGGCGCTACAAGATGCTGGTCTCGGCCGCCGACCTCACGCACGCGCCGCACCTGGCGCTGGACGGCTACTGGAAGTGGTGGCTGACGGGCTTCCTGGCGCGGAACCTGCTGCCCGGCCAGCGCGTGGTGCTGGCCGGCGCCGGCTATGGCTATTTCGCCGTGCTCGCCGCCGATCTCGTCGGGCCGGAGGGGCGGGTGCTGGCGATCGAGGCGAATCCCATGCTCGCCGCGCTGCTCCGCCGCAACCTGGCGCTGAACGGCATGGCGCATGCCAGCGTCGAAGAAGGCGCGATCGGCGCGGGGGCGGAGGCGCCCGCGCGGCTCGCCGTGCCGCCGGAAAGCCCCTTCTCCGGACGGCTGCTGCCGCCGGGCGCCGCGGCGGAAACGGGGGAGCGGATCCTCGCCGTGGCCACCTTGCCCGAGCTCGACCAGCTGGCGCGCGACGGCGCGGACTGGCTGCTGCTGAACGTGAACGGCGCCGAGGCCGCGGCCTGGGATGCGGTTCCGCGGATGCTGGAGCGCGATCCCGGGCTCGGCATCGTGCTTGGCCTCGATCCCGCGCGGCATGCCGGGCCGCAGGCGCTGCTCGGCCGGCTTGCCGCGGCGCGGCCGCTCCGCCGCATCGACCACGACGGCATCGCCCGCGCGGTCGCGCCGGAGGCGGTGGCGCCGCACGGCGAGACGCTGCTGCATCTCGGCCGCGCGGCGCCGCGCTGAGCGCCGCGGGCCTTGTATCCCCGGCTGGCCGCCTTACCCCGCGGCCAGGCGCCTGGCCTGCACCGAGGTCGCGCCGCCGCCGAGCGGGCCCGGCAGCTCGATCTCGATCTCGAGCGTCGACATGTCGCCGCCGCGGTCGAGGTTCACGTTCACCTTGCTCGGGTCGATCGCCACGTAGCGCGCCACGACGGCAACCAGCTCGGCCTGCAGCTTCGGCAGGAAGTCCTCGCGCGAGCGGCCGATGCGCTCGTGCGCGAGCACGATCTGCAGCCGTTCCTTGGCCTGCGCCGCCGAGGGCGGCTGCGGCTTGCGATTGGCGCGGAAGATGTCGAGCCAGCCCATCACGCCGCCCTCCCGCCGAACAGCCGCTTGAAGAGGCCCCCCTTCTTCTCCGGCTCCAGGAAGCGGTGCGGCAGGGCCTCGCCGAGGAAGCGGCCGACGCTGTCGCCATAGGCCTGCCCGGCCACGCTCTCCTGGTCCATGATCACCGGGGTGCCGGTGTTCGAGGCCTTCAGCACGCTCTCGCTCTCCGGGATGACGCCGAGCAGGGGGATGGCCAGGATCTCCTGCACGTCCTCGAGCTTCAGCATCTCGCCGCGGGCCACCCGCTCGGGATCGTAGCGGGTGACGAGCAGGTGCTCCTTCACCTTCTCGCGCTTCTCCTCGGCGCGCTTGGACTTCGACTGCAGCACGCCGAGGATGCGGTCGGAATCCCTGACGGAGGAGACCTCCGGGTTCGTCACCACCAGCGCCTGGTCGGCGAAATAGAGCGCCAGCAGCGCGCCCTTCTCGATGCCCGCGGGGCTGTCGCAGACGATGAAGTCGTAGTCGGCGGAGAGCTCCTCGATGATCTGCGCCACGCCCTCCTTGGTCAGCGCGTCCTTGTCGCGGGTCTGGCTGGCGGGGAGGATCGCCAGGGTGTCGACGCGCTTGTCGCGGATCAGCGCCTGGGAGAGCCGGGCCTCGCCCTGGATCACGTTGACGATGTCGAAGACGACGCGCCGCTCGACGCCCATGATCAGGTCGAGGTTGCGCAGGCCCACGTCGAAGTCGATGACCACGGTCCGCTTGCCCCGTTGCGCGAGGCCGGTGGCGAAGGCGGCGCTGCTGGTGGTCTTGCCCACCCCTCCCTTGCCCGAGGTGACGACGATCACTTCCGCCATGGATGAGCCCCCCTGCTGGAATCGCCTGGAACGCCGCGGTGCCGCACGCCGTCAGTCCAGCGGCTCGAAGCGCATCTGCTCGCCGTCGAGCCGCACCTGCACCGTGCGGCCGACCGGCGCCGCCGGCCCGAGATCCTCGCGCACGGCATAGAGGCCGGCGATGGCGACGAGCTCGGGGTCGAAGTTCAGCGCGAAGATGCGCGCCCCCGGATCGTCGCGCGCGCCGGCGACGGCGCGGCCGCGCAGCGCGCCGTAGACATGCACGTTGCCGTCGGCGATCACCTCCGCCCCGGCATTCACCGTGGCCGTCACGATCAGGTCGCTGCCCTCGGCATAGATGCGCTGGCCGGAGCGGACCGGATCCTGCACCAGCAGGGTCGGGCGGCGGCCGGCGACCGGAGCCGCGGCGGCCGCGGCCGGCTGTGGCGCCGGTGCGGCGGGCGGGGCCTGGACGGCCGGCGGCGCACCGGCGAGGGCCGCGTCCTCGAGCTCGGAATCCCGCGCGCCCGTGGCGCTGCGCATGGGCGGCAGCCCGGCCGCAAGCGCCGCCTGGCGCTGCGTCGGCGTGCCGCCGATGGTGCCGATCGGCACGATCTCCAGCGCCCTCAACCCTTCCACCATGGCGCGAAAATCCACCGCGCCGTCCGGCGCCAGGTCGTGCAGCCCGATCACCACCGGCGCGAAGCGCAGGAAGCCAGGCGCGCGGCGGAACTGGTCGCCGAGCGCGGGCAGCACCGCCTCCGTGCGCGTATCGAGCAGGCGCAGGACAAGAAGGCTGAAATTGCCGGCACGGAGCCGGAAGCTGTCCGGCAGGGTCGGGTTCGCCAAGGGCTTCTCGGACGTGGGGGGAAACGGGCTCTCGGCGGTCTATAGCGGCCTTGCGCCGCCGGGCGAAGCCGCATTCCGCCGAGTCGCGCCCTGGCCGCCGGCGCCGGGCCGGCCATAATGGGGCGGCACCGACGCGGCCCGCCCGGGCGCCGCGCGGCGGAGACCGCGTCCCGTGCAGACCCTGACCCTGCTGGAGCCCTTCCGGGCCCTCTTCTACGCCCCCTTCTACGTCGCCGAGGCGCGTGGCGCCTTTGCCCGCCAGGGGCTGGAGGTCCGCTTCGAGACGGCCGGCTCGCCGGATGCCGCGGCGACCCGCCTGCTGGCCGGCGAGGCCGACCTCGCCTGGAGCGGGCCGATGCGGCCGATGCTGATGCGCAGCCAGGATCCGGCCTGCACGCTGCGCAGCTTCTGCGCCGTGGTGATGAAGGACCCCTTCCTGCTCTGCGCCGCCGCGCCGGCGCCGCGCGAGGGTTTTGCGCTGACCGGGCTGAAGGGCAGGCGCCTCGGCCTCGTCGCCGAGGTGCCGACGCCGGTCTGGTGCCTGGACGACGACCTGCGCCGGCTCGGCATGGACCCCGAGGCCGATCCGCAGCGCCACCGCGGCCCCTCCATGGCCGAGAATGCCGAGGCGGTGCTTGCGGGCGCGCTCGACCTCGCCCAGCTCTTCGAGCCCTTCGCCTGCCGGGTGGAGGATGGCGGCGGCGCGGTCTGGCACGCCCAGGCCAGCCGCGGCGCCACCGCCTACACCGCCTTCTACGCCACCGAGGCGATGCTGGAGACCAGGCGCGACGCGCTCTGCGGCATGGTGCGCGCCATGGCCGAGACGCTCTCCTGGATGCAGGGCGCCTCGCCCGGCGCCATCGCGGAGGCCATCGCGCCGCGCTTCGCCGACGTCCCCTCCTCGCATCGCGTGCGCGCCATGGACCGCTACCAGCGCCTCGGCATCTGGCCGGCGACGCCGCGCTTCCCGCGCGATGCGCTGGAGCGGCTGGCGGCGGCGATGATCTCCTCCGGCGTCATGGCGCGCATGCCGCCCTTCGAGGCCTGCGTCGACACCGCCATCGAGGCGGAGGCGCTGGCCTGACATGAGCGGACGCAGGATCGGCACCCGCGCCGAATACCGCTGGTTCGTCACCCTCTCGACGCGCTGGATGGACAACGACGTCTACGGCCACGTCAACAACGTGCAGCACTACAGCTTCTTCGACACCGGCGTCGCGCGCTTCCTGCTGGAGGCCGGCATGTTCGGCGACAACGCGCTGGAGCTGGAGAAGGTCACCGCCATCGGCCTCGTGGTTGAGACCACTTGCCGCTACCACGCGCCGCTGGCCTTTCCCGACAGCGTGACGGTCGGGCTGCGCTGCGCCCGCCTCGGCGGCTCCTCGATCCGCTACGAGATCGGCCTCTTCCGCAACGACGACCAGACGGCCTGCGCCGAGGGGCATTTCGTGCATGTCTATGTCGACCGCCGCGAGCAGTCGCGCACGGTCCCGGTGCCGGAGCGGCTGCGCCAAGCGGTGACGGCGAAGCTGCTGGCGCCTGCTTCCTGAGGCCCGCACGTCGGCCATGAGCATCGCCGCCGCGGCGCCGGGCCCGGGAACCAGGCGGCCGGCATCGCCGCTGCGCACCTACGCCGCCGCCTTCGCCCTGGTCGCCGCCCCGGTGGTCGGGCTGGTGGCCGGGCTGGCGCTGCTGGCCGCCGGGCGCGGCGCCGCCGCCGGCTGGTCCTTCGGCCTCGGCGCCCTGCCGGTGCTGCTGGCGTTGCTGCGGGACATCCTGCACGGGCTCCGCCGCGGCGATACCGGCCTCGACCTGATCGCCGCGCTTTCCATCGGCGTCGCCCTGCTGCTCGGCGAGCCGCTGGCCGCCGTGGTGGTGGCGCTGATGTTCGCCGGCGGCCAGTGGCTGGAGGCCTTCGCCCGGCAGCGCGCCCGGCGCGAGATGACGGCGCTGCTCGCCCGCATGCCGCGCAGCGCAACGCGGCGCACCGCAGCGGGCGCGCTGGAGACGGTGCCGATCGGCGCGCTCGCCCCGGGCGACCGGCTGCTGGTCCGCCGCGGCGAAGTGGTGCCCGTCGATGGCGAGGTCGTGGGCGCGGCGCCGGCGCTGCTCGACACCGCGGCCCTGACCGGGGAGGCGATGCCGGTGCGGGTGCCGCCCGGCGGCGCCGTGCTCTCGGGCAGCACGAACGTGGGCGATGCCTTCGACCTCCGCGCCGAGCGCGATGCCGCGCGCAGCACCTATGCCGGCATCGTCCGCCTCGTGGAGCAGGCGCAGGCGAGCCGGGCGCCGATGGCCCGCCTCGCCGACCGCTGGGCGCTCGGCTTCCTGGCGCTGACCCTGGCGCTGGCGGGCGCGGCCTGGCTGGTCTCGGGCGATCCGCGCCGGGCGCTGGCCGTGCTGGTGGTCGCCACGCCCTGCCCGCTGATCCTGGCCGTGCCGGTCGCCATCATCGCCGGCCTCTCGCGCGCCGCCCGGGCCGGCGTGCTGGTGAAGTCGGGCGGCGCCCTGGAGGCGCTGGCGCTCGCCCGCGTGCTGCTGCTCGACAAGACCGGCACGCTGACCGAGGGGCGCGCCCGGCTGCTCTCCATCCACCCCGAGCCGGGCTTCACCGCCGAGGAGGCGCTGCGGCTCGCCGCCTCGCTCGACCAGGCGAGCGCGCATCCGGTGGCGCAGAGCATCGTCGCCGCGGCGCGCGCGCAGGCGCTGCCGCTCGCGGTGCCGGAGGCGGTGGAGGAGGCGCCGGGCGACGGCATCGATGGCCGGGTCGAGGGGCGCGCGGTGGCGGTCGGCGGCGCCGGTTTCATGGCGCGGCGCTGCGGCTTCGGGGCCGCGGCGCTGCCGCCCGAGGCGCCGGCCGGCGCAGTGCTCGTCCTCGTCGCGGTCGAGGGGCGCCTGGCCGCGCGGATGGTGCTGGCCGATGCGCTGCGCGAGGATGCGCATGCGATGCTCGCGGCGGTCCGCGGCGCCGGCATCCGGCGCGTGGTGATGCTCTCCGGCGACCGGCGCGAGGTGGCCGAGGCGGTCGGCACCGAGGCCGGGCTCGATGCCGTGCATGCCGAGCTCTCGGCCGCCGACAAGGTGGCGCTGGTCCATGCCGAGCGCGCGGCGCATGGCCAGGTGGTGATGGTGGGCGACGGGGTGAACGATGCCCCGGCCCTGGCCGCCGCCGATGCCGGCGTCGCCATGGGCGCGCGCGGCGCCGCGGCCAGCGCCGAGGCCGCCGATGCCGTGCTGCTGGTCGACCGGCTGGACCGCCTGGCCGAGGCCATGCGCATCGCCCGGCGCGCGCGACAGATCGCGCGGCAATCGGTCGCCGCCGGCATCGGCCTCTCGACCCTCGGCATGGTGGCCGCGGCGCTCGGCCACTTGACGCCGGTGCAGGGCGCTGTCTTGCAGGAGGCGATCGACGTCGCCGTCATTCTCAACGCGCTGCGCGCACTCCGCGCCTGAGGGGGAAGTCCACCATGCCCACGCTCACCCGCATCGGCATCCTCGACGACTACCAGGGCGTGCATCTCGCCCTCGGGCCCTGGGACCGGCTGCCGCCGACGATGAGCGTCACCGTCTTCCGCGACACGCTCACCGACCGCGAGGCGCTGGTCGAGCGGCTGCTGCCCTTCGACGCCCTCGTCATCATGCGCGAGCGCACGCCCTTCCCCCGCGCGTTGATCGAGCGGCTGCCGAAGCTGCGGCTGCTGATCACCACCGCCGCGCGCAACCGCTCCGTCGACGTCGCCGCGTGCACGGAGCGCGGCATCACCGTCTGCGGCACGCCGAGCGTGGCGCATCCCACGGTCGACCTCACCTGGGGCCTGATCCTCGGCCTCGCGCGCGCCATCCCGCGGCAGGAGGCCTCGCTGCGCGCCGGCACCTGGCAGGGCATGCCGCTCGGCGTGACGCTGGAGGGGAAGACGCTCGGCGTGATGGGCCTCGGCAATCTCGGCAGCCGGGTGGCGAAGGTGGGCGCGGCGCTGGGCATGCGGATCATCGGCTGGAGCCAGAACCTCACCGCCGAGAAGGCCGCCGCCGCGGGCGCCACGCTGGTCGACAAGCCGACCCTGCTGCGCGAGGCGGACGTGCTGACGCTGCACCTCGTGCTCTCGGACCGTTCGCGCGGCATCCTAGGCGCCGGCGACCTCGCGCTGATGAAGCCGACGGCCTATGTCGTGAACACCAGCCGGGGGCCGCTGATCGACCAGGAGGCGCTGGTCGCCGCGCTGACGGAGGGCCGCATCGCAGGCGCCGGCCTCGACGTCTTCGACCAGGAGCCGCTGCCGCCCGGCCACCCGATCCTCGCCGCGCCCAACACGCTGCTGACGCCGCATCTCGGCTACGTCACGGAGGAGAACTACCGCGTCTATTTCGCCGGGGCGGTCGAGGCCATCCTCGGCTACTGCGCCGGCAGCCCGGTCAGGCAGATCACCGACTGAGCGCAGCCGGCACAGGGGTTGCATCGCGCGCCCGCCGAGAGGGATCCGATCGTGAGCTACAACCCCCTGCCCGGCTTCTGGGCCGCGGCCACCCCGGCGGCGCGCGACGCCGCCTATGACAGCAACGCCGCGGTGCCGGACAGCGCGGCGCTGATCGCCGCGCGCAACGAGGCCTCGGCCGCCTTCCGCGCCGCCCATGCCAGGCATCTCGACCTGCGCTACGGCCCGCGCGAGCGCAACACCTGGGATCTCTATCCCGCCGCCGATCCCGCCGCGCCCTGCCTCGTCTTCATTCATGGCGGCTACTGGCAGCGCAATTCGGCGGCGGCCTTCGCCTGCATCGCTGCGGCGCCGCTGGCGCGCGGCTGGTCGGCGGCGCTGCCCGGGCACACGCTGGGCCCCGACGCGATGATGACGGAGATCGTCGCGGAGATCCGCGCCGCGCTGGACTGGCTGGCCGAGAACCGCGCGGCGCATGGCATCGCCGGGCCGGTCCTGCTCTCGGGCTGGTCCTCGGGCGCGCATCTCGCGGCGATGGCGATGGACCATCCGCTGGTGGCGGCCGGGCTCTGCCTCTCCGGCCTCTACGAGCTGGCGCCGCTGCGCGATACGGTGGTGAACGACCGGCTGAGCCTGACGGCCGGGGAGGTCGCGGCGCTTTCGCCGCTCCGCCTGCCGCCTGTGCCGAAGCGCGTCGCCATCGCCTATGGCGGCGCGGAGCTGCCGGAGCTGCGCCGGCAGTCGCGCGAGTTCCACGCCTGGCGCGCCCAGGCGCAATGCCCGGGCCCGCTGATCCCCGTGGCCGGCTGCGACCATTTCCGCATGATCGAGGCGCTGCGCGCGCCCGAGGGCGAGCTGATGCAGGCCGCGGCGGAGGCGCTGCGCCTCGCATGACGCCACCCGCCCTGCTCACCGTCGAGACGCTTGCCGGCTACTACGCCGCCGGCGGCAGCCCGCTCGCCATCGCCGAGGGCGCGCTGGCGCGGATCCGCACCTGGGCCGATCCCGCGCTCTTCATCACGGCGGTCGCGCCCGATGCGGTGCGCGCGCGCGCCGCGGCGCTCGCTGCGGAGGGGCCGCGCGGGCGGCCGCTCTTCGGCCTGCCCTTCGTGGTGAAGGACAACATCGACGTCGCCGGCCTGCCGACGACCGCCGCCTGCCCGGACTATGCGTACACACCCGCCGAGGATGCGCCGGCCGTCGCGCGGCTGCTCGGCGCCGGCGCGATCCTGCTGGGCAAGGTGAACCTCGACCAGTTCGCCACCGGCCTCGTCGGCGTGCGCAGCCCGCATGGCGTGCCGCGCAACGCGATCCGCGCGGACCTCGTGCCGGGCGGCTCCTCCTCCGGCTCGGCGACGGCGGTGGCGGCGGGGATCTGCGCCTTCTCGCTCGGCACGGACACCGCCGGTTCGGGCCGCGTGCCGGCGATGCTGAACAACATCGTCGGCCTCAAGCCGAGCCTCGGCCTGGTGCCGACGCGCGGCGTGGTGCCGGCCTGCCGCTCGCTCGACTGCGTCTCGGTCTTCGCGCTGACGGTCGCCGATGCCGCCGCCGTGCTGGCTGTCATCGCCGGCCCCGACGCGGCGGACCGCTATTCCCGCGCCGCGCCGCCCGCCTGGCGCGCCGCGCCCATGCCGATGCCGGGCTTCCGGCTGGCGGCACCGCTGGCCGAGCAGCTCGTCTTCGACACGGCGGAGGAGGCGGCGCTCTACGACGCCGCGCTCGACCGCGCGCGGGCGCTGGGCGCGACGGTGGCGCGCGTCGACATCGCGCCATTCCTCGCCATCGCGCGCCGGCTCTACGACGGCGCCTGGGTCGCCGAGCGGACCGCGGCGCTGCAGGACATCCTGCGCGACAGGCCCGAGGCCGTGCACCCGGTCACGCGCGGCATCCTCGAGGCCGGCTTCGCCCAGCGCACCGTCGAGGCCTGGGGCGACCTGGACGCGGCCGCCGAGGCGCGGCGCCTGGCCCGCGCGCTCTTCGCACAGGCCGACGCGCTGCTGCTGCCGACCGCGCCCGGCGCGCCGACGCTCTCGATGCTGGAGGCCGAGCCGGTGGCGGCGAACAGCCGCCTCGGCACCTACACGAACTTCGTCAACATCTGCGATCTCGCGGCGCTGGCCGTGCCGGCGGGCTTCCGCACGGATGGCGCGCCCTTCGGCGTCACGCTGGTCGGCCCCGCGCATGCCGAGGCGCTGCTCGGCGGCCTCGGCGCGGCGCTGCACCACGCCGCCGGGCTGACCCTGGGCGCGACCGGCGCGCCCTGCCCCGCGCCGCCCGCCCCGCCGGCGCTCGCGCCGGAGGAGGTGCCGCTGCTGGCCATCGGCGCGCACATGGCGGGCCTGCCGCTGAACCCGCAGATCCTGCGCCATGGCGGCCGCTTCCTGCGAGAGGCGCGGACGGCGCCGCTCTACCGGCTGCACGACCTCGGCAACCGGCCGGGCATGCTGCGGGTCGAGGCGGGCGGCGTCGCCGTCGCGGGCGAGCTCTGGGCGCTGCCGGCCGCCGGCATCGGGCCCTTCCTGGCGGAGATCCCGCCGCCGCTCGGCTTCGGGCGGGTGACGCTCGAGGATGGCAGCACGCCGCTCGGCTTCCTGGCCGAGGCCGCCGGCGTCACCGGCGCGCCCGACATATCGAACACCGGCGGATGGCGGGCGCATCTCGCCCGGAAAGGATAGCAGCATGGCCCCCCGACCGCCCTTCCCGCCCTTCACCGCCGAAACCGCCGCGCAGAAGGCGCGCGCCGCCGAGGACGCCTGGAACAGCCGCGACCCGGAGCGCGTCTCCCTCGCCTATACCGAGGACAGCCGCTGGCGGAACCGCGCCGAGTTCTTCCAGGGCCGCGCCGCGATCGTGGAGTTCCTGCGCCGCAAATGGGCGAAGGAGATCGACTACCGGCTGATCAAGGAGGTCTGGGCCTGGCAGGACGACCGCATCGCCGTGCGCTTCGTCTATGAATGGCGCGACGACAGCGGCAACTGGTTCCGCAGCCACGGCAACGAGAACTGGGAATTCGACGCCGAGGGGCTGATGCGGGCGCGGCACGCCAGCATCAACGACGTGCCGATCGCCGAGGCGGAGCGCAAGTTCCGCTGGCCGGCGCCCGGACCGCGGCCGACGGACCATCCGGGGCTGACGGCGCTGGGTCTCTAGACCGCGATCCGCGAGCACGGAATCGCGGATCGCGGTCCAGCGCGTTGTTTACTCGCGTGATTCACGCCTGCGGGCGTTACGCCCTTCGGCGATCACGCTCTAGCTCGCCAGGTAGCGCGCCGCCGCATCGCCGAGGATGCTGACGCAGAGCGCCAGGTCCTCCTCCTTCGTGTCCTCGGCCCAATGGTGGCTGATGCCGCCGATCGAGGGCGTGAACAGCATCGCCACCGGCATCCGGCGCGCGAGGTACTGCGCGTCATGCCCGGCGCCCGAGGGCATGCGCTGCCAGAGGCCGGGCGCGTGCGTCTCGGCCGCCGCGTCGAGCGCGGCCATCATCGCCGGGTCGCAGGGCGCGGGCAGCGACTTGCTGACATTGACCAGCGTCGCCGTGGTGCGCTCGCGCCGGTTGTTCTCCTGCACACAGGACCGCAGCGTCCGCTCCATGCGCTCGAGCACGACGCGGTCGATGTCGCGGAACTGGAACAGGATGTCGGCCTTCCCCGGGATGATCGAGGGCGCGCCGGGGTCGAGCACGATGCGCCCCGTGGTCCAGGTGCTGCGCTCGCCGCACACCCTCGGGATCTCCTGGTCGAGCATCGCCAGCAGCCGGACGGCGGCGAGGCCGGCATCCTTGCGCTCGGCCATGGTGGTGCCGCCGGCGTGGTCCTGCTGGCCCTCGATCAGGATGCGCCACTGCCAGATCGCCACGATCCCCGTCACGACGCCCGCGCGCAGGCCCGCAGTCTCGAGCTGCGTGCCCTGCTCGATATGCATCTCGAAGAAGCCCTTGTGGCGGCCGGGCTCCAGCGTCATGCGCGGCTTGCCGGCGAGGCCCGCGGCGGCCAGTGCGTCGCGCAGCGGCGTGCCGTCGTTGCGGCTGCGGCTGCGGTCGATCTCGGCCTCGGACAGCTCGCCGATGATGGACTTGGAGCCGAGGAAGCCGCCCTCGAAATGGCCCTCCTCGTCGGCGAAGGCGGCGACGTCCACGGGCAGGCCGGCGCGCGCCAGCGCCACGCCGGCGACCACGCCGAGCGCGCCGTCGAGCCAGCCCGCCTCGTTCTGGCTCTCGATATGGCTGCCGACGAGGAGATGCGGACTCGGCCCCTTGTGGCGGCCATAGACATTGCCGATGCCGTCGATCGACGCCTCCAGCCCGCAGGCTTCGAGCTTCGCCACCAGCCAGCGCCGCGCCTCCATGTCCTGCGGCGAGTAGGTCGGGCGATGCACCCCGGTGCGGAACTGGCCGATGCGGCGCAGCTCGTTCAGGTCCGCCAGGAAGCGCTGGGTGTCGATGCTGGCCATGGCGTGGCTCCCCCGGATGCGGCGCCGCATGCTGGCGCGGACGGCGCGGCGCGGCAACGGGGCGCCCGGCGGGAAGCCTCTGCCGCGGCGCCGGAAGTGCCGCGCCGCTGGGCAGCCGGCGGCGCGGTTGGGCTGCGCCCGGTGCAGCGCCGTCGTCAGTCCTCGATGATGGCCACTGCCCGGGTCCAGCCCGCCGAGCCGCGATGCACCTTCACGGGGAAGCACACCACCTCGAACCCGTCGGGCGGAAGCTGCTCGAGGTTGTGCAGCTTCTCGATATGGCTGTAGCCGATCTCGCGGCCCGCACGGTGGCCCTCCCAGATCAGCTCGGGCGAGCCGCCCTGCTCGATGCGCCGCTTCGTGAAGCTGAAGGGCGCATCCCAGGACCAGCCATCGGTGCCGACCACCCGGATGCCGCGCTCGAGCAGCCAGAGCGTCGCCGCCTTCGACATGCCGCAGCCCGCATCGACATAGTCCTCCTCGCCGTAGCGGCTGCCGGCGCGGGTGTTCACCACGACGATCTCGAGCGGCTTCAGCACATGGCCGATGCGCCGGAGCTCGGCCTCGACATCGCCGGGCTGCACCACGTAGCCGTCCGGGAAGTGGCGGAAGTCGAGCTTCACGCCGGGATTGTGGAACCACTCGAGCGGCATCTCGTCGATCCGCATGGAGGGCCGGCCGCCGGGCACCAGCCGCTCGTCCTGGCGCGAGAAGTAGTGGTAGGGCGCATCGACATGGGTGCCGTTGTGCGTGCTGATCTGCACGCGCTCGATGGCGGCGTACTCGCCCTCCGGCAGCGCGTCGATCGGCACGCCCATGTACTCGGCCATGCGCGGCGCCGTCATGTGGTGGTCGAGATACTCGATCTGCGGCTCGCTGCCGGGCGGGTCCGACCGGATGCCGGCCTTGAGGGCGACGGAGAGGTCGATGTAGCGGCGGGGCATGGGCGTCCTCGTGCGCGGGCGGGTGGGGCTCAGAACTTCGTGTAGCCGCCGTCGATGACGACGGCGTCGCCGGTGTGGAAGGCACTGGCCTCCGAGAGGAAGTAGACGGCGATGCCGCCGAAATCCGCGCCCGTGCCCCAGCGCCGCATCGGCACGCGCGGCAGCACGTTGCCGGCGAAGCGCGGATCGGCGACGGAGCGCGCGGTCATGTCCGTCTCGATCCAGCCCGGCAGGATGGAGTTCGCGCGGATGCCGTGCCGCGCGAGCTCGACGGCCAGCGCGCGCACCATGGCCGTGACGCCGCCCTTGCTGGCGCCGTAGTGCTCGCTGCGCGCCGCGCCCTCGATGGCGGCGACGGAGGCGGTGGCGACCAGCACGCCGCCCTTGTCGCCCTGCTCGGCACGCGCCTTCATGTGGCGCGCGGCGGCGCGGAAGGTGAGGAAGGCGCCCGTCAGGTTCACCCGCATGATGCGGTCCCAGTCGGCCTTGGTCCGCTCGAGGAAGGGCCCGCTGCGGCCACCGGAGACGCCGGCATTGGCGAAGCAGCCATCCACCCGCCCCATGACGGCGAGGGTCTCGGCAAAGGCGGCCTCCACCTGCTCCTCCTCGCCGACGTCGCAAAGCTGGGCGTGGATGCGCCGCCCGGTGCGCTCGAGCTGCGTCTTCGCCGCGGCGTTCTTGGCGGCATTCGTGCCCCAGATGGCGATGTCGGCCCCGGCCTCCGCCATCGCCTCCGCCATGCCGAGGCCGATGCCGGAATTGCCGCCGGTCACCAGGGCCACCTTCCCGGTCAGGTCGAAGGGCTTGTAGGGCATCGCTGCGTATCCTCCCGCGTGCTGGCGGAGAGACTGCACCGGCCGGGGCCGCCGCGCTATACCGGGCGCATGCGGATCACCTTCCTCCAGCCCGACGGCGCCGCGGCGACGCTGGACGCCACCGGCCTGCCCACCATCATGCATGTCGCCGTGCGCAACGGCGTCGCCGGCCTGCCGGCGGAATGCGGCGGCCAGTGCATCTGCGTCACCTGCATGGTGGATGTCGCGCCGGAATGGGCGGAGCGCATGCCGCCGGCCGGCGAGGACGAGCAGGACATGCTCTCCGACACGCTGGGGACGGTGCCGCCGGGGCGGCGGCTGTCCTGCCAGATCCGGCTGGAGCCCGGGCTGGACGGGCTGGTGCTTCGCATCCCGCCCGGCCAGGGCCCGGTCTGAGCCGCGCCGCCGCTACTCGCAGAGCACGTTCAGCAGCACCTGGCGCCGCTCCTCGCGCACCACGCGCAGGCCACGGGCGATGGCGTCCGGCAGCGCGCGCGGGTCGGCGACGCATTCGCCATGGCCGCCCGAGGCCTCGGCGTATTTCTCGAAGGCCGGCGTGGGCGAGAGATCGGCCAGCGGCACCGGCGTCGCGTGCCGCGCCGCATGGCCCTCGGGGTAGAGCGTGGTCGCGGCGTTCTGCACCGCATGCCAGCGCGCATTGTTGCAGAGGATCGTGAGCACCGGCAGGTCCAGCGCCGCGCTGGCCTGGTGGCAGGCGGCCGGGTTGGCGAACATGTAGGCGCCGTCGCCGAGCGTGGCGATCACCGTCCGCTCCCGCTGCGCCAGCTGCACGCCGAGCGCCGCGGGCATGCCCCAGCCGAGGCCCGCCGCCGGCGGGTGGTGGTAGAAGCTGCCGGGCGCCTCGCAGTCGAGCAGGCCGCGCGTCGCCCAATACTCGTTCACCACGATGGCGTCGGCGGGCTTCGCCTCGCTCAGGCAGAGGTTCATCCAGTCCTTGGTCATGCGCGGCGCCGCTTTCAGCACGGCGATGCGCTCGGCCCGGGCCTGGCGCAGGGCGCGTGCGGCGGCGGCGATGCGCTCGCGCCGCCCCTCCGCCCCGGCGCTGCGGGCACCGAGCGCCGCGGCCAGCGCCGGCAGCAGGGTGGAGGTGGTCGCCGTGATGGCGAGGTCGCCGCGATAGCCGCGCACCGGATACTGGGCAAACAGCGGATCGACGCCGGCATTCACCACCCGGCAGCCCGCGCGCGGCCCGCCATCGACGCTCGGCATCCAGGGCACGTCCGCTTCGAGCACGATGATCAGGTCGGCCTTCGGGAAATGCGGCTTCAGCGCGATGCCGAGATGCATCGGGTGGCTCGCGGGCAGGCCGAGGAAGCGGGCATGCGTCTCCACCACGCCGATGCCGTGCGTCTCGCAGAGCGCGGCCAGCACGGGCACGTCCGCGGGGCGGCGGCCGGCGGTCGCGGTGGCGATCACCGGGAACTCTGCGGCGGCGATCATCGCGGCGAGCGTCTCCACCGCGCGCGGGTCGGGCGCCGGCTCGCTGGGGATGGCGAGGTCGTCGCGGCCCAGCACCAGCTCGCGCAGCTCGGTCGCCAGCACCTCGCGCGGCAGGGTCAGGTAGACCGGGCCCTGCGGCGGCGCCGCGGTCACCGCCAGCGCGCGGTCCAGGATGTCCTCGAGGTTCACCGTGCCGTCGCGCAGCTCGTAGTCCCACTTGACGATCTCGCGCACCATGCCGGCCTGGTCGAACATTTCCTGCGCCCAGTGGATCGGCACGTTGCGCGCGCCGCGCCGGCCCTGCTCGAAGAGCGGCGTGCGCCCGGCGGTGAACAGCATCGGGATGTTGTCGCGCGCCGCGTTCATCAGCGCGCAGACGGCATTGGCGGCGCCCACCGAGACATGCAGCATCACCGCCTGCGGCCGGCCCGTCACCATGGTGTAGCCATGCGCCATGCCGACGGCGAGGTTCTCGTGCGTGCAGACCACCGGGTTCGGGAAGTCGAGGCCCGAGGAGGGCTGCCGCGCATAGGCCTCGACGAGGCTGGCGCTGTCCGTTCCGGCATTGACGAAGAAATGGTCGATGCCCCGGCGCTTCATCAGCACCAGGAAGGCCTCGCCGACGCTCTCGACGGGATAGGCATTGGTGGCCATGGCGTCTCTCTCCCTCGGCGCCACGCTAGTCGGATGCGCGCGGCGCGACTAGCCTCCGGGCCGGAGGATCCGCCCGCATGACCAGCCCCGCCCCGCCCCTGCTGCCCGAGGCCACGCGGCACCTCGCCGGCTTCGCCGCGGGGCTGCGCTTCGAGGACCTGCCGGCGGCGGTGGTGCGCCAGGCGAAGCTCTCCCTGCTCGACGGCATCGGGGTCTGCCTGCTGGGCGCCACCCTGCCCTGGACGCGGCGCGTGCAGGCCATGTGCCTGGCCGAGGGCGCGACGCCGGCCGCCGCGCTCTGGGCCTCGGGGCACCGCGGCTCGCTGGCCCAGGCCGCGCTCTGCAACGCCACCGCCGGCCACGCCTTCGAGATGGACGACATCCACAAGGAGAGCGTGCTGCACCCGAACTCGCTGACGACGCCGATCGCCCTCGGCTTCGCCGAAGCCAGGCCGGGCACGACGGGCCGGGCGGCGCTGGAGGCGATCGTCGCCGGCATCGAGGTCGGCGCGCGGGTCGGCAATGCCGCCACCACGGCGCTGTTCCTGAACGGCTTCCACCCCCAGGGCACCTCGGGCGCCTTCGTCGCGGCGGCATCCGCGGGCCGGCTCGCGCGGCTCGACGCCGGGGAGATGCAGCATGCGCTCGGCATCGCCGGCTCCCTGGCGGCCGGGCTGATGGCGGCGCAGGAAGGGGCCATGGTCAAGCGCCTGCATGCCGGCCGCGCGGCGGAAGCGGGCGTGCGCGCGGCGGCGCTGGCGAGCCGCGGCTTCACCGGCATCGAGGACGTGCTGGAGGCACCCTATGGCGGCTTCCTCTCGGCCATCGCCCGCACGCCGAAGCCGGAGAGGCTGCTCGCCGGCCTCGGGCAGGTCTGGGAGACGCTGAACGTCGGCTTCAAGATGTATCCCTCCGTCACCTCCATCCA
Source organism: uncultured Acetobacteraceae bacterium (assembly GCA_964401305.1). GTDB lineage: Bacteria > Pseudomonadota > Alphaproteobacteria > Acetobacterales > Acetobacteraceae > JAIEOP01. The sequence continues at coordinate 5,103 of CAYNYQ010000035.1, read as the reverse complement.
CAGCGCGCTGGATGCGCTGCGCCACCTGATGGCGGAACACACGCTCACCGCAGGCGACATCGAGCGCATCGAGGTCGGCGTCGGCCACATGACCTTCGTCCACACCGCCTGGCCCTACCGGCCGCAGGGCGTGACCGCGGCGCAGATGAACATCTTCTACGGCCTCTCGGTGATCGCCCTCGGCGGCGAGGCCTCGGCCGCGGACTATGCCGAGCGGCGGCTGGCCGATCCCGTCCTCCTCGGCTTCATCCCGCGCATCGCCGTGCACGAGGATGCCGGGCTGGAGGCGATGGGCAGCGCCTTCCGCCACGCCTGCCGCATGGTGGTGCACACGAAGGATGGCCGCGCGCTGTCCCACGAGGTGCTGCACCGCCGCGCCAGCCCGGAGAATCCGGTGAGCGCCGCCGAGATCGAGGCGAAGTTCCGCCAGAGCGTGCGCGACCTGCTCTCCCGCGCCGAGCAGGACGAGGTGATCGACCTCGTCGACCGCTTCGACTCGCTGGAGGACCTCTCGCGCTTCGCCGCGCTGCTGGGGCCGGCGCGATGAGCGCCCCTGCCCTGCCCGACCGCGCGCGCATCGTCATCGTCGGCGGCGGCATCGTCGGCTGCAGCCTCGCCTACCACCTGGCCCGGCGCGGCGAGCGCGACGTGCTGCTGCTGGAGCGGCACGAGCTTACCAGCGGGACCACCTGGCACGCGGCGGGCCTGGTTGGCCAGCTGCGCGCCACGCTGAACCTGACGCGGCTCGCCCAGTACACCACCGGCCTCTACCAGGGCCTGGAGGCGGAGACGGGCCACGCCACCGGCTTCGTGCAGTGCGGCTCGCTGGCCGTCGCGGCCTCGGCGGCGCGGATGGAGGAGCTGGCGCGCGGCGCCTCCATGGCCTCCTGCTTCGGGCTGGAGGTGGAGGTGCTGACCCCGGCCGAATGCGCCGCGCGCTGGCCGGTGATGGAAGCGCGCGACATCGCCGGCGGCGTCTTCCTGCCGAAGGATGGCTATTGCGCGCCGGGCGACACCTGCCGCGCGCTGGCCGCCGGCGCGCGGCAGAACGGCGCCAGGGTGATCGAAGGCGTCGCCGTCACGCGCATCCTGCACGCGGCGGGCCGCGCCACCGGCGTGATGACCGACGCGGGCCCCGTCGCGGCCGAGATCGTCGTGCTCTGCGCCGGCATGTGGACTCGGGAGCTGGCCGCGACCGCCGGCGTGAACGTGCCCCTGCACGCGGCCGAGCATTTCTACGTCGTCACCGAGCCGCTGGAGGCGCTGCCCGCCGGCCTGCCCGTGCTGCGCGACATGGATGCCTGCACCTATGTGAAGCCCGAGGCCGGCAAGCTGCTGGTCGGCTGGTTCGAGCCGCGCGCCAAGCCCTGGGGCATGGAAGGCATCCCCAAGGACTTCGCCTATGGCACGCTGCCCGACGACCTCGACCATGTCGCGCCGCTGCTGGAGGGCTCGGCGCATCGCGTGCCGCTGCTGAAGGAGGCCGGGATCCGCCTCTGGTTCAACGGGCCGGAGAGCTTCACGCCCGACGTGCGCTACCTGCTGGGCGAGGCGCCGGAGCTGCCGGGCTGCTTCGTCGCGGCGGGGTTCAACTCCATCGGCATCCAGTCGGCCGGCGGGGCGGGCCGCGTGCTGGCGGACTGGATCCTGGACGGGCATCCGCCAATGGATCTCTGGGACGTGGATCTCCGCCGCGCCCTGCCCTTCCAGGCGAACCGCCGCTACCTGCGCGAGCGCACGGCCGAGAGCCTGGGCCTGCTCTACGCCATGCACTGGCCCTTCCGGCAGCCCGACTCGGCGCGCGGGGTGCGGCGCTCCGCCCTGCACGACAGGCTGGCCGCGGCCGGCGCCTGCTTCGGCGAGACGGCGGGCTGGGAGCGCGCCAACTGGTTCGCGCCACCCGGCACCGCGCCGCGCTACGACTACAGCTACGGCCGGCAGAACTGGTTCGCCGCCTCCGCCGCCGAGCATTGCGCCGTGCGCGAGGATGCCGGCCTCTTCGACCTCTCCTCCTTCGCCAAGTTCGCGGTGGTCGGGCGCGATGCCGAGGCGGTGCTGAACCGGATCTGCACCGCCGACATGGCGATGCCCGTCGGCAAGGTCGCCTACACGCAGTGGCTGAACGAGCGCGGCGGGATCGAGGCGGACCTGACCATCACGCGCGAGGCCGCGGACCGCTACCTGGTCGTCACTGCCGCGGCGACGCAGGGGCGCGACCTCGCCTGGCTCGCGCGGCACATCCCCACGGAGGCGCGGGCGCAGGTGGTCGACGTCACCTCCGGCATTGCGACGCTGGCCTTGATGGGGCCGCGGTCGCGCGAGATCCTCGCGCGCGTCACCGACGCCGATCTCTCGAACGCCGCCTTCCCCTTCGGCACCTCGCAGGTGATCGACCTCGGGCTCGCGCGCGTGCGGGCGACGCGCATCACCTATGTCGGCGAGCTGGGCTGGGAGCTCTACGTGCCGACGGAGATGGTGCAGCACGTCTACGACCTGGTCGCCGCGGAGCGGGTCACGCATTGCGGCTACCATGCGCTGAACTCGCTGCGCATGGAGAAGCTCTACCGCCACTGGGGCCACGACATCGCCGAGGAGGACACGCCGCTGGAAGCCGGGCTCGGCTTCACCATCGCCTGGGACAAGCCCGGCGGCTTCATCGGCCGCGAGGCCCTGCTGCCGCAGCGCGGCAGGGCACCGGTGCGGCGCCTGGTCGGCCTCGCGCTGGAGGATCCCGCGGCGCCGCTGCTCTACCACAACGAGCCGGTCTGGCGGGACGGCGCGCTGGTCGGCCGCACCACCTCGGCCATGTACGGGCACACCATCGGCGCCAGCATCGCGCTGGCGACGGTGACTTGCGCCGAAGGCGTCACGCCGGCCTGGGTCGCCGGCGGCCGCTTCGAGGTCGAGATCGCCCGCCGCCGCCATCCCGCCCGCGCCTCGCTCCGGCCCTTCCACGACCCGGGGGGCGAGCGCATCCGGGCGTGAGCCGGCCCGGGGCCTGCCTCAGCTGCCGGTGATCCAGCGCCCGATCACCGCCGGGATGCGCGGCACGATGCCGAGCCGGTCCACATCCGCCCCGGCGAAGAGCTCGTGCTGCTGCGACGGGATGCCCTGGCCCGAGACCTCGATCGTGCCGTGCCGCGCCCCCTTCAGCACCGGCGCGGGCAGCGGCGCCTCGTAGCGCAGCCGCACCTGCAGCCGGCTGCGCCAGGCGCGCGGCAGGGTCACGATCAGGTCCTGCCCGCCGACCAGCGGCACGGTCGCGCGCTCGCCGAGATAGACCGGCACCTGCTCCACCACGTCCGAGGCGCGGAACAGCACGACGTTCTCGAACTCGCGGAAGCCCCATTCCAGCAGCCGCTCGCTCTCCTCGGCGCGGGCGCGCATGCTGGGCAGGCCGTTGAAGACCAGGATCAGCCGGCGCTCGCCGCGCTTGGCGCTGGCGGTCAGGCCGTAGCCGGCCTCCTCGGTATGGCCGGTCTTCAGCCCGTCCGCGCCGGCCACCCGGGCCAGGGCCGGGTTGCGGTTGTCCTGGCTGATGTCGTTGAAGCGGAAGCTGCGCTCGTTGTAGTAGCGGTAGTATTCCGGGAAATCGAGGATGATGCGCCGCGCCAGCCGCGCCAGGTCGCGGCAGGTCGTGCGGTGCTCGGGGTCGGGCCAGCCGGTGCTGTTGCGGAAGGTGCTGCTGGTCAGGCCGATCTGCCGCGCCCGCTCGTTCATCAGCTCGGCGAACTGGCTCTCGGAGCCGGCGATCGCCTCGGCGAAGACGATGCAGGCATCGTTGCCGGACTGCACGACGACGCCGCGGATCAGGTCCTCGACCTTCACCTGGCTCCCGATCTGCACGAACATCTTGCTGCCGCCCATGCGCCAGGCGCGCTCGCTGACCGGTAGCTCCTGGTCGAGGCGCATGCGGCCCTGCTTGAGCTGCTCGAAGACCATGTACATGGTCATCAGCTTCGACATGGAGCTCGGCGGCATCCGCTCGTCGGCGTTCTTCTCGAGCAGGACGGCGTCGGTGTCGAAATCCACCACCAGCGCGTGGCGCGCCAGGGTGTCGATGGGGCCGAGCGGAGTCTGCGCCGGGGTCGGCGCGGGCCCGGCCGGCGCCCGCGAACCCTGGCGCGGCTGGCCCTGGCGCTGCGCCAGGGCCGGCGCCGGCAGCGCCAGGGCAAGGGCCATCGCGGCGGGTGGCAGCAGCAGGGCGCGACGCGGCAGGCCCGGCGGCACGGGGCGGTCGGTCATGGGGACTCCGGCGCAGAAGCGACTCGCCCTGCATAGGGCCGGCGCCGGCCCGGGCTCAAGCGCCGTGTTCAGCGGCGCCGCCAAGCGCCTCAGATCGGCGGATGATGCCCGTCGCCCGGCGGGGCGTCCGGGATCAGGCCCGGGCGTCGTCCTGCCGGGTCAGCTCCTCGACCGGCACCGTGCGGTCGGTGACCTGGGCGAGTTCCAGCATGAAGTCGACGACCTTCTCCTCGAAGATCGGCGAGCGCAGGTTGTCGGCCGCCTGCGGGTTCTTGCGGAAGAACTCCATCACCGCCTGCTCCTGGCCCGGGTAGCGCGAGGCCTCCTGGCGCATGGCGCGGCCGAGCTCCTCGGCGCTGACGGTGATGTTGTTGGTCCGCCCGATCTCGGAGAGCAGCAGGCCGAGGCGGATCCGGCGCTCGGCGATGGCGCGGTAGTCGGCCTTCAGCGTGTCCTCGTCCTTGCCCTTGTCGTCCTCGTCGAGGCGGCCGGCCTTCAGGTCGGCCTCGACGCGCTGCCAGATCTGGCCGAACTCGGCCTCGACCATGCCCTCGGGCACGGGGAAGGCGGCGCGCTCGCTGAGCGCATCCAGCAGGGCCCGCTTCACCTTCAGCCGGGCCAGGCTGTCGTATTCCCGCTGCAGCTGGTCGCGCACCGTGGCCTTCAGCGCCTCCAGCGTGTCGAAGCCGACACCCTTGGCCATCTCGTCGTCGATCGGCGGCGTCACGGGCTGCTTGAGCGCCTTGCAGGTCACCTCGAACTGCGCCGCCTTGCCCGCCAGCTCGGCCGCGCCATAGCCCTCGGGGAAGCTGACCGAGAGGGTGCGGGTCTCGCCGGCCGTGATGCCCTCGAGCTGCT
>CAYNYQ010000034.1:0-24093 GCA_964401305.1 uncultured Acetobacteraceae bacterium | reverse complement strand
GCGAGATCCCTCCGGAACCGCGGCGTCGACGCCGAGCGCGTGCAGGCCGCGGCGCCCTGATCCCCGGCCGCACGGCGGGCATGCCGACGCAGGGCCCCGAGATCGCCGCCCACCATCATCCCGCCGCGCCGGCTGACGCGGACCGTCGTCGGGACCGGTGGCATGGCCGCCGCCTTGCGCGATTGCTCCGCTCGCGCCGCTCGCGCCGCTCGAACGGCGCGTCGTCACCCGCGCCCGCCGCGCATGGGCGTCGTGCGACGTCACCGCAGCATCGACGCATCGATGCCCGTGCGTCCTGCAACGTCGCATGGCGTCGCATGTCGGCAATCGAGCATGCCGTCATGGTCCATTAAGGAGCATCGAAGAATGTGCCGGAGCCCCACACGGTCACCCATCCCGGACAGAACACGCTATGCCGCTGATCAACCCTGGCCCCGAGCAATCCCTGCCGAAGGCGAACGGTCACCTGAACGGCCACGGCCACGGCAGGCACGCCACCGTCGCCGCCACGCCGACCAAGGCGACGCGCGCGGCGCGCAACGCAAGCGCCGAACCGCAGCGCCGCCAACGCACCTTCGCACGCCAGCAGAAGGCCGCCGAGCGCGTCGCCTCGGCCGCGACGCAGGTGGCCAGCGGCATCGCCGAGGCGGCTTCCGCCTGCGAGCAGCTGCGCAACGCCATGACGCAGATCGCCAGCGGCGCCGCCCAGGCAGCGTCCGCGGCCGAGCAGTCGCAGCGCGCGGTCACGCAAATCGCCGGAAACATCCGGAGCGGCGCCGAGGCAGCGGACATCTCGCTGCGCAAGACCGAGGCGCTGCAGGGCCTCATCGGCTCCGTCTCCGCCCGCATCGGCGGCTCGATCGCCAGCGTGAGCCAGGCGGCCGATCGCCAGTCGGCCTCGGTGGCCATGGTGGAGGAACTCGATCGCCAGGCTGCCAACATCGGCGACATCGTCAAGGCGGTGGCCCACATCGCGGACCAGACCAACCTGCTCGCCCTGAACGCGGCGATCGAGGCGGCGCGCGCCGGGCAGCACGGCAAGGGCTTCGCCGTCGTGGCCGACGAGGTGCGAACCCTCGCCGAGACCAGCGAGCGCAGCGCGCGCGACATCCAGGACCTGGTCGGCCAGATCCAGCGCGACGTGAAGGTGATCGCCGACGGCATCAACACATCCGCCACCGCCGCGCGGACCGAGGTGGAGAACGGCCGTGCCGTGACCACCCAGCTCGAGGCGATCCGCGGCGACATGGAGACCATCGTTGCCGGCGCGCGCGACATCCTGAAGGCGTCCGACGAGTCGCACGCCGCGGCGGGCGAGGCGCAGAAGGGCGCGGAGGCGATCTCCGCCGCCGCGCAGGAGCAGTCGGCCGCATGCGAGGAGGCGGTGAAGACCGTCGAGCAGCAGACCACCGCCCTCACCCAGTCCGACCAGGCTTCCGGCGAGCTCTCCGAGCTCTCGGAGGAGCTGAAGAGCAGCACCGATATCGGCAAGTCCGCCGAGGAGGTCGCCTCCGCCTCGGAAGAGCTGTCCGCAGCGGTGGAGGAGATCAACCGCGCCGCCGCCGAGATCATGACCGCGATCGAGCAGATCAGCCGTGGCGCGCAGCAGCAGGGCGCCGCGACCCAGCAATCCGCCGCCGCCATCTCGCAGATCCAGAAGAGCGCGCAGCTCGCCGCCGAGCGCGCCGGTATCGCCCTCGAGAAGGGCGAGGCGATGGGCGAGGCGCTGCGGCACAATACCGCGGCGGTGGAGAGGATGATCGAAGGCGTCGCGCAGTCCGTGCGGGACAACGCGACCTCGCGCGGGCAGGTCAATGCGCTGGAGCAGGTCAGCCGGCGCATCGACAAGATCGTGGACGCCATCACCACCGTCTCGATCCAGACGAACATGCTGGCGGTGAACGGCGCGATCGAGGCGGCGCGCGCCGGGGAGTTCGGCAAGGGCTTCATGGTGGTCTCGACCGACATCCGCAACCTGGCCCGCGACAGCAGCGAGAATGCCGAGCGGATCAAGGACCTCGTGAAGTCGGTGCAGGATCAGATCGTGGTGGTCCGCCGCGACCTGGAGGACACCTCGGCGCTTGCCGCGGCGGAAGTCGAGAAGAACAAGGCGATCACTGCCGACCTGAAGACCGTCGCCGACGACATGCGGGTCGTGGTGGAGGGCAACCAGGTCATCGCGCGAAGCTCCGCCGACATCCTTGGCACGCTCGAGGAGGCCAAGCGCGGCGTCGACCAGGTCGCCTCTGCGGCGAACCAGGCCTCGGTCGCCGCCAACCAGGCCGCGCAGGCCGCGCGCGAGCAGTCGAAGGGCGCGGAGGAGCTCGCCGCGGCGGTGGAGGAGATCGCCTCCCTTGCCGACGAGCTGCAGACCCGCGACGCCGCCTGAGCCGGAGCGGGATCCCATGAACGCGACGACGGAGCCCGGGCCGGATCAGGCGGCCGAGCGACGGCAATTCGTGACCTTCCGCATCGGGCCGGAGTTGTTCGGCGTGCCCCTGGCCGAGGTGCAGGAGATCATCCGCATGCCCGACCTCGTCCAGGTGCCGCTTGCACCCGCCGGTCTGCAGGGCATCGCGAACCTTCGCGGGGCGGTGCTGCCGGTCACCAGCCTTCGACGCGTCTTCGGCGCCGAGGAAGCGGCGCATGACGAGGCGACACGCGTCGTGGTGGTGCGGCTGAAGGACCGGCCGGCAGGCTTCGTGGTGGACCGCATGGCCAGCGTGGTCACCGCCGACCCCGAGGAGATCGACGACGCGGCGGCGATCGGCGGGACGGCGCGCAGCGATCTCCTTTGCGGCGTGGTGAAGCGCGAGGATGGGCTGATCCAGCTGCTCGAGCCCGCTCGGCTGGTGGGAGACATGTCCCCCGCCCGGGCCGGCGCAGCCCTGGCGCGCACGCCTGCCGCCGCCTCGGCGGACACCGTCGCCGAGACGCCCGAGGACGACATCCAGCTCGTCAGCTTCGAGGCGGCGGGCGAGGAATACGCCTTCCCGATCGACGAGGTGCAGGAGATCGTGCAGCTCCCTGCCACGATCACCCATGTGCCGCAGGCGCCGCCCGCCGTGCTCGGCGTCGTCACGCTGCGCGAGCGGCTGCTTCCGCTGGTCTCGCTGCGCCGGCTCTTTCGCCTGCCCCACGGCGAACTCGGCGAAAGCTGCCGGATCGTCGTGGTCGCACCGGGCGGCGCGCGTGCCGCGGTCGGTCTCGTCGTGGACCGTGTGCGCGAGGTGCTGCGCGTGCCGCGTGGCCTGGTGGATCCCGTCCCGCCGCTGCTCGACGACGGTGCGACGGGCCGGCTGGAGGCAATCTGCCGGCTGGAGGGAGGGCGGCGCCTGGCGGTGATCCTCTCGGCCGCTCGCCTGTTCGGCGATGCCGCGTTGTGCACGGCGATCGATGCGGCAACCGGGGAGGGGATGATGGGTGGCGACGGAACCCGTGCGGTGGCAGCGGAGGAGGATGAGCAGTTCGTCGTCTTCCGCCTGGCCGGCGAGGACTACGGCGTGCCGACGGAGGCGGTGCAGGAGATCGTGCGCGTGCCGGACGAGCTCACCCGCATACCGAGAACGCCGGACTTCATCGAGGGCGTGGTGAACCTTCGTGGAACCGTGCTGCCGGTGGTGGATCAGCGTCGGCGCTTCGGGCTGCCCGAGCTCGAGCGCAACGACCGCCAGCGCATCATGGTGCTGCAGATCGCGGGCTGCCGGACAGGCTTCGTCGTCGACCAGGTGTCGGAGGTGCTGAAGCTGCCGCGCACCGCGATCGAGCCGGCGCCGGTCCTGTCGGAGGACCAAGCACGCCTGGTCCGGCGTGTCGCCAACATCGAGGCGCAGAAGCGCATGGTCCTGCTGCTCGATCCCGCCAACCTGCTGGACGCCGGCGAGCTCGACGCGCTCGCCGCGACCTGACGCCGGAGCGTTGCGGGGATGGCGATTCGCCTGCTCGTGGTGGACGACAGCGCGCTGATGCGTCGCCACATGCGCCAGGTCTTCGAGGACGAAGGCGGCTTCGAGCTCGCCTTCGCGCGCAACGGGCGCGAGGCGCTGGACCAGGTCGCCGCCTTCCGGCCCGATGTCGTCACGCTCGACGTCAACATGCCGGAGCTCGACGGCCTGTCCTGCCTGAGGCAGCTCTCGCAGACGGGCTCCGAGGCTCGGGTGGTGATGGTCTCCTCGCTGACCGAGGAAGGCGCGGCGGTGACGCTGCGCGCGTTGGAACTCGGCGCAGTGGACTTCGTGCCAAAGCCTGACGGCACTGTCTCACTCAGCATTGACCGCATCCGCCCGATGCTGGTCGGCAAGGTGCGGGCTGCGGCGCGCGCCCGGCCGCGCCGCGCCCCGGGCCTGCGGGACCGCGTCGGCGCCCGCCGCGCGGTGGTGGAACGCGGCGCGGCGGCCGTCGCGCTGCGGGGCACCCTGCGCTTCGCCGTCAACGGGCTGGTGCTTGTCGGCGTGTCCACCGGCGGGCCGCGTACGCTGGAGGACATCCTGCCCCTGCTCCCCGCCGACTTTCCCTGGCCGGTGCTGGTGGCGCAGCACATGCCATCCAGCTTCACCGGCGTTTTCGCCCGGCGCATGGATGGACTCTGCGCGCTGGCAGTGACGGAAGTCTCCGGCCCCGTGCCGCTGGAGCGTGGGCGCATCTACATCGGCCGCGGCGACGCCGACCTTGTGGTGGAGAAGCGGCTGGGCCGTCTGATCGCCAACTCGCTCTCGCCCGACGACAGTCTCTGGCATCCAAGTGCGGACCGGCTGGTGGCGAGCGCGATGGCAGCGATGCCGGCCGCGACACTGACCGGCGTGCTGCTCACCGGCATGGGCGACGACGGCGCCGCCGCCATGGCGGAGCTTCGCCGCCGCGGCGGCCACACCATCGCGGAAGCGGAATCGAGCGCGGTGGTGTTCGGCATGCCGGCCGAGCTCATTCGTCGCGGCGGCGCCGAGGTCGTGTTGGCCGCCGACAGCGTTGCGCGCCAGCTTCTCACCTGGGCGCGGCGAGACCGCTGAGCCATGCCGCTGGTCAAGCGAAAGGCCCCCGTGCGGCCGCAGGGCGCCGCGCCCGGGCTGGACGGTGCCGATGCCGCGACGAGGCGCGCCGCGGCGCTGCGGATGACGGCGCCGGAAGACGCGCCGGCGCTGCTCGCGGCGCTGGCCGGCGAGCCCGTCCGGGCGGTGCGTGATGCCATCTTCACGTCCCTCATCGTCATCCGCAGCGCGGCTTCCGCGGAAGGACTGGCCGCCCTGCTCGGCAGCGAGAAGGCCGCTCTGCGCAGCGACGCGGTCGAGGCGCTGCGCTGCATGGGCGAGGTCGCGGCAGGACCGCTCGGCACGGCGCTGCGCCATCCCGATCCGGATGTGCGGCTCTTCGCGGTGAGTGCGCTGCAGCAGCCGCGGGCACCTTGGGCGCTGGCGCATCTGCGCGCCGTGCTTGCCGCGGAGGCCGAGGTGAACATCGGCCTGGCTGCCGTGGAGGCCCTTGCGGAGATCGGCGGCCCGGAGGATGCTGCCGCGCTCGCCGCCTTCGCCGACCGCTTTCCGGGAGAACCGATGGTCGCCTTCGCCGTCGGCGTCGCGCTCGACCAGATCGGCCATCCGCGGCCATGAGCGCGGAGCAGGCCGCCTCGACGGCGCCGGCGGAGGACTACGCGCGGTTCTGCGACTTCTTCTATCGCCGCACCGGCATCCATCTCGGCGAGGGAAAGCGCTACTTCGTGGATCGCCGCGTCGCGGACCGGATCGCCGCGACCGGCGCGCCGTCGCTGCGCGGCTATCTGCTCAGGCTGCGCCACGACGACGGCGACGGAGCGGAGCTTCAGCACCTCATCAACGCACTGACGGTCAACGAGACCTATTTCTATCGCGAGGAGTATCAGCTTCGCGCCCTCTCGGCCGAGATCATGCCGGAACTCGCAGCACTGCATGGCGGCGCGCCGCTGCGCATCTGGTCGCTTCCCTGCTCCACCGGCGAGGAGCCCTACTCCATTGCGCTCCACCTGACCGCGAACTGGCCGGGGCTTGAGACGGTGGATGTCGAGATCGTCGGCTCGGACATCGATACCACGGTGCTGGCCCGTGCGAGGGCCGGTCTCTACGACATGCGCGCGGTGCAGCACCTGCCGAAGGACATTCTGCAGAACCATTTCACGCGTGTGGACGAGCGGTGGCGGATCTCGTCCGCGCTGCGCGGCGCGGTGCGGTTCACCACGGCGAACCTGCACGATGCGGCCGCGATGCGCCGGCATCGCGGACTCTACGATGTGATCTTCTGCCGGAACCTGCTCATCTACTTCGACGACGTCTCGCGCCGGACTGCAGCGGAGATGCTCTACGAGGCGCTTCGGCCCGGCGGCTTCGTCTGCCTCGGCCACTCCGAATCCATGAGCCGGATGTCCTCGCTCTTTACGGTCCGGAAGCTCATCGATGCCATTGTCTACCAGAGGCCAGCGGCATGACACCGTCCCGTCCGCGCGCATTGGTGGTGGACGACGCCGGCACGGTCCGGAAGTACCACCGCGGCATCCTCGAGCAGGCCGGGCTCGACGTCGAGGAGGCCATGAACGGCGTGGAGGCGCTTGAGCGTGGCATGGTTGCGCCGCCTGATCTGCTGGTGGTCGACGTGAACATGCCGCGGATGGACGGCTACGCCTTCCTGGCAGCGGTACGTGGCGAGCCCGCGCTCGCCGCGGTGCCGGCGATCATGGTCACGACGGAACGTGAAGCGCGCGATGCCGGGCGCGGCTTTGCTGCGGGAGCCAACGTCTTCCTGATCAAGCCGGTCCGGGGCGACGCGCTCGGTCGGCTGGCCCGCATCCTGGCGGGGTTGCGGCAATGAGTGGCCTCGCCAATCCTTTGCTGCAGCAGTTCATCCCCGAGGCGCGGGAGCTGCTGGACCAGGCCGGACGCGCTCTGCTCGCCCTCGAACGTGACCCCCAGGCGGCGGCGCCGATGAACGAGCTGTTCCGCGCCATGCACACGCTGAAGGGCACGTCCGGTCTCTTCGAGATAACAGCGTTCACGCAGTTGGTGCATGCGGCCGAGGATCTGCTGGGCGCGGCCCAGTCCGGGCGGTTCCCGCTGACGCCGGCCTTGGCCGATCTGCTGCTGGAGACGCTTGACCAACTTGGGCTCTGGGTCGACTCCCTGGCCGCGTCAGGCACGCTGCCGGCGGAGGCCGCGCAAGCTGCAGAGGCCCGCGCTGCGCGGCTGCGCGCGCCGCTCGGCGCGCGGGACGCGGCGGCGCCGGAGGCGGCGCATGCCACTGCGCCGCCCGCCTGGCTCCTCGCATTGGGGCCGGAGGAGCGTGCCGCCCTGCCGTGCGGGCGCGCCCTGGTGGCCCTGCGCTACACACCGGATGAGCATTGCTTCTTCCGCGGGGAGGATCCGCTCGGTCTGGTGCGGCAGCTGCCCGGGCTCCATCTGCTGCGGCTGGTGCCGCCCGCTGCCTGGCCGCCGCTCGAGGCGCTGGATCCCTTCCGCAGCGCGCTGACCTACCTCGCGGTTGCCGAGGCGCCCGCGGCGGCGGTGGAGGAGCTCTTCCGCTACGTGCGTGACCAGGCCGAGATCGTGGCACTGCTGCCAGGCTGGGACGCCGTGTCCGCGCCCGGGATGCCAGCTGGCGTATCCGAGACGTTGCGGGAGATCTTCGCAGCGCAGCGCCGCCTCATCGAGGCCGGCGGCGCGGAGGACCCGATCGCGACCGGCCGGCTTGCTGCCGCGCGCCTGGCGCTGGGCCGCGCTGCCGCGCATGCGGGCTGGGGAGACGTATCGCTGCCCGCCGACGCGCCTGGCCTCCTTGCCGCCATCGCCGCCTTCGAGGCGCGGCTCGATGCGCCGCCCGGGCCGCCGGCAGGCGAAGGCGCCTCGCCCGACGCTCCGCGCGCCGCACCGACCACGCTGCGGGTCGAACAGACGAAGATCGACGCGCTGATGAATCTCATCGGCGAGCTGATCGTCGCCAAGAATGCGCTGGCCTGGCTGGCGCGCCGCGCGGAGGAGGAGAGCCTCTCGGTCCGCGAGCTCGCGCGCGAGATCAAGGACCGGCAGGCGCTGGTCAGCCGCATTGCGGAGGCGATGCAGGGCGCCGTGATGGCGGTGCGCATGCTGCCGGTCGAGCAGGTGTTCCAGCGCTTCCCCCGTCTGGTGCGCGACATCGCCCGCCGGCTCGACAAGCAGGTCGAGCTGGTGCTCGAGGGTGGCGAGACCGAGGCCGACAAGACCGTCGTGGAGGCGCTGGCCGATCCGCTGGTGCATATGGTCCGAAACAGCCTCGACCATGGGATCGAGACGCCGGCCGAGCGCATGGCCGCGGGAAAGCCGGAACAGGGTACGCTGCGGCTTTCCGCCGTCGCGGACAACGACCATGTCGTGATTCGTGTCGCGGATGACGGGCGCGGGCTCGACCCGTCGCGGCTGCGTGCGCGTGTCGTCGAGAAGGGGCTGCTGGACGCTGGCCGGGCCGCTGCACTCTCCGACGAGGAGGCTTGCCAGCTAATCTTCCTGCCGGGCTTCTCGACGGCATCCGAGGTGTCCGACCTCTCGGGACGTGGCGTCGGCATGGACGTGGTCCGCAGCACCATCGAGCGCGTCGGTGGTCGGCTTACGCTGGTGTCCCGCAAGGGCGAGGGCACGCTCTTCGAGATCATCCTGCCACTGTCCATGGCGGTGACGAGGCTGATGATCATTGCCTGCGGAGAGCGTCTGTTCGGTGTACCGATGGGCCTGGTGGCGGAGACGGTGCGCATTCCCCGCGAAAGCCTGCGCCGCATCGGCGAGCGCGAAGCCTTCGTGCTGCGCGAGCGGCTGGTGCCGGTGCTCCGCCTTGCGCGCCTGCTCGATCTGCCGGAGCCGGAGGCGACGCCGGCGGAGGAGGCGATCCTGGTGGTGCAGGTGAACGGCGAGAGGCTTGGCCTCGTCGTCGGCGCCTTCCGCGAGGTCATGGAGGCGATTGTCCGTCCGCTGGACGGCGTGCTGGCTGGGCTGGCGGGTTTCGGGGGCACGACCCTGCTGGGCGATGGTCGCGTGCTGCTGGTCCTCGACCTGCCGGAGTTGATGCGCTGATGCCGGTCACGCTGAAGGAAGGCCTTGCCGTCTTCGATGGCGCCTGCACGGTGGAGGAGGCCGAGCCGCTGCTGCAGTGGCTGCGCGAGACGCCCGACGCGGCGGTGGACCTCGGCGGGTGCGCGGCGCTGCACGCGGCGTTGGCGCAGGTTCTTCTCGCTGCGCGGCCTCTCCTTGTCGCCCCGCCGTCCGATCCCGTGCTCGCGGCCGCGCTGGCCGCCTCTCTTGCAACTCAGGTGACGCGATGAAGCCGGTCTTTCTGGTGGACGACAGCGCGACGATGCTGGCAAGCATGGCCAGCCTTCTCAGCCAGGCGGGTCAGCCCGTGGAGAAAGCCGCGAGCGCGGAGGAAGCGCTGGCGAAGCTGAAGGCGGCGCCGCCGCTGCGCGCGATCATCACGGACTACCACATGCCCGGCATGAACGGCGCGGCGCTGGTGCGTGAAGTGCGCAGGCTGGCGCCCTATCGCTTCCTGCCGATCCTGCTGCTTACCACGGAATCGGACCAGGCCAAGCGCGACGAGGCACGCACGGCCGGTGCGACAGGATGGCTGGTCAAGCCGGTGGAGGGCGAGAAGCTTCTGGCGGTGCTCCGCCAGGTCGCGCCGGTCTGACGGCAGGATGCCCTTCGACGCCCCCGTGACGGACGCGCCGCCGGCGCAAGGCCTCCGGCCGCTGCTGCTGCGCTGTGCGCTGGCGGGCGCTGCGCTGAGCCTCGGCGCGGCCTTCGGTGCGCGCATGCTGCTCGGGCCGGGTATCCTGGCCGATCTTCTCGGGGTGGCCGGTTTCGCGGTGGCGTTGGTTCCGCTCGCGCGCCACGGTGCCGACACCGCACCGCCCGCGGCGTCGGCCCCTCCCATCCCGGCCGCGGCGCCCGCGCCCGCACCCGCGCCCGCGCCCGCGCCTGCGGCCGAGGACGAGCCGGATGTCGCAGCGGAGGTCGCGGTGGAGCTCGACCGCTATTGCGAGGTCGCGGAGATCCTGCGCCGGCAGGTCCAGGGTGCGGTCGCGGAGACCGAGGCGGCTGCGCTCGCCCTGGTCGGCCAGATGGACGCCGTCGATGGCGGCATGCGCTGCCTGCGCGCCACGCTCGGTTCCGCCCAGGAGGAAGCCGGAGCGCTGACGGCGTCGGGCCGCGGCGATGTGGGTGCGATGCGTGGGGCGGTCGCGGCGCTGCGCGCGCGCCTTCTCGAGCGCACAGCGCAGATCACCGACGACCGGGAGACCTACCGTCGCATCGCATCGGAGGCGGAGGATTTCGCCGCCGCGGTCTCGGAGATCGGCCGGATCGCCAGCCAGACCAAGCTGCTCTCGCTGAACGCTACCATCGAGGCAGCGCGCGCCGGAGAGGCCGGCAAGGGCTTTGCCGTCGTCGCCGACGAAGTCCGCAACCTGGCAGGCGAGGCCGCCCGGGTGGCCGAAGGCGTTGCGCAGGGCCTCGGCCGCTTGCGCGAGGTGACGCGCCTGCGGCTTTCGGACGCGCTCGACACCGAGGCGGAGGAGAGCCTGCTGGCCACCGCCGCGCAGCAGGCCGAAGCGGCCGAGCAGGGCTTCGTGCGGCTGGCCGACAACGCCTCCGCGACGCTGGCGGCGCTCGAGGCGTCGGGCGACGCGGTGGCCGCGCATGTCGCGCGGGCGCTGGCCGGGGCGCAGTTCCAGGACATCGTGCGCCAGCGGCTGGAGCAGGTGGGCAGCGACCTGGATCGCCTCGGCCTGCACGCCGCCTGGCTCGCCGAGGCGCTGCGCGAGATGCGCGCGGTCGAGCCGGTGCAGAGCGCGATCCTCGATCCCATGCAGGCCGCCTACGTGATGGATCGCCAGCGCACCGCGCATGGCGATGCCCCGCCGCGCGGCGGGCCTGCCATCGAGCTGTTCTAGGGAGTGTGTCGTGCTGCCGAGGCTGTTCGCGCTGGCCTGCCTGTCGATCGTGGCGCTCGTCGGGTTGAAGGTCACGGGCGCGGCCTCGGCGTGGTGGCCGTCTCTGCCCGCAGGGGCTTCGCTGGGCCTGATCATCGTGGCCTGGGTCACCGGCGCCTGGCTGCTCCTGGCGCGGCTCGCGCCGCAGCCTGCAACGCTGGTCGCCCCTGCCGCGCCGGTGCCGGTCGTGGTCCATCCCGGCCATGATGCACCGGCGACCACGCCGACCTCGCGGCTTTCACGGCGCGAACGGCGCGCTCACCAGCGCTTCACCGTCGATTGGCCCGTCAGGGCGGAGTGGCGCGAGGGCAGCGTGACGGAGGGCCGCCTGCAGGACATCTCGCGTGGCGGAGCCTGCATCGCAGCGGCGGGCCCGGTGCCCAAGGGGACGGATGGCCTGCTGAGGGTCGATGGCATCGTGCTGCCGGTCCCGGCGCGTGTCGTGGACTGGACTCCCGCGACCGGCCTGCACGTCGCCTTCCAATTGCAGGGGCTGGGCCTCGAGACCTTCCTCGTCCAGCTCCACCGGTAGCTCGAGCGGGGCAACGCCGCGTCGCACGGATGATGACGCCGGGCGCCCTCGGCGGGTCCGCCAGGCGCGCCTGCCCCGGAACGTGGTTGCTCCCTGGTCCGACCGCGCGCGGTTGGGCCGGCGATGGTCCGACCGGTCCGCATCGCCATCGGCAGAAGGCGCTCCGACGTTCGGAGTGACGGCACGCGCGCATCCCCGGGCGGCGTGTCGCACCTGGCAGGCCGCGCCCCGCCATCCCCTTGTCGCGGAGGCCGGGCGTATTCTGAAGGCCGGGCGGGAAGACGGCGCCCGGCGTGGGCCGTGCGCCCCGGCGCCAGGAGAGAGGGCGGCGGGTCCCCCGAGGGAGCCGCCATCCCGATCTCAGAACAGGAAGTCGCTCTCCGTCAGCTTCGCCGGGGCGAGGCCGTCGCCGAAGCCGACCAGGATCGTCATGTCCACCACCGCATCGCCGGTGGTGTCCACCGAGAGCCGGATCGTGCCGTCCGCCCGGACCGCCTGCCACACGCCATGCGCCTCGGCGGCAGCGGAGAGGTGGAGCGGCATGGCGAGGCTGGCGAAGTCGATCACGTCCTCGCCGCGGCTGAAGTCGAGCACCTGGTCCGCGTTGGCCAGGCCCTTGGCGCTGTCCCCGGCAAGGAAGCGGAACGCATCGGCCCCCGCGCCGCCGCCGAGGAGATCGGTGCCGGTGCCGCCGATGACCAGGTCGTCGCCGCCCCCGCCCTCGATGGTGTCGGCTTGCCCGTGCCCGGTCAGCGTGTCGTCGCCGAGGCCACCGAACAGCATGTCGGCTCCGCCCCCGGCGGAAAGCAGGTCGGCGTCCTCGCCCCCGTCCAGGGTGTCGTCGCCTTCCGACGCCAGCAGCGTGTCGCGGCCGGTGCCGCCGGCCAGCTGGTCGTTGCCAGCCGCGCCGTACAGCTTGTCGTGGCCATCCGCGCCGAGGAGGGTATCGTCCCCCGCCTCGCCGAGGAGCAGGTCGTCGTCTGCGCCGCCATCGAGGCTGTCGTTGCCGTTCTCGCCGTGCAGCTCGTCCTTGCCAAGGCTGCCATGGGCCTCGTCATCGCCCTCGCCGCCCCACATCGTCTGGTTGCCCGCGACCGCGAAGGTGGGGTTCTCGTAGACGCCGTGCATGGTGTCGTTCCCGGCGCCGCCCAGCACCAGGTCGTCGCCGGAGCCGGCATAGATCAGGTCATTCCCTTCGCCGCCATGCAGCGTATCGATCCCGCCGCCGCCGAGCAGCTTGTCGTCGCCGAGACCGCCATCCAGGCTGTCGCCCGTCGTCGGGTCGGCGGCGCCGGCGCCGATCAGCGTGTCGTTGCCCGCCCCACCGATCAGCGTGTCGGCCCCCTGGCTGGTGCCGGTGATCGCGTTGTCGAGGGCGCTGCCGATGCCGAGGCTGGCGTAGGCCGTCGTGAAGACGAGGTTCTCCAGCCCGTCGCTCAGCGTCCATTCCTGGGTGTTCGCGTAGACGGTGTCGATCCCTGCGTCGCTGGCGAATTCGTAGACGGTCGTCCCGTGGTCGACGTGAAACTCGTCGTTCCCGACCCCACCGAGCAGGACGTCGAGGCCGCCGCCGTAGATCGTGTCGTCGCCCTCGCCGCCGAAGGCGACGTTGCCACCGCCGTCGCCATCGGGCGCGGGCACCGTCGGATCGGGAAGCCAGGGCAGGCCCCAGGGATCGTTGCCCGCCGCGTGGAGCGCGGCCACGGCGCCATCACCCGTGGTGATGAAGTCGTTCCCTGCGCCGCCATCCAGCGTGTCGATGCCGGCGTTGCCCTCCAGGGCGTCGTTCCCGGCGCCGCCGATCATGCTGTCATGACCCGTGCCGCCGAAGAGATCATCGTTGCCGTCGCCGGCGTCGAGCTGGTCGGCATCCCCCTGGCCGTAGAGCCGGTCATCGCCATCGCCGCTCGTGATCCGGTCCTCGCCTGCGCCGCCGTCCAGCGCATCGATCCCGGCCCCGCCGACCAGCGTGTCGTTCCCGCCCAGCCCTTCGATGTCGTTCCAGGTCGCGCCCCCACGGATGACGTTGGCCTGCTCGTTGCCCTGGGCGAGGAAGGAGCCCGTACCGGTGAAGGTCAGGTTCTCCACGTTCGCGGCGAGGTCGTCGTAGTACTTGAGCGAGGTGCGGACCGTGTCGATCCCGCCACCCGCGGCCTCCACCACGACGGGGACGTAGATGCCCGCGGCATAGGAATGGATCTCGTACTCGTCGTCGCCCGCGCCGCCGGCCAGCGTGTCCTCGCCCGTGCCGCCGTCCAGCGTGTCGTTGCCGCCCTCGCCGAACAGGTGGTCGTTGCCTTCGCCGCCCGACAGCCGGTCGCCCCAGTCGCCGCCATAGAGCCAGTCGTCGCCCGCCTCGCCGTAGAGCCAGTCCGAGCCGCTCGCGCCCGCGAGCGTATCCTGCCCGCCGCCGCCCGTGATCTGGTCGGCGTAGCCCGTGCCGGTCAGGTTGTCGTTGCCGGCGGTGCCCTTGATGTTCGCCATGTCCGTGGTCCTCGTCCTCTCGACCGACCCTCCCGACCCCGGGAGCGCAGCGGTGATGGGCGGACGATCACCGGTCCCCGGCGATGCGCGGAGTGGACCCGGCGTGCAGGCGGTTGCATCGGCGTGCAACGGCCGTTGCACGCGATTTCTTGCCGCATGGACGCGCACGATCCTCGATGCCTGGCGACAGGTGCCCGAGGCTGGTTCCCGGGCCGGTCGCGCGCGTGTTACTCCCGTTCGTCCAGCGGTCGCGCCTGAGGCGCGTCCGGCATGCCGCCGGCCGGCCGCGCGGTGGGCAGCGCGGCAGTGCACGTGGTCGCAGGATCGGGACCGACTGCCCCGCCGCCGGCGGCGGGCCCGGGATCCCGGGGCCAGTGCATCGATCGGAAGGTCCGGAGAGAAGTTTGCCCGGACAGCGCGGCCTCCCGGAATCGTCACGCCGGGCCAGCCGACAGGTCCGCCCCGTGGGATCCAGGAAACCTGCCACTCGGCGGGACGGTCGGTCTGTCGGCGGGCGGGACGACCCCGGGCGCTGGCGGAGGCAACGCGCTCAGCTTCGAGCCGACCCACCAACCGCGCCTCGCACCCCGGCCCCGGCCGCCGTCAGCAACCCTGGCCGTCCATGTCAGTTCACGTGAGCCCTCCGAGCCGCGCCGACGCCAGGCCCGCCCCGCGGTGGCAAGGCGAGGATCGCAAGACCTTCCTCCTTGATCGCACCCGCGAAGGCGTCGGCGGCCGGCAAGGTCCGCATGGCTGCTTCGGGCCCCAGCCAGTCGGCCAGCTCGTCCAGGGCAGACAGCCGGTCGCCCTCCTGCAGCGCGGCAATGATCCGCAGCATCGCCTCCTCGTCGGCGCCGACGCGGGGGCAGGCGAAGCACCGGATGTCGAGGGCGCGGCGCATGCCGTGCCGGACATGCCCCATCAAAGTGTCGAAGCACGCCGCCGCCGTCGCCGACACCTCGCCGATCCGGAACAGCGCGCGCCACTCCGGTGCCGGCTGGCCCGGGGCGCGCTGCTGCGACACCCAGGCGCGCAAGGCCGCCAGCACCAGCAGGGATCCCGGGTCGAGCGCCTCGGCCAGGTGGCCGCTTCGGCCGTCCTCGCCGCGGTGCTGGCAGATCGTGCTTCGGGCCATTCCTTTCCCTTCCCGGTTGGCGATCAGGCGACGGCCGCGCCGAGGTCCGGCACCAGCCCACCGCCTGGCACGGGGCGGAACGGCAGGCCGTAGACCCGGGCGAGCAGCGCAGGGTCGAGCGCGCGGGTCGGCGGGCCGTGCGCGACGCAGCGTCCGCCGTCCATCACCGCCACGCGGTCGGCCACGAAGGCCGCCTCGTTCAGGTCGTGCAGCACGACCAGCACGGCGGTCCCGGCTTCGGCCGCAAGGCGCCGCAGCGCGCCGAGCAGCGCGGCGCGGTGGGCGGCATCGAGGCTCGCGGTCGGCTCGTCCAGCAGCAGTGCCGCCGGCGGATCCGCCCCGTCGAGCTGGGCCATGGCGCGCGCCACCTGCACGCGCTGCTGCTCCCCGCCCGAGAGGGTGGCGTAGGCGCGCGCACCGAGGTGTGCGACGCCGGTCCGCGCCATCGCCGCCGCGACCGCCACCCTGTCGCGCGCCGCCTCCGCCGTGCCGTGCCAGGGCAGGCGCCCGAGCATGACCACCTCCGCCGCCGGGAGCGGGAAGGCGAGCGCGACGCGCTGGCTGACCACCGCCCGCCGCCGCGCCAGCGCCCGCGCCGGCCATTCCCCGAGCGGGCGGCCGCAGAAGGCGATGGCGCCGCCGGACGGCCGCAACTCGCCCGCCAGCGCTCGCAGCAGGCTGGACTTGCCCGCGCCGTTGGGCCCGACCACGGCCAGCACCTCGCCCGCCTCGACGCGGAGCGTGACCTCCTCGACCAGCGGCCGCCGGGCATGGGCGACGCGCAGCGTCAGGCGCGTGGCCTCGATCATGGCTCGGCCCCGCCGGCGCGTCGCCGCAGCAGCCAGAGGAAGAAGGGCGCGCCGAGCAGGGCGGTGACGACGCCGACCGGCAACTCCGCCGGGGCGACCAGGCTGCGCGCGGCGAGATCGGCCAGCACCATGAGCGCCGCGCCGAGCAGCGCCGCGCCCGGCAGCACCAGCCGGTGATCGGCGCCGACGCCGAGGCGCACGAGATGCGGCACCACGAGGCCGACGAAGCCGATGAGCCCGGACATCGAGACGCCGGTGGAGACGGCGATGGCGGCAAGCACGACCGCCCCGCGCTTGACCGTCTCCACCCGCGTGCCGAGGTGGAAGGCCTCGCGCTCGCCGAGCGCCAGCGCGTTCAGCGGTCGAGCCAGGCGGAGCAGCAGCAGGGCCGGCAGCCCGATCAGCGCGGCGGCGACGGGAACCTGCTCCCATCGCGCCCCGCCCAGGCTGCCGAGCGTCCAGAAGGTGATGTCGCGCAACTGCCGGTCGTCGGCGGCGAAGATCATCAGCCCCGTCAGCGCGCCGCAGAGCGCGTTCACGGCGATGCCCGCGAGCAGCAGGGTGGCGACCCCCGTCACGCCCTCGCGTGTCGCCAGCCAGGCGATCAGCAGCGTGGCGCCGAGCCCGCCCGCGAAGGCCATCAGCGGCAGCAGCCAAAGCCCGGGAAGGCCGGCGGCGCGGCCGAACAGCCCGGGCCCGAGCACGATGGCCGCGACCGCCGCGAGCGCCGCACCGGCCGAGACGCCGATCAGACCCGGATCGGCGAGGGGATTGCGGAACAGCCCCTGCATCGTCGCCCCGGCCATGCCGAGCCCCGCGCCGACCAGCGCCGCCAGCAGCACCCGCGGCGCGCGCACCACGCCGAGCACCGCCGCATCCCCGGCATGCTCGACCGGCAGCGCGGCGAGGCCGAGCGCATCGGCGAGGGTGGCGACCAGCCCCGCAGAGCTGATCCCCGCCGGCCCGAGCAGCACGCCTGCCAGCAGCGCGAGGAGCAGCGCGACCGCCCCGCCGGCGAGCAGCCGGTGCCGCAGCCCGGCCAGGGGCGGCAGGGCCGGGGCAGGCGCCATGCTCAGGCCGCCGTCCAAGGGCGCTCCGGCATCGGCGGCAGGGCAAGGCCGGGGTGCAGCCGCGCGGCAAGGTCGCGCCGGGCCGCGGCCGCGCGCGGGCCGAAATTCAGCAGGTAGGCCCCGTCCATCGCCACCACCCGCCCGTGCCGGATCGCCGGGGTGACGGCCAGCGCGGGCACCTGGCGCAGCGCCGCCGCCCCGCCCGCCTCGGCCAGGGCATGGTCCATCATCAGGACAAGGTCGGGGGCCAGGGCCACCGCAGCCTCGGCGGAGAGCGGACGGTAGCCCTGGAAGCCGCGGACCGCGTTCTCGCCGCCGGCGGCGGCGATCATCGCATCCGCATGGGTGCCGCGGCCCGACACCATCGGCGCGCCGCGGGCGAGCGACAGCACGAAGAGGACGCGCGGCCGCTGCCGGGCGGCAGCGAGCGGCGCATCCAGGGCGACCCAGTCGGCCTGCAGCAGGCGGGCGAGGGGCTCGCCATCCTCGCCGAGCGCGGCGGCGACGGCGCGCGCCTTGGCTGCAGCGGCGCCGGCGCCTGCGCCGTCCTCGACCACCGCCATCGGCACGCGCGCCGCGCGCAGCACGGCGAGCACCTCCGGCGGGCCGGCATCGCCCGACACCAGCAGCAGGTCGGGGCCGAGCGAGACGATCCCCTCGGTCGGCAGGGCGCGCATGTAGCCGACCTTGGGCAGGCGCGCGGCGTCGCCGGGGTAGCGGCTGGTGCTATCGACCGCGATCACCCGCGGGCCCTGGCCGAGCGCGAAGACCGTCTCGGTGAGCGCCCCGCCGATGGCGACGATGCGCCCGGGCGGCGGCGCCGCCGCGGCGCGCCCCGCGGCGAGCGTGCCGAGCGCGGCCGACAGCAGCCGCCGCCGGCGCAGCGGGACCATGCCCGTCATCGCATCGCACCCTCGATGAACAGCGCCGCGCGGGCGAAGCGCGGCAGTGGCACGTGCGGGATGTGGGCGCGGGTCTCGATCATGGTCCGGGGCTTCACCGCGAAGGTGGGAGGCTTCGGCACGTTGCCGGCATGGCGCGCCGGGGCCTGGCCGCCACAGGGCTCCGCGGCGAGCCGGGCATGCAGCTCCGTCGCGTCGCGGCGGAGGGTCGCGTCGTCGCCCGCGGCGGCGTCCTCGAGGCCGAACCGGCCACGGTGGAAGGGCTCAGGGCAGGCGGGATTGTCGACCTCGGCTGGCCCCGGCGCCCGGGGCGGGGGCGCCGGGACGGAGGTGCACCCCGGAAGGGCGGCGAGAGCGTCATCGGCGATCGGCGGCACGGTGTCGGGCACGCGGCGGGGATCCAACGGAGGTGGCGGCCCACAGATAGAAATGCGAATCAGTCGCAATAGCAAGTATTTTCGCTAGGCCCCCCCCTGCAGGCCTCGCGCCAGGCCAGGCACCCGCCCGGTCCTCCGCCCGCGGGCCGCTCAGGCGACGTGGCGCCGGCGGCCATGTCGGTCCGCCACCATCGCCGCCACGGCCCGCCAGGCGTCGAGCTCCGGGCGACCCGGCTTCCGCGCGCCGAAGACCTGCGCGACCACGCCGCCCTCGGCATCCAGCAGCTCGATGCTGGTCACGGCGCCATCCTCGGTCGGCTTCACCACGCGCCAGGCGGCGGCCACGCCGGTCTCGCGCAGATGCAGGTTGAAGGCGGGATCGAGCACGTTGAACCAGCCGCCCGGCGAGGGCAGCAGCCGCCGCACCGGCCCCGTGTGGATCTGGATGGCCGAGCGGTTGCCGACGAAGACCATGACCGGCACCTCCGCCGCAGCCGCCAGCTCGAGCGTGGCGCGGCCCGCCATGGCGGGGTCCAGCGGCAAGGCCAGGTCCTCGCCGGCGAGGGCAAGGGCCTGGCGGCGGGTCGCGCGATGGGCGCGCAGCAGCCGGATGAAGTCATGGGTGTCGCGCAGCGCCAGCCAGTCCGTGCGCAGCGCCGCGGCGTCCACCTCACCCTCCGCCGCCGCCTGGGGCGGGCCGGGCGGGGCCTCGCGCGGCGCCGCCAGATCCGGCGCAGCGCGATCGGCGACGAGGCGCGACCAGGCCGCCATGTCGGAGCGGTCCGGCACGGAGAAGACCTTGTGCACGGCCTCCCCGTCCCTGTCGAAGATCTGGATGGAGGGCCGATCGCCGCCGAGCGCATAGGCATGCGTCCAGCGGCCGGGGAAGAGCCGGAGGTCGATATCGGGTCCGAGGACGAGGATATGGCCCGGCCCGGCCGAGACATCCTCGAAGCGGCCGTGGCGCTCGTGCACCGCGTGCTCGTTCCGGGTCAGCGCCATCACCGGCCCGAGGGCGCGGAATGCTCCGATGAGCGCCGCCCAGTCCGGGCGCAGCGGCGTGGCGGGACCGGTCGCGCCGCTGGCGACCAGGGCTGCCTCCGTGGCGCCGAGTCGCGTGGCGGCATCGCGCGCGCGCAGCGGCTTCGGCGCGGTCTCCAGCAGGTCCTGGTAGCGTTCGGCGAGGCTTGGCACCGTTGGGGTCTCCTTGTCGCGGTCGTGGAAGGCCGCGCGGGTCAGCGCAGCCGGAAATGCACCGGCACCTCGACCCAGGCCGGGATGCGCCGCCCGTCGCGCGAGGCGGGTGCGAAATGCCACCCGCGCACGGCGGCGACGGCGGCGCCGTCGAGGACCGCGTGGCCGGAGGAGCGGTGGATCCGGATCTCGCGCGGGTCGCCCTCGGGGTCGAGCAGCGCTCGGACGACGACGGTGCCGGTGAGGTCGAGCTCGACGGCGCGGGGCGGGTAGTCCGGCGGGCGGGGCGGGCGCCGGAAACGCGGCACGGCGATGAGTGGCGGCAGGTCGTTCGGCGCCGATGCGCTTGCCTCGGGAATGGCGGACCCGCCCGAAGCCTCTCGCGGGATCCGTACGGGCCGGCGCGCGGGGAGGGGGCCGCGCGGTGACGCCGTGGCGACAGCCAGGGTCAGGCGCTGGCCGTCGCGGACGGGCGCCGCCGGCATCGGGGGTGGCGGCAGGGGCAGGGCCTCCGACGCTGCGGCCGGCGATGTCGGTGCCGCGGCGGGAGCGGCCTCCGGATGTACCAGGGGCAGGTCGGGCGACGCGCCGGCCGCCGCGGGCGGCGGATCCGGAGGGGGAGGCGGCACCACCGCGGGCGGAGGCGGCATGGCAGCGGCCGCCGTCGCGTCGGGTGCGCTTATCGGCGGCGCGGGGATTGGTGCCGGCAGGCTCGCCAGCGCCATGGGATCCGGGGGCGCCGTGGGGAGAGCGGGGAAGGCGGGCGGCGGCACGGGCGGCACCGTCGGACTCCCCAGGGGCGAGAGCGGCTGCGCCGGCGCGGCAGGAGCCTCGTAAATCGTGCCGGGAGGCTCGGGCGCGGCGGCCGGGGACGTCGCCCCCGCTCCGCCCGGCACCAGGCTCGCGTCGGCAATGACAAGTTCGACCGGGACGCCTTCGGTCGTGGCGGCGGGCGGCAGGGGCCGCGGCGTGGCGAGGGCGAGCATCAGCGCGGCAACGCCGAGGTGCAGTGCCGCGGCCGTGCCGGCAGGCCCGGCCATGGGCCGTTGCCCCTCGCCAGCGCGCCGGCCTTGGGCCCAGCCATGATCCGCTGTCGCCGCCGCCCTCATCCTAGAACCGCGCGATCAGGCTCACCGCGGCGTAGCGGCCCGTCTGGGCGTAGAGCTCCCGCAGCGGGTTGGTGCTGGCCAGGCCGCGCGTGTCGGCCACCAGGAAGTAGCGCGTGTCGGTGACGTTGAAGAGGCCGACGTTGAGGGAGACGCTGCGCCCGAGATCGTACCTCGCCGCGAGGTCGAGCACCGCGTAGGCCGGCGTCTCGTAGTCGGTCGGCGTGGCGACGCGGGTGTTGCGGACCGCACCGGTCAGGTTCACCTCCGCGCCGAGGCCGGAGAGGCGGCTGGCTTCCGGCGCGCGCCAGGAAAGGCCGAGCGTCCCCGTCAGCGGGTTGACGCCGTTGATCGGCTGGTTGGTCTCGAGATCCTCGCCGCGCGCATACGCCAGCGCTCCGCGCAGGCGCCATTCCGGGCCGATGCGCCAGTCGGCGCGCGCCTCGGCTCCGTAGATCTGGACGCTGCTGAGGTTTCGGTACTGGAAGACCTGCAGCCCGGCCTGCGTGCCGAGAAGCTGGGTGGCGATGAAGTCGGTGTAGCGGTTGTAGAAGCCGACGACCTGGAAGGAGGAGCCGTCCGCGAAGGCGCCGCGCAGGCCCGCCTCGACGCTGTTCGCGTATTCCGGCTGCAGGTCGCCGTTCGGCAGGATGGTGTAGCCGAAGACCCGGTTGGAGAAGCCGAAATTCGCCGTGTCGTAGGGCGGTGCGCGGAATCCGCGGGCGTACTGGCCGTAGAGCGAGTAGGTCGGCGTCAGCCGGTAGGTGACGCCCAGCTTGGGCGAGACTGCGAAGGCGTCGAGATCGCGCGCGGCCGAGGCGGCGACCGTCTGGGCCGAGCGGAAGAACTCCGCGTCCGGATGGACGCGCAGGCTGTACCAGTCGAGCCGGACGGCGGGGACGATGTCGACGCGCCCGTAGGTGAACTCGTCCTGCAGATAGAGGCCGGCCTGCCAGGTGGTGGTGTCGGGGAAGAGCTTGTTCGGGAAGCTCTCGCCCGCGACGGTGGTGGCGACCGTGCCGGTGCTGAGGTTCGTTTCCGTCCGGTCGCGCGGGCGGGAGGTTGTGATGCGCTCCACCGTCAGGCCGTAGGTGAGGCGATGCGTGGCGCCGAGCCAATCGCGGGTCGTGGTGAACTGGATGTCGGTGCCGAGCAGTTCCTGCTCCTGCCGCGCATCGGTGAAGCGCAGGCGGTTCGCCGCGCCCGTCGCGGGATTGGCGAGGCCGACATAGCGGTCCTGGGTGGTGACCTCCCGCCAGTCGAGGATCGACCAGTAGCTCCGCATCGCTACCTGGTCGGCGAAGAGCAGCGGCGCGGTGCGGAACCAGTCCAGCTGCAGGCGGCCGCGGAAGCCCCGGTCGTCGCCGAGGCTGCCCTGGACGGTGGTGGAGGGCGCGCCGGGCCCGGCGCCGGGCGTGGTGCCGAGGTCGGTGCGGATCTCGGTTTCCGTGTCGCGCTGGAAGACCTCGCCGGTCAGGCGCAGCGTGTCCGCCGGCGTCGCGCGCCACAGCGCGCGGGCGAGGAAGGTGTTGACGCTGTAGTCCTGCGGATTGGGCGAGAGCCTGCCGTTCGGCGTGAGCTCGTGGCCGTCGCGGCGGGTGAAGAGCAGCATCGCCTCGACCGGGCCGTGGCGTGCCGCGCCGGTTACCGTCTCGGTGAAGGATCGGTCGGCGCCGCTGTAGCCGAGCCGGCCCGAGAGGAAGACGTCGCGATCCAGCCCGAGGAAGTCGCCCGGGTCCTTGAGGATGTAGTTCACCACGCCGCCGATCGCGTCAGAGCCATAGAGCGCGGAGGCGGGGCCGCGCACGATCTCGATCCGCCGCACCGTCTCGAGATCGACGAAGTCGCGGGTGAAGGTGCCGGCGCCGATGTTGCTCTCGGGGAAGTCGGGCAGACGGACGCCGTCGGTGAGCACGCGCACGCGGTTGTCGCCGATGCCGCGGATGATGAAGTTGCCGCCGCCGCCGCGCAGCGGCTGGTTGGAGAAGGAGACGCCCGGCTCGTAGCGGATCGCATCCTGCGGCCGGACGGCGTTCTGGCGCTCGAGCTGCTCGGCCTCGATGACGGTGACGGTCGCCGGCACCTGGGCGATCGGGCGC
Organism: uncultured Acetobacteraceae bacterium; assembly: GCA_964401305.1. GTDB lineage: Bacteria > Pseudomonadota > Alphaproteobacteria > Acetobacterales > Acetobacteraceae > JAIEOP01. The sequence goes on along the minus strand of CAYNYQ010000034.1, from coordinate 1,413 downwards.
GGCGAGCGCGTCGCGGTGCTGGTGACGCTCTCGAGCGTCGTGGCTGTCCCGGGGGCTTCGAGCGCGTCGGCGGATGCCTGGGCCTGGGCGCCGGTGGCGGGCAGGGCGGCGAGGAGCGCGGCCAGGGCGCCCCGGGACAGGCTGTGGGTGAACGTCATGCCAGGGTCGGGCCTCGGGTCGTGGGCCGGGCTGGCTGACGCGCGCAGCGAGCGGCGCGGCTGGCTGGCTGGGCGGTGCGGGTCGAAGAGGGTTACTTGGTCAGGATCAGCTTGTTGCTGCTGGTCACGCGCAGCCGGTAGCGATCCGCGCCGTGGCGGATCAGCACCTCGCGGCGACCGGCGAGCAGCGTCTCGCTCGGTAGTTCGGGAGGGTTTGCGCGACCGTCCTGCCGCGGCTCCGGCGGCGGGCGGCTGCGATGTCCTGCCGTATCTCTCTCGCCATCATCCCGATCCATCGCCGGCTCGCATCCCTGAGAGGCGGGCTGAGGTGCGCACCGCCGCGTGCCCTCATGAGCAGAGCATGCGGCCTAATTGCAATTCACTCGCAGTCGCGTCAAGCGTCGAATGTGCTGCAAGGGGACCTGGCGCTTTCAAACCCGACAGGGGCGATGCGGCCGCTGCCGGCATGCGCCAGACCGCGTTGCGCATGCGCCGCATAGGGGCTGCCGCTGCATCCTGCCCACGACCGCTGCGCCAGACGTTGCCGTGCCGGGCGGCTGGTTGGGCGGCCGCGGCAGCCTGCTGCAGCACGGTGAGCGCTGCTGCGAGGGCCACAAGGGCGGCATGCGCCTCGGCAGCCAGCACGTCCGACACGGCGCGGTCGGCCGCAGCAGCCTGGGCGCGTGCCTCGGCCGCCTCGTAGGGGTACAGGCGCTCGTCCGGCTGTCGTCCCGCTCGGCGCGCAGGCGGTCTCTCCGTGCCTGCAACTCGGCGAGTGCGTTAGCCGGCAGGCACGGCGGCTGGAAAGGACCCGGCTTGAACCTCGGGCCGCCGAGGGTGCGGTGGAAGAGGACGGTCAGCCGGCGGACGAGTTGCAGCGCCGCAAAGGCCGCGGCACGGTCGCGCTGGTAGCCGTGAATGGCATCGTCGAAGCGGCGCCGGAGGTCGTGGAACACGTCCAGCACGTCCCGCGACGCGGCGGGGGCGTTCTAGGCGCCGGTAGGGCGACAAGGGAAACGGGTCTACAGCAGCCCCTGCAAGTGCAGCCCCGAGGTGCTTGGAATGGTACGACCTTTCCCGCCCGCACGGCTTGCGCGCAGTCCAAAGGTTCTGAGAACACGGCGCGGCCTGAGTGCCCATCCGGCGCTATGCACCCGCGCTACGAGCCGGTGCCGCGGCGAAAAGTCACCAATGGGCCACCGCCTTCAAAAGCCGGCGTTTTGCTGTCGGGGGATTGGAGAATGACTGGCGGAGG
>CAYNYQ010000033.1:0-24497 GCA_964401305.1 uncultured Acetobacteraceae bacterium | reverse complement strand
GCATGACCACCGGCGGCGGCGCCTGGGACAACGCCAAGAAGTACATCGAGGAAGGCCACCACGGCGGCAAGGGCAGCGAGGCCCACAAGGCCGCCGTCACCGGCGACACCGTCGGCGACCCGTACAAGGACACGGCGGGCCCCGCGGTGAACCCGCTGATCAAGATCACCAACATCGTGGCGCTGATGCTGCTGGCGATCCTGGCGCACAGCTGAACCGCCCGCAGGGGCGCGCATCGGGGGGCCGGCGGAGCGATCCGCCGGCCCCTTTCCGTCTGCAGGCCAGGCCACGATCCGCGAGCACGGGATCGCGGATCGCGGCCCATTTCGTTGCTTCTTCGCGCGATTCACGCCTTCGGGCGTTACGCCCTCCGGCGATCACGCTCTACAGCCCGAGCCGCGCCCAGGCCGCGCGCTCCTCCATCGCCGCGATCGCCGCCTCGGCCGAGAGCCCGGGCAGCAGCCGCCGCCAGATCGGCGGGCGGCGGGCGCCGACCGGGATGACTTGGACCTTCTCGCCGAAGCGGCGCTTCGCCTCGGCGACGGCATCCGCGCCCAGCCGGTCGGCCAGGCCGAGCTCCACCGCGCGGCGGCCGGTCCAGAAGCGGCCGGTGAAGAGCTCCTCCTCCGCCGCCTTCAGCCGCCCCGCGCGGCGGGTGCGCACCCAGGCGCGGAACTCCTCATGCGTGTCGTCGAGCAGGGCATGCAGGCGCGCCGCATCCTCCGGCGCCTCGGGGCGGAAGGGGTCCCAGAAGCTCTTCTCCGTCCCCGCGGTGCGGACGCGCCGCTCCACCCCGAGCCGGTCGAGCGCCCCGGCGAAGCCGAAGCCCGAGGCGATGACGCCGATCGAGCCGAGGATCGAGGCCGGGTCGGCGACGATCTCGTCGGCCGCGCAGGCCAGCCAGTAGCCGCCCGAGGCCGCCGCATCCTCGACGCAGGCGATGACGGGAAGCTTCTTTTCCGCGGCCAGGGCGCGGATGCGGCCGGCGATCAGGCTCGACTGCACGGCCGAGCCGCCGGGCGAGTTGATCACCAGGAAGACCGCCGAGAGCCGCTTCAGCGCGAAGGCGCGATCGAGCAGCGGCCCGACGGTGGCGAGCGAGAGCGCCGCGTTCAGCGCGCCGGGGCGGGGCGAGATGACGCCCGAGAGCCGCACCAGCGCGACCCGCGGGCGATAGTCGAAGAAGGGCAGGATCATGCCTCCCTAGATGTCGGTCCGGGCGCGAAGGGCAACGGGGCGCGCGGCGATGGCTTGCCGCCGGGCGCCGCCCGGGCCAGCCTCGCGCCTCGCATCCGGCGGGCAGGGGATCGGGACGATGGCGGCATTCACGGGCAAGCGGGTGGTGGTCTGCGGCGGCAGCCGGGGCATCGGGCGGTCGACGGCGCTGGAATTCGCGTGCGCCGGCGCCGCCGTCTCGATCTGCGCCCGCACGCCGGGCCCGCTGGAGGCGACGCGGGCCGAGATCGCCGCCCTCGGCGTGACCGCGCATGCCGCCGCCTGCGACCTCGGCGACGCGGCGGCGATCAAGGCCTACATCGCGGCGGCCGCGGCAGCGCTCGGCGGCATCGACGTGCTGGTGAACAACGCCTCCGGCTTCGGCAGCCAGGACACCGAGGAGCACTGGGCGCAGGGCCTCTCGATCGACGTCATGGCCACGGTGCGCGCCACCCATGCCGCCCTGCCCTTCCTCGAGCAGGGGAAGGGATCGATCGTCAACGTCTCCTCGATCTCGGGCTACCGCCCCTCGACCCGCACCCCGGCCTATGCCGCGGTGAAGGCGCTGCTGATCAACTACACCCAGAGCCAGGCGGCGATGTACGCGCCGAAGGGCATCCGGGTGAACGCGGTGGCGCCCGGCTCCATCGAGTTCCCGGGCGGGTCCTGGGAGGCGCGAAAGAGCTCCGACCCCAAGCTCTACAACGCCATCCTCGGCTCCATCCCCTTCGGCCGGCTCGGCACGCCGGAGGAGGTGGCCGAGGTGATCGCCTTCCTGGCCTCGCCGGCGGCGCGCTGGGTGACGGGGCAGACCGTCATCGTCGATGGCGGGCAGATGCTGTAGCCGGCGCCCCCGCCTTCAGCCCGCCGCCGCCCGCCGCCGCCCCGGCACCAGCCGCACCCGGCGCGGCGCGGCGAGCCACATCGCCGCCGCCGAGACGCCGCAGCAGCCGATGGCGAGCCAGAAGGCCAGCCGGTAACTGCCGGTCGCATCGTGCACCAGCCCCGCCACCCAGGGGCCGGCCGCGCCGCCGGCGACCAGCGGGATGGTCAGGGTGCCGAAGATCGCGCCGTAGTGCGGCCCCTCGAAGATCTCGGCCACCGCCGGGCCCATCACCGCCGGCAGCGCATAGCCGAGGAAGCCCTGCGCCAGCACCATCACCGCCAGCAGCGCCGGCGAGGGTGCATGCTCCAGCGCCAGCAGCGCCAGGAAGCAGAGGGCGAAGCCGAGGCAGCCCGCGCTCCAGACCCATTCGCGCCCCAGCCGGTCCGACAGCCAGCCGAGCGCGATCTGCCCCGGGATCGCCACCGCGCTGACGAGGCCCAGCGCCCAGCCCGCCAGCAGCGGCGAGAAGCCGGTCTCGATCAGGTACTTCGTCTGGTGCACCTGCACCGCGTACCAGGCGAAGAGCGCGCAGAAGAAGCCGAGCGCGATCCACCAGAAGCGCGCCGTGCGGACCGCCCGCGCGAGCGTCCACTCCACGGCCGCCCAGTCCGGGTCGACGAGGTTCGCGGCGGCCCGCGCCCGCCCGGCCGCCGCCGCCGCGCTGCCGCCATCGGGCAGCAGGCCGATATCCTCGGGGCGCTTGCGCAGCAGCAGGGTCAGCGGCCCGACCACCAGCAGCACCAGCAGCCCCATCACCCCGCAGGCCTCGCGCCAGCCCGCCGCGCCGATGACCGCCTGCAGCCAGGGCAGCAGCAGGATCGCGCCGAGGCCGGCGCCGGCGAAGGCGATGCTGATGGCCAGCCCCCGCCGGCGAACGAACCAGTTCGGCAGGAACAGCGTCTGCGCCGTGTAGCCCATGAGGTTCGACCCGACGCCGACCAGCAGGCCGAGCGTCAGGTAGAGCTGCCAGGGCTCGGCGATGCGGGGCGCCAGCAGGAAGCCCGTGCCCATCATCGCCACGCCGGCGCCGATGACGAGCCGCGGCCCGCGCGTGTCCATCACCCGCCCGATCAGCGGCCCGACCACGGCCGAGGCGAGGAAGCCGAAGGAGAAGGCGCCCGCAGCGAGGCCGCGGTCCCAGCCGAACTCCTCGATCAGCGGCGGCAGCAGCAGCGAGAAGGCGGTGCGGCCGGTGACGCCGATCGCCAGCGTCACGAAGCCGATGCCGATGATCACCCAGCCGAAGTAGAAGGGCAGGTGGCGGGACCAATGGGCGGCCGGCATCCGGCCCTAGGTCGCCCCCGCGCCCGGCACCGGCACCCCGGGCGCGTCGCGCGCCGTGCGGATGGTCTGCAAGGTCTGCACCCGCGCGACATGCTCGGCCCCAGTCAGGCGCGCGGTCAGCGCATTCTCGTGCGCGGTGTCGCGCGCGACGAGGCGCAGCAGGAAATCGCCGCCGCCGCGGATCATGTGGCACTCCCGCAGCTCGGGCCAGGCGGTCACCAGTGCCTCGAAGGCGCTGAGCACGGCCTCCTTCTGGCTCTCGAGGCCGACCAGGGCGAAGAAGGTGATCTGGTAGCCGAGCGCGGCGGGGTCGAGATCGGCGTGGTAGCCGCGGATCACCCCCTCCTCCTCCAGCCGCCGCACGCGGCGCAGGCAGGGTGGGGCGGAGAGCCCGACGCGCCGCGCCAGCTCCACATTGGTGATGCGCCCGTCCTGCTGCAGCTCGGCCAGGATCTGCAGGTCCACCTGGTCCAGCTCGGCCAGGGGGGTGGCGGCGGGGGCGCGGGGCGGCGGGGCGTGGTCCATCGCGGCGTTTCGTTTCGTGCTTCGTTGCTGATTTCGGCGTCGGGCCGCAATATCATTGCTGTCCGCCGGCGGGGCAAGGCTCCCGCTTGTCGCGCGGCCTCGGCAGGCGGATATGCTCCGGGCGCAACCCTGTCCGGGACTCCTGTCGTGACCGCCTCCGCCACCACGCACCGTACCCGCCTGCTGATCATCGGCGCCGGCCCGGCGGGCTACACCGCCGCGATCTACGCCGCGCGCGCCGGGCTCGCGCCGCTGGTGGTGGCCGGGCTGCAGCCGGGCGGGCAGCTGACCATCACCACCGATGTCGAGAACTACCCGGGCTTCGCCGCCGCCATCCAGGGCCCCTGGCTGATGGAGCAGATGAAGGCGCAGGCCGAGCATGTCGGCGCCGCCGTGATCCAGGACGTGATCACCAAGGTGGACCTTTCCGCCCGCCCCTTCCGCGCCACCGGCGATTCCGGCGACCTCTTCGAGGCGGAGGCGGTGGTCATCGCCACCGGCGCCCAGGCCCGCTGGCTCGGCATCCCCGGCGAGCAGGAGCTCGGCGGCTTCGGCGTCTCGGCCTGCGCCACCTGCGACGGCTTCTTCTTCCGCGGCAAGACGGTGGCGGTGATCGGCGGCGGCAACACGGCGGTGGAGGAGGCGCTCTACCTCGCCAACCTGGCGAAGAGCGTGACGCTGATCCATCGCCGCGACGGGCTGCGGGCGGAGAAGATCCTGCAGCAGCGGCTGTTCGCCAAGGAGAATGTCCGCGTGCTGTGGGACACGGTGGCCGAGGCGGTACTGGCGATGGAGGGCAAGTTCCGCGCGGTCCGCGCGCTGGCGCTGCGCAACGTCAGGACCGGCGAGGCCTCCGAGATGCCGCTCGACGGCGTCTTCGTTGCGATCGGCCATGATCCCGCCACCCAGCTCTTCCGCGGCCAGATGGAGACGGATGCCGAGGGCTACATCCTGACCACGCCGGGCAGCACCCGCACCTCCATCCCCGGCGTCTTCGCCGCCGGCGACGTGCAGGACCGCATCTACCGCCAGGCCGTCACCGCCGCCGGCACCGGCTGCATGGCCGCGCTCGAGGCCGAGAAATGGCTGGCGCACCAGCCGGCCGAGGCGCCCGCGATGGCCGCCTATTGACCCGGCCAGGCCGGATCGCCGCCGCGGCCCGGCGCGAATCGGCCGCCACTCGGGCATAGTGGCGCGAGAGGACAGGGGACGCCGCGGGGATGCCGCTCGACTGGGACAAGCTGCGCGTCTTCCACGCGGTCGCCGAGGCCGGGTCCTTCACCCATGCCGGCGAGACGCTGAACCTCAGCCAGTCCGCCGTCTCGCGCCAGATCCAGGCGCTGGAGGAGGCGCTGGCGGTGCCCCTCTTCCACCGCCATGCCCGCGGCCTGATCCTGACCGAGCCGGGCGAGACGCTGTTCCGCACCGTGCGGGAGGTCTTCGCCAAGCTCGCCATGACCGAGGCCCTGCTGACCGAGGGGCGGGAGCGGCCGGCGGGACGGCTGAAGGTCACCAGCACGCTCGGCTTCGGCAACACCTGGCTGGCGCCGCGGCTGCACCGCTTCATCGAGCTCTACCCCGATGTCAGCGTCACCCTGCTGCTCGACGATTCCGACCTCGATCTCGCGATGCGCGAGGCCGATGTCGCGATCCGCATGCATGCGCCGAAGCAGCCCGACCTGATCCAGCGGCATCTCGCCAGCTTCGGCTACAAGGTCTGCGCCTCGCCCGCCTATCTCAAGCGCTTCGGCGTGCCGCAGCGGGCCGAGGAGCTGGACGCGCACCGGCTGATCGTCTGGGGCGAGTACCGGCCGCCGGTGGACCAGGTGAACTGGCTGGCCGATGCCGGGCGGCGGCCCGGATCGCCGCGCCGCGCCGCGGTGGAGGTGAACAGCGCCACCGGCATGCTGAAGGCGGTGCAGAGCGGCCTCGGCATCGCCGCCCTGCCCGACTACATGGGCCGCGAGCTCGATGGCCTGCTGCAGGTGCTGCCCGACCTAAAGCCGCCGCGGCTGGACGCCTATTTCGTCTACCCCGAGGAGATGCGGCACTCGAAGCGGGTGGCGGTGTTCCGGGATTTCATGGTGGCGGAGCTGGCCTCGGGCAGCGCCTGACCTGCCCGGCCGGGTAGTTTCCCGATGCGGCATGCACCGGACGCATGGCCGATGACGGATTTCCCCTCACCCGCATGCTGCGATGCAGTCCTACCTTTCCTGCGTCCCGGCGGTTCGGCCGGAACAGGGTAACCCCGGCAGTGCCGGGGCCCCTTCGTCTCCCAGACGTGAAGCCTCCCTGTTTTGACTTGGCCGCCGCCCGCGAGGGCTGGCGGCCTTCTTTTTTGCCCCACGCCCTCAGGCCGCCTGCTCGAGCGTCGGCGCCACGTCCATCAGCGTCACCCGCCGCATGTCGCGCGGATAGGTCCGGTCCGCATAGGGCCGGCCGCGATGCAGGGTGCAACGGTTGTCCCACACCACGAGGTCGCCGACCGACCAGTGGTGGCGATAGACGAAGCGTGGCTGGGTGGCGAACTCGGTCAGGTCGCGCAGCAGCGCCATCGCCTCCGGCACCGGCCAGCCATGGATCCGGCCGATATGCGAGGAGAGGTAGAGCGACAGGCGCCCCGAGCCCGTGTGCCGGCGTACCAGGCGCTGCGGCACCGGCGCGCAGCGCGCGCGCTCCTCCTCGGTGAAGGCGTCGAAGCCGAGCAGCGCGCGCGAGAAGATCAGCGAATGGTCGCAGACCAGGTCGCGCACCCGCTCCTTCATCGTCTCCGGCAGGGCGTCCCAGGCGGCGCGCATGTCGGCGAACTCGGTCTCCCCGCCCTCGGGCGGAATGACCCGCGCATGCAGCATGGAATAGCTCGCCGGCGTCGGCTTGAAGCTGCTGTCGCTGTGCCAGAGCATGTTGCCGAGGTTGAACATGCGCCGCCGGTCGTCGGCCGGCAGGATGCTGCCATCGGCGCCGAGGTTGGAGATGTCGTTGATCTGGTTGTCGGCCAGGCGGCGGCGGGCCTGGTCCACCAGGGTCGGCGTGGGCTCGACCGTGCCGAAGAGGCGGCCGAAGCCGAGCTGGGCCTCGTCGTCCAGGTGCTGCTGGCCGGGAAAGACCAGCACCGCGTGGCGGTCCATCGCGTCGCGGATCGCCGCGACGGTCGCCGCGGGCAGGTCGCCGGAGAGGCGCAAGCCCTCCATCCGCGCGCCGAGCACGGGATGCAGCGGCCGGGCCCGTGGCGTCGCGTCAGGGTGCGGCATCGGTTCTTCCTCCCCGCCGCGGCGCTCGCGCACGGCGACTGGCGCGGAGGATGCGCGGGGCCCGGCCGCTTGCCAAGCGAGCCGCGCGCAGGCGTGCGGGCGCGCGCCGGGCATTCCGCCCGGGGCCCGTCCCGGCCTAGGCTGGCGGCGCCATGCCCCGACCGCTCGAGAACCGCCAGGCCCTGGTGACCGGCTCCACCGCCGGGCTCGGCCTCGCCATCGCCCGGGCGCTGGCGGAGCAGGGCGCCCTCGTCACGCTGCACGGCCTGCTGCCCGAGGCCGAGGGCGCGGCCATCGCCGCAGGCCTGCCCGGGCCCGCGCGCTACCTTCGGGCCGACCTGACGCGGCACGAGGCGATCGCCGCGCTGATCGAGGCCAGCGCCCCGGCGATCCTGGTGAACAACGCCGTCACCCGGCATTTCGGCCCGGTCGAGGCGATGGACCCGGCGGGCTGGGACATGGACCTGGCGGTGAACCTCTCGGCCGCCTTCCACGCCATCCGCCTGGCGCTGCCCGGGATGCGGGCCGGCGGCCATGGCCGGATCCTCAACATCAGCTCGATCTACGGGCTGGTCGGCGCCGCGGGGCGCATCGGCTATGTCGCCACCAAGCACGGGCTGATCGGCCTGACCCGCGCCGTGGCGCTGGAGACGGCGCGCGACGCCGACCTCACCTGCAACGCCCTCTGCCCCGGCACCGTGCCGACCGAGGCGATCGAGGCGCGCATCGCGGAAGGCATGGCGGCGCGGGGCGAGACCGACCGCGCGGCCGCCGTCGCCGCCTTCCTCGCCGGCAAGCAGCCGAGCGGCCGCTTCGTCGCCGCCGAGCGGGTCGCCGCCATGGCCGCCTTCCTCTGCGGACCCACGGGCGCCGACATCACTGGCGCGGCGATCCCGCTGGACGGCGGCTGGTCCGCGGCCTGACCGCGACCCGAAGCGTCACGCCGGGGCTCGTCAGGCCAGCCTATGCCGTGGCAGTCTTGCCCAGCGATTGGGCAGGCAGGGCCGCGGGGCCTGCCCGGAAGCGCCGGTCGCGGCCCGGCACGAAGCTTGCTCCGCCGGCACGGAACCCAGACCGGAGGAACCGCCATGAACACCAGATGGAGTCGTCGCGCCCTGCTCGGCGCCGCCGGCGCGATCGCCGCGCCCGCCCTGCTGCGGGCCCAGACGCCGGAGATCTTCATCGGCGGCCCCGCCTCGCCCGGGCTGACCGACATCCTCTTCCCGCGCATCGAGCGCAAGCACGGCTTCAAGATCCTGTTCGAGGGCACGAACAGCCTGATCAACCTCGAGAAGCTGCGCTCCAACCGCGCCCGGCCGACCATGACGGTGACGATGATGGACGATCCCGTCATCATCCTCGCCGAGCGCGAGGGGCTGATCGTGCCGCTGCGCGGGCTGAACATCCCGAACCTCGCCGACGTGCAGGCGGAGGCGAAGCCGCGCGACACGATGTGGGCGAACTGGTGCTTCCCCGCCGCCTCGATCTCGGTGAACACGCAGAACGTCCGCACCATGCCCACCAGCTACGCCGAGTGCTGGGACCGCAAGTACCGCGAGAAGATCATCGTCATCTCGATGCGCATCACCCAGGCGGTGGTGCCGCTGCTGGCGGCGACGCAGCTGGCCACCGGCAAGCCGCTGAACGAGTGCCTGAAGCTGGCCGACGAGGGCTTCGCCAAGCTGCGCGAGCTGAAGCCCAACATCCTGCAGATCACGACGAACCCGCCGCAGGCGCAGCAGCTGCACGAGAGCGGCGAGGTCGATCTCTACCTCTCGCCCGACAGCCGCACGACGCTGTTCCGCAAGAGCCAGCGCGCCCCGGTGGACCTCGCCTTCCCGAAGGAGGGCACGGTCGCGATGCCCGCCGGCGTCGCGCTGGTGAAGGGCGGGCCGAACCCCGAGCTCGGCATGAAGTTCATCAACGAGCTGCTCGACCCCGAGACCCAGGCGCTGGTCGCCGGCACCTTCTTCTCGAAGCCGACCAACACCAAGGCCGTCGCGCCGCCGAGCCTGCGCCTGCCCGAGCTGGTGGTGCTCGACTGGGAGTACTTCGCCGACAACCGCAACCGCTGGATCGAGCGCTTCGAGCGCGAGATCGCCGCGCGGTGACGATGCTCGGCGCGCCGCCGGGCCGCGCCGCGGAGGCGGGGGCCTCGCTGCCTGGACATCTCGTGGTCAGCGGCACCTCCAAGCGCTTCGGCGCGGCGGTGGTGCTGGACGACCTCTCCCTCTCGGTCGCCAAGGGGGAGTTCGTCTCGCTGCTCGGCCCCTCGGGCTGCGGCAAGACGACGCTGCTGCGCTGCGTCGCCGGGCTGCTGCGCCCCGATGCCGGGCGCATCACCGTCGCCGGCCAGGACATCACCCGCCTGCCGGCGCACAAGCGCAATGTCGGCGTGGTGTTCCAGAACTACGCGCTGTTTCCGCACCTGACGGTGGCCGAGAACATCGGCTTCGGCCTGCGCGCGCAGGGCGTGCCCCGGGCCGAGGCCGCGCCGCGCATCGCCGAGGCGCTGGCGCTGGTGCGCATGGCCGAGCACGCGGAGAAGCCCGTCACCGCGCTCTCCGGCGGGCAGCAGCAGCGCGTGGCGGTGGCGCGCGCCCTGGTGGTGCGGCCCTCCCTGCTGCTGCTGGACGAGCCCTTCAGCGCGCTCGACCGCAAGCTGCGCGAGACGATGCAGGTCGAGCTCAAGCACCTGCTGCGCGAGGTCGGCATCACCGCGATCTTCGTCACCCACGACCAGGAGGAGGCGCTGGTCGTCTCCGACCGCATCGCCGTGATGAATGCCGGCCGCATCGAGCAGCTGGCCGATCCCGCCACGCTCTACGGCCGGCCCGCCTCGCTCTATGTGCTCGACTTCGTCGGGCAGTCGACGCGGCTCGCGGGCACGGTGACGGCGACGGAGGGCGGGATGGTCTCGGTCGGCACCGCGCTCGGCCCGGTGCGCGCGCCGGGCGCCTTCGCACGGGGCGCGCGCGTGGTGGTGGCGGTGCGCCCCGAGGCCATGGCGCTGGACGGCGCGGGGGAGGCGATGAACCGGGTCACCGCGCGGGTCAGCGAGATCTCCTTCCTCGGCTCCCGCACCCAGCTGCATCTCGACCTGCCGGCAGAAGGCGAGGATCGCGGCGTGGTCGAGCTGCCGCGCCTGCCGGAAGGCGTGACGCCGGGCAGCCGCGTGACGCTGGCCTTCCGCGAGGCGGACACCATGGTCTTCCCGCATGCCCCGGCCTGAGCGTCCCTGCATGGCCCCGCCGGCATGAGCGCGACCGCGACCCTGCCGACGCCCGCCTCCTCCGCCCTGCCGCCGGGCCGGCGCATCGACCCGCTGGCGCTGCTGGCGCTGCCGGGCATGACCTTCCTTTCGGTCGTCTTCCTGCTGCCGCTGCTGCTGCTGCTCTGGTCCTCGGTGCGCGGGCCGGAGGGCTTCTCCGCGCAGGGCTATGTGCGGCTGCTGGGCGACGCCTACTACATCGGCGTCATCGGCAATTCGCTGCAGCTCGGGCTGATCACCACGGCGGGCGCCTTCATGCTCGGCTACCCGGCGGCCTTCGCGCTGGCGCGGGCCCGCGGCTATGCGCAGGTGGTGCTCTTCGCGCTGATCTTCCTGCCGCTTACCGTCTCCATCATCGTGAAGTCCTTCGGCTGGGGCATCGTGCTCCGGCGCGACGGCATCCTGAACTGGGCCATGCTGAACCTCGGCCTCATCGAGCGCCCGGTGCGCATGATCTTCACCGAGGGCGCGCTCTATGCCGGCATGATCAACGTCTTCCTGCCCTTCATGGTGCTGCCGGTCTACTCCGTCGTGCGGATGATCGACCCGCGCTACGCCGACGCCGCGGCGACGCTCGGCGCCTCGCCCTGGTTCCGCTTCACGCGCGTCACGCTGCCGCTGACCCTGCCGGGCGTGGTGGCCGGCGTCAGCCTGGTGTTCAGCCTGGCGGTCGCGGCCTATGTCACGCCCTCGCTGCTGATGGGCGACCGCTACATGACCATGTCCATGGTCATGGCAAAGGCCTTCCTGAACCTGCGCGACTGGCAGCTCGGCGGCGCGATGGCGGCGGTGCTGCTGGCGATCGCCGCGGCGGTGGTGGTCGGCGCCTCGCTGATGCAGCGGCGTCTCGCGCGGCATGGCGGGGGCGCGTGATGGACCGTCTCGGCACCGGCATCGCCTGGGGCGCGCTGATCCTGGTGATCGCCTTCCTGGCCCTGCCGATCGTGGTGGTGATCCCGGTCTCCTTCACCGAGAGCACGGTCTTCCGCTTCCCGCCCGAGGGCTTCTCGCTGCAGTGGTACGGCCGGATCCGCAACGTGGACGGGCTGCTCTCGGCGCTCTGGCTCTCGGCGCAGATCGCAGCTCTTTCCACCGCGACGGCGCTGCTGCTGGGCACGCTCTGCGCCATCGCGCTGGTGCGCGGCGCCGTGCCGGGGGCGGCGGCGATCACCACCTTCATGGTCTCGCCGCTGATGCTGCCGGGCCTGGTGCTCGGCATCGCGCTGCTGCAGACCATGCGGGAGGTGGGGCTGCGCGACGCCTGGTGGTCGCTCTACCTCGCGCATGTGATCATCACGCTGCCCTTCGTGATGCGCACCGTGCTGGCGAGCCTCAGCCTCTTCGACTTCGCCATGGTGGATGCGGCGCGCACGCTCGGGTGCAGCTATCCGGTGGCGCTGTGGCGCGTGCTGGTGCCGAACATCCTGCCCGGGTTCATCTCGGGCGCGCTCTTCGCCTTCATCGCCAGCTTCGACAACTACCCGGTGAGCATGTTCCTGGTCGACGTGCGCACCAAGACCCTGCCGATCCAGCTGCTGAACTACCTGGAGATCAGCCCCGACCCGACGCTGGCCGCCGTCAGCACGGTGCTGATCGCGCTGACGGTGCTGGTGCTGGTGCTCTGCGACCGGCTGGTCGGGCTGCGCAGGATGGCGTCGATCTGACGCCATCCGCGCCGCGGGTCAGGCCGGCACCCGGTCCACCGGGTTGAACGGCCCCGGGAACACCCCGCGCGGCCGGATCATCTCGTAGGGCCCGCGCGGCAGCCACTGCCCGCTGCCGGGCGCGCCCACCACCTTGCCCTGCTCCACCACCGGCTGGCCGCGCAGCAGCGTCGTCTCCGGCCAGCCCGTGACCTCGAGCCCCTCATAGGGCGTGTGGTCGTTGGCGTCCTGCACCAGGCCGTGCGTGATCGTCACCTTCCGCGCCGGGTCCCAGATGGCGATGTCGGCGTCCAGCCCCACCGCGATGCTGCCCTTGCGGTCGTCGATCCCGAACAGCCGCGCCGCATGCGTCGCGGTGATCTCGACGAATTTCGGCAGGGTGATCCGCCCCTTCGCCACGCCCTCGCTGAAGAGGATCGGCATGCGCACGGCCAGGCCCGGCACGCCGTTCGGCAGCTGGGTGAAGGGCGCATCGGGCCCGAAGACGCTCTTGCCGTCCGGCCCGCCGAAGCGCGTCGGCGCGTGGTCCGATGTCACGTTCTGGATGGTGCCGAGGCGGATCGCTTCCCACAGCGCCGCCTGGTCCGCTTTCGTGCGCGGCGCCGGGCTGCACAGCGCCTTCGCCCCCTCGAGGCCGGGCTTGTCGAGGTCGTCGGCCGTCAGCACCAGGTACTGCGTGCAGGTCTCGCCCCAGACCTTCACGCCGCGCGCCTGGGCGCGGGCGATCTCGTCGGCCGCCTCGCCGCCGGAGACGTGGAAGATCTGCACCGGCACGTCCAGCGCCTCCGACATCACGCAGACGCGGTTCACGCATTCCCGCTCGACGATCATCGGCTTGGCCCAGGAATGGTGGATGGGCCGCGTGTAGCCGGCGGCCAGCAGCGCTTCGGTGTAGAAGGCGATCAGCTCGTGGTTCTCGGCATGGATGCAGGTCAGTGCGCCGAGCCGACGCGCGGTGGCCAGCACGCGCAGCGCCTCGGCGTCCGAGATGCGTGTGCCGTCATAGGTCAGGAAGATCTTGAAGGTGCGGTGCCCGGCCTCGACGAGCGGCGGCAGTTCCTGCTCCAGGATCTCGGGGCGCGGATCGGTCAGGATCATGTGGAAGGCGTAGTCGATGCGGGCGCCGCGCCTGGCGCGCTCCATGTGCTCGGCGACGCCCTGCGCGATCGAACCGCCCTTGGGCTGCCGCGCGAAGCCGATCACAGTGGTGGTGCCGCCCACGGCCGCCGAGGCGGTGCCGGAGGCGAAGGTATCGGCGTTCACCGTGGGGCCGCCGCGCGGCTCCTCGATATGGGTGTGGCTGTCGATCCCCCCCGGCAGCACCAGCCTGCCGGTGGCGTCGATCTCCTTGGCACCCTTCGGCAGGCCCCTGGCCAGCGCCGCGACCTTGCCGCCCCGGATGCCGACATCGGCCTCGAAGACATCGGCCGCGGTGGCGACGGTGCCGTTGCGGATAACCAGATCGAACGCGTCCATGGCGATGCTCTCCTCGACGGCGCAGCCTAGCTTGCGCCGGTGGGCCAGCAAGGGGCGTGCCGCACCGGCCCCACGGCGATTTCCCCGGCGCGCCGCGGCGATCTGCGGTAAGCCGCCCGGGTGTCGCCGCGCCGCCCTCCCCCTGCCCCGCCGCCTGCCGCGGCCCCGATGCGTCCGGCCCGGCGGGCACGGCGCCGATGACGGCCGAGACCGCGCCCGCCGCGCGTCCCGCCGCGCTGCGCTTCGTCTTCGTCACCGTCGTGCTGGACATGCTGGCCTTCGGCGTCGCTCTGCCCGTGCTGCCGCGCCTGGTGGAGGGCTTCCTCGCCGGCGACACGGTCGCGGCGGCGACGGTCTTCGGCGTGTTCAGCTTCGGCTTCAACCTGATGCAGTTCCTCTGCTCGCCCGTGCTCGGCGCGCTGTCGGACCGCTTCGGGCGCCGCCCGGTGATCCTGCTGTCGAACCTCGGGCTCGGGCTCGACTACGTGCTGCTCGCGCTGGCACCGACGCTCGGCTGGCTCTTCCTCGGCCGCATCATCGCCGGCGCCTGCGCGGCGACGGTCTCGACCGCCTTCGCCTACATCGCCGACGTCACGCCGCCGGAGCGCCGGGCCAAGGCCATGGGCATGGTCGGCGTCGCCTTCGGCCTCGGCTTCGTCGTCGGCCCGGCGATGGGCGGGCTGCTCGGCGCCACCGATCCGCGCCTGCCCTTCTGGGTGGCGGCGGCGCTCTCCCTGCTGAACTTCCTCTACGGCCTTCTGGTGCTGCCGGAATCCCTGGCGCCGGAAAAGCGCGCCTCCCGCTTCGCGCCGCGCCAGGCCAACCCTTTCGGCGCCTTCGGCTTCCTGCGCGGCGACCGCGTGCTGCTGGGCCTGGCGGCGGTCTCCTTCCTGAAGAACCTCTCGCATGTCGTGCTGCCGGTGGTCTTCGTGCTCTATGCCGGGCACCGCTACGGCTGGGACGAGGCGATGCTGGGCTTCACCCTGGCACTCGTCGGCATCTGCTCGGCGACGGTGCAGGGGGCGCTGGTGGGCCCCGCCGTCGCCCGGCTCGGCGAGCGGCGGGCGCTGGTCGCGGGCCTCGCCTGCGGCGCCATCGGCTTCGCCGGCTTCGGCCTGGCGCCGAGCGCACCCTGGTTCTGGGCCTTCCTGCCGGTCTTCGCGCTGTGGGACATCGCCGGCCCGGCACTGCAGGCGCTGGCGACCAGGCGCGTCGGGCCGGACCGCCAGGGAGCGCTGCAGGGCGCGCTGGGCAGCCTGCAGGGCATCGCGGGGCTGATCGGCCCCTTCCTCTTCGCCGGCAGCTTCGCCTTCGCTATCGGGGCCGGCGCCTGGCTCGGCCTGCCGGGCCTGCCCTTCCTGCTGGCCGCGGCGATGGTCGGCGCCGCGGCGCTGGTGGCGTGGCGCGTCGCGCGCTGAGGGCGGGGG
This sequence comes from uncultured Acetobacteraceae bacterium, assembly GCA_964401305.1. GTDB lineage: Bacteria > Pseudomonadota > Alphaproteobacteria > Acetobacterales > Acetobacteraceae > JAIEOP01. Next base: position 9,498 of record CAYNYQ010000033.1, on the reverse strand, counting down.
CCGGCCCCGCCCGACCGCGGTTCAGGCCGCGACCTTCACCGGCAGGTGCGCGATGCCGTGCACGAAGGACGACAGCACGCGCTTCGGCGGGCCGAGCACCTCGATCTTCAGGTCGCGCTTGAGGATCTCCTCCCACAGGATCTTCAGCTGCATCTCGGCCAGCCGGTTGCCGACGCAGCGATGGATGCCGAAGCCGAAGGAGAGGTGCTGGCGCGGCCGCGCGCGGTCGATGATGAAGCGGTCGGGCTCCTCGATCGCCTCCGGGTCGCGGTTGCCCGAGAGGTACCACATGATCACCTTGTCACCCTCGCGGATCTTCTGGCCCTGCAGCTCGAAGTCGGCGACGGCGGTGCGGCGCATGTGCGCCAGCGGCGTCTGGTAGCGGACGATCTCCGGCACCGCGCTCTCCACCAGCGCGGGGTTGGCGCGCAGCTTGGCGTATTCGCCGGGGTTCTGGTGGAAGAACCAGACGCCGCCGGAGATCGAGTTGCGGGTCGTGTCGTTGCCGCCAACGATCAGCAGCACCAGGTTGCCCATGAACTCGCGCGGCGGCATGTTCCGCGTCGCCTCCGCATGCGCGAGCATGGAGATCAGGTCAGGCTGCGGATCGGCGTTCACCCGCTGGTTCCAGAGGCCGATGAAGTAGGCGGCCATCTCCTTGAACTTGGCCTCGCGCTGCTCCTCGTTCTCGATCAGCCCGCCCGGCATCGGCAGCGCGGTGGCGCAGTCCGACCAGTGGGAGAGCAGGCGCCGGTCCTCCTGCGGGAAGTCGAAGAGCGTCGCCAGCATCTGCACGGTCAGCTCGATGGAGACCTTGTCCACCCAGTTGAATTCCTCGCCGCGCGGCAGGCTGTCGAGGATGGTGCAGACCCGCTCGCGGATGATGCCTTCCATCTTCGCAAGGTTGCCCGGTGCGACGATCGGCTGCACCGCCTGGCGCTGGATGTCGTGCTTCGGCGGATCCATGGCGATGAACATCGGCAGCTCGAGCTCCTTGGCCCGGTCGCGGATGGTGATGCCGCCGAACTGCGAGGAGGAGGAGAACACCTTGTGGTTCACCTCGACCGTCATGATGTCCTTGTAGCGGGTGACGGACCAGTACGGGCCGAACATGCTCTCCCGGCAGTAGTGCACGGGGGCGTCGCGCCGCAGCCGGCGGAAGTACGGGTGGATCGTGTCGTCCTGGAAGAGCTGCGGCTGGCTCGGGTCGATCCTGTCCAGCGGCAGGCTGAAGGCGAGTTCCTCGTGGTCGAGGGTCACGGGGGCGTTCATCGTCGTCCTGGCTCCCTGCGGCCGGCGGGGGCCGGCCCTGCTGTTCCGGGCGGAGACTACAGCCCCCACCCGGTGGTGCGCGAGCAAATCAGTGCTGTGCCTCGGGCATCCGCACCACCAGCCCGTCCAGCGCCGCGGTCATCTCGATCTGGCAGGACAGGCGGGAATTGTCCTGCTTCGTCGCCGCGAAGCTGAGCATGGAAGCCTCCTGCTCGGACGCCTCGCCGGTCTTCGCCTCCCAGGCCGGATCGACGAAGACGTGACAGGTGGCGCAGGCGCATTCGCCGCCGCAGTCGGCGTCGATGCCGGGGATGTTGTTGTCCACCGCCCCGCGCATGACCGAGAGCCCGACGGGCACGTCCACCACGTGCTCGGTGCCGTTATGCTCGATGTAGGTGACCTTGGGCATCTGCGTCCTTCCTCAAGAGCGGATCATGCCGCCGCGAGGGCGGCGAGCGGGGTCAAGGGGTCGGCAAGCCGCGCGGCGTCGACCGGCCGGCCGAGCGCGATCAGCCGCTTGCCGGCCATGAAGTCGGGTGCGGAACTCACGGCTTCCACCGCCTGCACGCAGCCCGCGGCATCGAGGTGGAAGACCGCGAGCCGATCCCCGGCCGCCGGGTCGCCGCGCGTCACCGCGCGCGCCGCGCCCTGCGCGAGGCCCGCGACCTGGATGCGGAGGTCGTACTGGTCCGACCAGAACCAGCAGATCTCGGGCGCCGGCGGCGGCCTGCCGCAGAGGTCGGCCGCGGCCTGCTTCGCCTGCTCCGTCGCGCTGGGAACGCTCTCGAGCCGCCCCACCGCGCCGCCGGGCAGCGGGCGGAGGGTGCAGTCGCCGATGGCGTGGATGGCCGGGTCGGCAGTGCGCGCCCGCTCGTCGACGCGGATGCCGCCGCCGGGCTCGGTCAGGCCCGCGGCGCGCGCCAGGCTGTCCTCGGCCACCGCGCCGACGCCGAGCAGCACCAGGTCGGCCGGCACGCGCGTGCCGTCGACCAGGCGCACCGCATCGGCCTCGATCGCCTCGATGGCGACCTTCAGCCGCAGGTCGACGCCGTGCCGGCGATGCGCCGCCTCGACGAAGGCCGAGAGGGCGGGGCTGGCGACGCGGGCCAGCACGCGGTCCTGCGCCTCGAGCACGCAGGCCTCGGCGCCGAGCGCCCGGGCGGAGGCCGCGACCTCGAGCCCGATCCAGCCGGCGCCGATCACCACCACGCGCTTGCCCGGCCCGATCGCCGCCTTCAGCTGGTCGGCATCCGCGGCGTTGCGCAGGGTGAGCACATGCGGCGCCTCGGCGCCGGGCAGCGGGATGCGGCGGGCGCGGGCGCCGGTCGCCAGGATCAGGTGGTCATAGGCCAGCGCCTCGCCATCGGCGAGACGCAGCGCCTTGGCGGCGCGGTCGATCGCCGCGACCGGCGTGCCGAGGCGGAGCGCGACGCGCTGCTTGCCGTAGAATTCGGCCGGGCGCAGCGCCAGGCTCTCGGCGGTCGCCTCGCCCTTCAGCCAGGCCTTGGACAGCGGCGGGCGGTGGTAGGGCAGGACCGGCTCCTCGCCGACCAGCAGGATCTCGCCGGGCCAGCCGTATTGCCGCAGGAAGGCCACGGCATTGCTGCCGGCATGGCCCGCGCCGACCACCACGATGCGTGACGCGTCCGTCGCCACCCTTGCATCCCCCTCCGTTGCAGGCATGTAGGCCGCGCCGCCGGGGCGGCGTCAAGCGCGACCCGCGCCGAGCGCCAGCAGGTCGTCGAGCGCGATCGCGCCGCCCCCCTCCACCGGCAGCAGGCGGGCGCCGGAGGCGAGCATCGCGGCGAGCGCGTCGCGCAAGGTGGTCCCCGGCGCCAGCGGCGTGCCGGGCGCCGCCTCGGCCCGCCGCGGCGCATCGGCCACCGTGAACAGCGCCAGCCGCTTGAGCGCGCGGTCGGCGCCGAGGAACTCGGCCACGAAGGGATCGCCCGGCGCGGCGAGGATCTCGGCGGCCGGCGCATGCCGCACCAGCCGCCCCGCCCGCAGCACCGCCACCGCATCGCCGAGCCGCACCGCCTCGTCCACGTCGTGCGTGACGATCAGCACCGTCTTGCGCAGGCGGCGCAGCAGGTGGAGCACCTCCTCCTGCAGCCGCGCGCGCACCACGGGATCGACGGCGCCGAAGGGCTCGTCCATCAGCAGCACCGGCGGATCCCCGGCCAACGCGCGCGCCACCCCCACCCGCTGCCGCTCCCCGCCAGAGAGCTGGTGCGGCCAGCGATCCCGGAACAACGCGGGATCGAGGCCGACGAGGGCCAGCACCTCCTCGACGCGCGCGGCGATGCGCGCCGGCGCCCAGCCCAGCAGCCGCGGCACCGTGGCGACGTTCTCGGCGACGGTGCGATGCGGAAACAGGCCGCCCTCCTGGATCACGTAGCCGATGCCGCGCCGGAGCGTGACCGCGTCCATCCGTCGCGCATCCTCGCCGCCTATGCGGATCTCGCCGGCCGAGGGCTCGACCAGGCGGTTGACCATGCGCAGCGTCGTCGTCTTGCCGCAGCCCGAAGGGCCGATCAGGGCGCAGCTCCGCCCCTCCGGCACCTCGAGGGTGAGGTCGGCGACGGCGGGCTGCGTGGCGCCGGGCCAGGTCTTGGTCAGGCCGCGAAGGGCGATCATGCGGGGCTCTCCCGATGGCGGCCGGCGCGGCGTTCCAGCCAGCCGAACCCGGCCTCGGCCAGCAGCGCGAGGGCGGCGATGGCGACGGCGCCGACCAGCATCCGCCCCGTATCCAGCAGCGCCAGCCCCTGGGTGACGAGGTCGCCGAGCCCGCCGCCGCCGATGAAGGTGGCGAGCGCCGCGGCCGAGACCACCTGCACCGCCGCGATGCGCAGGCCTGCGAAGACCAGCGGCGCGGCCAGCGGCAGCTCGACCTCCAGCGCGCGCTGCAGCGGCGCCATGCCGAGGCCGCGCGCGGCATCCAGCGCGGCGCGGTCGGCCTGCTGCAGGCCGATCACGGTGTTCACCAGCACCGGCGGGATGGCGGTGATCGCCAGCGCGACCACCGAGGGCGTAAAGCCGACGCCGAGCAGCGGCAGCAGGGCCGCCAGCACGGCGAGGCTCGGCAGAGTGCGCAGCAGCCCGGCGAAGGCAATGGTGAACTCGGCGAGGCGCGGCATGCGCGCCACGGCCACGCCCGGCGGCAGCGCGAGGCCGGCGCCGATCAGCATGCCCGTCACCGAGAGCAGCAGGTGGTCGAGCAGCGCCGTGCCGAAGGTGCCCGAATTGGCGGCGAGCCAGGCGAAGGCGCCGGCGAGCGTGCTCATGCCGGCGCCGCCGCACGCGCCGCCGGCAGGCGCCGCTGCACCAGCGCCAGCGCCTGGTCGAGCAGCAGCGCCAGCAACGCGACCAGGCCGGCGCCGACCAGGATCTTCTCGGTATGGCCCTGGTCGAGGCCGGTCAGGATCAGCGACCCCAGCCCGCCCGCGCCGATCAGCGCGCCGACCGTCGCGGCCGAGACCAGCGTGACGCCGGCGATGCGCAGGCCGCCCAGCAGCGCCGGCAGCGCCAGCGGCAGCTCGACCCGCCAGAGCCGCTGGCGCGGCGTCAGCCCCATGCCGGTGGCGGCGTCCAGCACGGCGGGCGGCACCGTGGCGAGGCCGGCGACCAGCGCGCGCAGCAGGATCGGCAGCGCATAGGTCACGAGCGCGACCAGCGCGGGGAGGAAGCCGAGGCCCAGCAGCGGCACCAGCAAAGCGAAGAGCGCCAGCGTCGGCAGGCTGTAGAGCAGCGAGGCGCCGCCGAGCACCGCCGCGCGCAGCCGCGCCGTCCGCGCCACCGCGAGGCCGAGCGGCAAAGCGACCAGCAGCGCGATGGCGATGGCGGCGAGCACCAGCTCCACATGCACCGCCGTCGCGGCGAGCACCGTGTCGAGGTTGCGCGCGGTCCAGCGCATCAGCCGCGCGCGGCGGCGAGGAAGCGCGCCGCGACCTCGCGCGGCTCGTCGCCATCCTGGTCAACCTGGCGGTTCAGCTCCTGCATCACCGCATTGTCGAGGCGGCGGCTCACCGGCTCAAGCGCCGCGGCGAGGCCCGGCACGCCCTCCAGCGCCTGGCGGCGCACGACGGCGCAAAGCTGGTAGGGCGGCCACAGCGCCTTGTCGTCGGCGAGCGAGACGAAGCCGCCGGCGGCGATCTGCCAATCGGTCGCATAGCCGTTCACCACGTCCGCCTGGCCGTGCCGCAGCGCCGCGTAGCGCAGGCCGAGCGCGCTGAACTGGCGGAGGCGGCGGAACTCCATGCCATAGACGCGGCGGAGCCCGGGCAGGCCATCGGCGCGGTCGGCGAACTCGCTGCCGGCCGAGAGGGTGAGCCGCCCCGCGACGCGGGCGAGGTCGGAGAGGGTGACGAGGCCGTGCGCCTTCGCCGTGGCCGGCAGCACCAGCAGCACATTGCCGTTGTCGACGCCCGAGGGCGCGACCCAGTCGAGGTCGAAGCGCGTGCGATAGCCCTCGCGCACGCGGGCGAGCACCTGCTCGGCCGTGCCCGCCGTGTCCTGCTTCAGCACCACGCCGAGGCCGGTGCCGGTGTATTCGGGATAGAGGTCGATCTGGCCCGTGGTCAGCGCCTGCTGCGCGATCAGCGTGCCGCCGAGGTTGAGCCGCCGCTCCACCCGCGCGCCGGAGGCCTCCAGCGCCTGGGCGAAGAGCTCGCCGACGACGAGCTGCTCGGTGAAGTTCTTCGAGCCGATGCGCAGCAGCGGCGCTTCGGCCCGCGCCGGGCGGGCGAGCAGGGGCAGCGCGAGCAGGGCACGGCGCGTCGGGCTCATGGCGGGAGCATGGCCCGCGTCAGCCCCGCCGCACCCCGTAATCCCCCGCCTCCAGCGCGGCGATGATGGCGGCACCCTGGGCGGCGTCGCGCACCTCGACCATCAGGTGCAGCTCCGTGCTCTGCACCGTCGGCGCGCCGAAGAGCTGCTGATGCTGCACCTCGATCACGTTGCCGCCGAGGGCCGCGATGCAGGCGGAGATGCCGGCCAGCATGCCGGGCCGGTCGGGGATGTCGAAATGCAGGCGCAGCAGGCGCCCGTCGCGTAGCAGCTGGCGCAGCAGCACGTTCGAGAGGGCGCGCGCATCGATGTTGCCGCCGCAGACCGGCAGCCCGACCGCCTTGCCGGCGAAGCGCTCGGGGAAGGCGAGCACGGCGGCGAGCGCCGCGGCGCCGGCGCCCTCGGCGACGACCTTGCCGCCCTCGGCCAGCAGGGCGATGGCTTCCTCCACCGCGCGCTCGGGCACCACCAGCACCTCGATGCCGTGGCGCTTCAGCCAGGCGAAGGGGATCTCGCCGACATCGCGGACGGCGATTCCCTCGGCCACCGTCGGGCCGCCGACCACGACGGGCCGGCCGGCCAGGCGCTGCGCCATCGGCGCATAGGCCTCGACCTCCACGCCGAGCACGGTGATGCCGGGCCGCAATTCCAGCGCGGCCGCGGCGCAGCCGGTGATCAGCCCGCCGCCGCCGATCGGCACGACGAGCGTCTCGATCGCCGGCGCATCCTCGAGCAGTTCCAGCGCGAGCGTGCCCTGGCCGGCGATCACGCCCGGGTCGTCATAGGGATGGATGAAGGTGAGCCCCGCCTTCAGCGCGAGCTCGTGCGCATGCGCCGCCGCCTCGGCCAGGGATTCGCCGTGCAGCACGACCTCCGCGCCCCAGCCCTCGGTGCGCACGACCTTGGTGGCCGGCGTGAACTTCGGCATGACGATGGTGGCGCGGATGCCGGCCAGGGCGGCGTGCCGCGCCACCGCCTGCGCATGGTTGCCGGCGGACATGGCGACCACGCCCGCCTCGCGCTCCCGCGCCGAGAGCAGGGCGATGCGGTTCGCCGCGCCGCGTTCCTTGAAGGCGCCGGTGGCCTGCAGGTTGTCGAGCTTCAGCCAGACCCTCGCGCCCGTGGCGCGGCTGACCGCGTCGGAGAACAGCGCCGGCGTGCGGATCACGGCGCCCTGGATGCGCGCGGCCGCGGCGCGCACTTCGGCCAGGCCGATGATCGGCGCCGCGGCCGGCTCGAGCGCCGCGGCGAGAACCCCCCGGTTCGGCACGCGCCGCGCTCAGCGATAGGCGACGGCGGCGATCTCGTAGGCGCGGGCGCCGCCGGGGGCGGGCACCTCGACGCTGTCGCCCACCTTCTTGCCGATCAGCGCCTTCGCCAGGGGCGAGGTGATGGAGATCGAGCCCGCCTTCATGTCGGCCTCGTAGGCGCCGACGATGCGGTAGGTCTTCTCCTCCTCGGTCTCCTCGTCGATGACGGTGACGCGGGCGCCGAACTTCACCTGGTCTCCCGAGAGGCGGGAGACGTCGATGACCTCGGTGGCGGGGATGATGGATTCCAGCTCCGCGATGCGGCCCTCGATGAAGGACTGCTTCTCGCGGGCGGCGTGGTATTCCGCGTTCTCGGACAGGTCGCCATGCGCGCGCGCTTCCGCGATCGCCCGGATGATCGCCGGTCGCTCCTCGGACTTCAGCTGCTTCAGCTCCTCCTCCAGCTTCGCCAGACCTTCGGCGGTCATGGGGAACTTCTGCACGGCAGGCCCTTCCTCGACTGCGATGGAAGATGCGGGATCCCGCAGGGGCGGGGACCGGACGCAGCGCGCCCGGCGGTCGGGACCCGAACGGGAAAACGCGGGAGTCGCCGCACGGCGCCCCCGCTCCCGTCAGAACGAAGCACCAAAATAGGACTGCAGCGGGGCCACATCAAGGGTTCCGGCGCGGAGGGCGGCGATGGCATGCACCGCGGCCCGGGCCCCGGCCGCCGTCGTGTAGTGCGGCACGCCGTGGGTGAGGGCGCTGCGACGGATGTCGAAGCTGTCCGCCACCGACTGCCCGCCGCCCGTGGTGTTGATCACCAGCTGGATCTCGCCGGACTTGATCGCATCCACGCAATGCGGCCGGCCCTCGAGCACCTTGTTGACGACGGCGCAGGACAGCCCGGCCTCGCGGATGCGCGCGGCCGTGCCGCGCGTCGCCGTGACCGCGAAGCCCATGTCGATCAGCCGCCGCGCCAACACCACCGCGGCCGGCTTGTCGCTCTCCTTGACCGAAATGAAGGCGGTGCCGGCCTCCGGCAGCTTCACCCCGGCGCCGAGCTGGGACTTGAGGAAGGCGCGCTCGAAGCTGGCGTCGAGGCCCATCACCTCGCCGGTGGACTTCATCTCCGGGCCGAGGATGACGTCGACATTGGGGAAGCGGTTGAAGGGGAAGACCGCCTCCTTCACCGCGACGTGACGGTAGACCGCGTCGTCGTCGAGCCCGAATTCGGCAAGCCGCGCGCCCGCCATCACCCGCGCGCCGATCTTCGCCACCGGCACGCCGGTCGCCTTGGCGACGAAGGGCACGGTGCGGGAGGCACGGGGATTCACCTCGAGCACGAAGATCTCGCCGTCCTTCACGGCGTACTGCACGTTCATCAGGCCGCGGACCTTCAGCGCACGGGCCATCGCCTCGGTCTCGGCCTTCAGCTCGGTGACGATGGCCGGGCTCAGCGAATAGGGCGGCAGCGAGCAGGCGGAATCGCCGGAATGGATGCCGGCCTCCTCGATGTGTTCCATCACCCCGGCGACGTAGACCGCGCCCTCGGCATCGGCGATGCAGTCCACGTCCACCTCGATGGCGTCGGCGAGGTACTGGTCGATCAGGATCGGGTTCTCGCCCGAGACCTTCACCGCCTCGATCCCGAAGCGCATGAGCTGCTCCCGGTTGTGGGCGATCTCCATGGCCCGCCCGCCGAGCACGTAGCTCGGGCGCACCACCACGGGGTAGCCGATGCGCTCGGCCTCGGCCGCCGCCTCCTCGAGCGTGCGCGCCGTGCCGTTCTGCGGCTGCTTCAGGCCGAGGCCCTTCAGCAGCTGCTGGAAGCGCTCGCGGTCCTCGGCGATGTCGATCGCCTCCGCGCTCGTGCCGAGGATCGGGATGCCGGCCCGGTGCAGCGCCTGGCTGAGCTTGAGCGGCGTCTGCCCGCCATACTGCACGATGCAGCCGAGCAGCTCGCCCTTCTCCTGCTCCTTGCGGATCAGGCTGATCACGTCCTCGGCCGTCAGCGGCTCGAAGTAGAGGCGGTCGGAGGTGTCGTAGTCGGTGCTGACCGTCTCCGGGTTGCAGTTGACCATGATGGTCTCGAACCCGGCCTCCTTCAGCGCATAGGCCGCATGGACGCAGCAATAGTCGAACTCGATGCCCTGGCCGATGCGGTTCGGGCCGCCGCCGAGGATGATGA
>CAYNYQ010000032.1:12044-24670 GCA_964401305.1 uncultured Acetobacteraceae bacterium | reverse complement strand
ACGGCGTCTTCGCCATGGAGCTCGGCGGGCCCGAGGTCGGCCGCGGCTGCGGCGGCCGCGGCATCATCCACGGCTTCGAGTTGCTCGAGAAGCTCGGCTTCCACCGCTGGGACTTCGACTACGTGCTGCTCGACTTCCTCGGCGACGTGGTCTGCGGCGGCTTCGGCCTGCCGATCGCGCGCGACATGTGCCAGAAGGTGATCGTCGTCGGCTCGAACGACCTGCAGAGCCTCTACGTCGCCAACAATGTCTGCTCGGCGGTGGAGTATTTCCGCAAGCTCGGCGGCAATGTCGGCGTCGCCGGCATGGTGGTGAACAAGGACGACGGCACCGGCGAGGCGGCCTGCTTCGCCGCCGCGGCCGGCATCCCGGTGCTCGCCTCCATCCCGGCCGACGAGGACATCCGCCGCAAGTCGGCGAGCTACGAGATCATCGGCAAGCCGGGTGGCCGCTGGGCGTCGCTCTTCGAGCAGCTCGGCATGGGCGTCGCCGAGGCGCCGCCGCTGCGCCCGACGCCGCTGAGCCAGGAAGCGCTGCTCGGCCTCTTCAAGGGCGAGACGGTGGGCCGCGACGTGGTGCTGCAGCCGGCGTCCATGGAGGACATGTGCGCCGCCGAGCTGCTGGCGAAGCCCTCGCTCGAAGTGGTCTACGAGGGGGCGTGACGCCGTGACGGACGCCCCCGCCGCCACCCTCGAGAGTGCCGCCGGCTGCCATGGCGGCCGCGAGACGATGATCGAGGCCGCCCGCGCCGCCGGCAAGTCCGAGGCGATGGCGCAGCTGATGCGCGACTATCCGCGCGGCCCGCACGACCAGCCGCAGAGCATGTGCCCGGCCTTCGGGTCGCTCCGCGTCGGCCTGCGCATGAAGCGGACGGCGACGATCCTCTCCGGCAGCGCCTGCTGCGTCTACGGCCTGACCTTCACCAGCCATTTCTACGGCGCGCGGCGCAGCGTGGGCTACGTGCCCTTCAACTCCGAGACGCTGGTCACCGGCAAGCTCTTCGAGGACATCCGCGACGCGGTGCACGCGACCGCGAAGTCCGAGGACTACGACGCGGTGGTGGTGATCAACCTCTGCGTGCCCACCGCCTCGGGCGTGCCGCTCGACCGGCTGCCGAAGCAGATCGACGGCGTGCGCGTCATCGGCATCGACGTCCCGGGCTTCGGCGTGCCGACGCATGCGGAGGCGAAGGACGTGCTCGCCGGCGCCATGCTGCGCGCCGCCCGGCTCGAGGCCGAGGCGGGGCCGGTGGCGCGGCCGCGCGACCTCGTGGAGGGCGAGCCGACGGTCACGCTGATCGGCGAGCTTTTTCCGGCCGACCCGGCCGGCATCTCCGCCCTGCTCTCGCCGATGGGGCTCGGCGTCGCGCCGCAACTGCCCTCGCGCGAGTGGCGCGACCTCTATGCCGCGCTCGACTGCGTCGTGGCTGCGGCGGTGCATCCCTTCTACACGGCGACGGTGCGGGAGATGCGCGAGGCCGGGCGGCCCGTGGTCGGCTCGGGACCGGTCGGTGTCGAAGGCACGGCCGCCTGGCTCGAGGGCATCGCGCGCGCGGCGGGCGTCCCGGCGGCGAAGCTCGACGCGGCGCGCGCGGTGGCGCTGCCGGCGATCGCCGCGGCGCTGGAGCGCAGCCCGGTGAAGGCCCGCGTCACGCTCTCGGGCTACGAGGGATCGGAGCTGCTGGTCGCGCGGCTGCTGGTCGAGGCCGGCGCCGAGGTGCCCTATGTCGGCACCGCCTGCCCGCGCACCGAATGGTCCGAGGCCGACCGCGCCTGGCTGGCCGCGCGCGGCGTGCACGTGCAGTACCGCGCCTCGCTCGAGCAGGACATGGCGGCGATGATGGAGGTCCGCCCGGATCTCGCCGTCGGCACCACGCCGCTGGTGCAGAAGGCCAAGGAACTCGGCATCCCCGCGCTCTACTTCACCAACATGGTCTCGGCCCGGCCGCTCTTCGGCCCGGCCGGTGCCGCCTCGCTCGCCGGCATCGTCGCCGCACAGACCCGCGGCGCCGAGCGCTTCCGCAGCATGGTCTCCTTCTTCGACGGCGTCGGCACCAAGGATCGCGCCGGATACGGCTTCGCCGGCCGTCCCGACGACCCGCCCGGCTTCCGCGAACGGCTCGCCAAGCAGCGCGAGGCGCGCCGCAAGGCGGAAGAAGCGGTGGGGACCTGACGATGCTCGTCCTCGACCACGATCGCGCGGGCGGATACTGGGGCGCCGTCTATGTCTTCGCCGCGGTGCGCGGGCTGCGCACCGTCATCGACGGCCCGGTGGGCTGCGAGAATCTGCCGGTCACGGCGGTGCTGCACTACACCGATGCGCTGCCGCCGCACGAGCTGCCGGTGGTGGTGACCGGCCTCGACGAGGATGCGCTCAGCCAGTCCGGCACCGAGCACCTGCTGCGGCGCGCCCGCGCCACGCAGGAGCCCGAGCTGCCGAGCGTGGTGGTCACCGGCTCGATCGCCGAGATGATCGGCGGCGGCGTGACGCCCGAGGGGTCGAACCTGCTGCGGTTCATCCCGCGCACCATCGACGAGGACCAGTGGCAGGCCGCGGACCGCGCCATGATGTGGCTCTGGACGCAGTTCGGCCAGGCGAAGCGCCCGAAGATCCGGAAGGCGCGCGCGGAGGGCCAGAAGCCGCGGGTGAACATCATCGGGCCGATCTACGGCACCTTCAACATGCCCTCCGACCTCGCGGAAATCCGCCGGCTGGTGGAGGGCATCGGCTGCGAGGTGAACCTGGTCTTCCCGCTGGGCAGCCACCTCGACGAGATCCCGCGCCTCGGCGACGCCGAGGTGAACATCTGCATGTACCGCGAGTTCGGCCGCAAGCTCTGCGAGGAGCTGGACCGGCCCTACCTGCAGGCGCCGATGGGCCTCCACGCCACGACGAACTTCCTCAGGAAGCTCGGCGAGTTGACCGGCCTCGACCCCGAGCCCTTCATCGAGCGCGAGAAGCACACGACGCTGAAGCCGCTCTGGGATCTCTGGCGCAGCGTGACGCAGGATTTCTTCGCCTCCGCCCCCTTCGCGGTGGTGGCGACGGAGACCTATGCCCGCGGCCTGAGGCGGCTGCTCGAGGAGGATCTCGGCATCCCCTGCGCCTTCTCCTTCGCCAGGCGGCCGGGCATGAAGCCCGACAACGCCGCCGTGCGCGAGGCGATGCGCAAGACGCCGCCGCTGGTGCTCTTCGGCTCCTACAACGAGCGCATGTACGCCGCCGAGCTGAAGAGCCGCGCGATGTACATCCCGGCGAGCTTCCCCGGCGCCATCATCCGCCGCGCCACGGGCACGCCCTTCATGGGCTATGCCGGCGCCACCTACGTCGTGCAGGAGTACTGCAACGCGCTGTTCGACGCGCTGTTCCACATCCTGCCCCTCGGGACGGAGATGGACCGCATCACGCCGACGCCGGCGCGCAGCGCCGAGCCCGACCGCTGGGAGGCCGAGGCGCTCGCGCTGCTCGATGCGCATGTCGAGTCCGAGCCCTTCCTGATCCGCATCTCCGCCGCCAAGCGGCTGCGCGACCATGCCGAGCAGGCCGCACGCGATGCGGCCGAGCCGCGCATCACCGCCGCGCGCGTCGCACAGGCGATCGCCGAACTTGCCGGAGGCCGCGTCGGATGACCGCGCGCCGCCCCGGCCCAGAGCACCCGTCGCCCCCATTCCGCGCCCGGCCGCGCGGGATGGCTTGGCGTCCGACCGGATCCAGTGGGTTCGGGCCTGCATCGCACGCGACGCACTCCGCCGTCGCGGCGATCCCTGCCGCGCGGGGTCTGCGCGGTAACTGGCCAGGAGGTTCCTGAATGGCTGACTCGGAAACAAGGGGCTCCATGCTCACCGGCCTTACGGCTGGTGAAGCGAAGGAGTTCCACAGCTTCTTCATGTCGAGCACGATCGTCTACATCGTGGTCGCGATCGTCGCGCATTTCCTCGTTTGGCAGTGGCGTCCGTGGTTCCCGGGCGTGCGCGGCTATGCGTGGCTGCAGGACGGCCTCGCCACCGTGACGTCGCTGATCGGCTGAGGGAGGGCGAAGACATGTGGCGTATTTGGCTGCTGTTCGATCCGCGCCGCGCGCTCGTCGCGCTGACGCTGTTCCTCGCGGTTCTGGCCCTGCTGATCCACTTCATCCTGCTCAGCACGGACCGCTTCAACTGGATCGAGGGTCCGCGCCCCGCGCCTGCGGCGGTCGGGCAGCTCTCGCCGGTCCCGTCGCGCTAGCGACCGGACCCAGACGATGGCGGCAGCGGCACGGGCGCCTCGGGGCCCGGCCGCTGGCGCCGTCAGGCTGGCGGCAATGAGGTGGGCCGGGGCCCGCCTCCCCATACTCGGGGGTGCACCATGTCGATGCTGAGCTTCGAGAAGAAGTACCGCGTGAGGGGCGGGACCCTGCTCGGGGGCGACCTGTTCGACTTCTGGGTCGGTCCCTTCTACGTCGGTCTCTTCGGCGTCACGACCATCTTCTTCACCCTGCTCGGCACGGCGCTGATCCTCTACGGCGCGGCGCTGCAGGGCACCTTCAACGTCTGGACCATCAACATCGCGCCGCCGGACCTGCGCTACGGGCTGGGCTTCGCGCCCATCAAGGAAGGCGGGCTCTGGCAGCTGATCACCATCTGCGCGATCGGCGCCTTCGTCTCCTGGGCGCTGCGCCAGGCGGAGATCTCGCGCAAGCTCGGCATGGGCTACCACATCCCCATCGCCTACAGCGTCGCCGTCTTCGCCTACGTCACGCTGGTGGTCATCCGCCCGGTGCTGATGGGCGCCTGGGGGCACGGCTTCCCCTACGGCATCTTCAGCCACCTCGATTGGGTGTCGAACGTCGGGTACCAGTACCTGCACTTCCACTACAATCCCGCGCACATGCTGGCGATCACGTTCTTCTTCACCACGACGCTGGCGCTGGCGCTGCACGGCGGCCTGGTGCTCTCCGCGCTCAACCCTGGGCCCGGCGAGGCGGTGAAGACCGCGGAGCACGAGAACACCTTCTACCGCGACATCATCGGCTACTCGATCGGCACGCTGGGCATCCACCGCCTCGGCCTCTTCCTGGCGCTCAGCGCCGGGTTCTGGTCGGCGGTCTGCATCGTGCTGAGCGGCCCCTTCTGGACCCGTGGCTGGCCGGAATGGTGGGGCTGGTGGCTCAACCTGCCGATCTGGCGCTAGGGCCGGGAGGGAAGAACGACATGCCCGAATACCAGAACCTCTTCACCCGCGTGCAGGTCCGAGGGCCCGCCTATGCCGGCGTGCCGGTGGCGCGGGAGAACTCGCCGCGCGACGGCAAGCCGATGTTCAACCACCTTCTCGGCAAGCTCGGCGACGCGCAGGTGGGGCCCATCTATCTCGGCTGGACCGGCCTGATGTCGCTGATCTTCGGCCTGACCGCGTTCGAGATCATCGGCCTGAACATGCTGGCCTCGGTGAACTGGGACTTCGTCGAGTTCATCCGCCAGCTGCCCTGGCTCGCGCTCGAGCCGCCGCCGCCCGCCTACGGGCTGCGCTTCCCGCCGCTGAACGAGGGCGGCTGGTGGCTGGTGGCCGGCTTCTTCCTGACCGCCTCCATCCTGCTCTGGTGGGTGCGCGTCTACCGCCGCGCGCGTGAGCTCGGCCTCGGCACGCACACCGCCTGGGCCTTCATGGCGGCGATCTGGCTCTACCTGGTGCTGGGCTTCTTCCGCCCGCTGGCCATGGGCAGCTGGGGCGAGGCGGTGCCCTTCGGCATCTTCCCGCACCTCGACTGGACCGCGGCCTTCTCGATCCGGTACGGGAACCTCTTCTACAACCCGTTCCACGCGCTCTCGATCGTCTTCCTCTACGGCTCGACCCTGCTGTTCGCCATGCACGGCGCGACCATCCTCGCCGCCGGCCGCTTCGGCGCCGAGCGCGAGATCGAGCAGGTGATCGACCGCGGCACGGCGGCCGAGCGCTGCGCCATCTTCTGGCGCTGGACCATGGGCTTCAACGCCACCTTCGAGAGCATCCACCGCTGGGCCTGGTGGTTCGCCGTGCTCTGCCCGCTGGCGGGCGGCATCGGCATCCTGCTGACCGGCACGGTCGTGGACAACTGGTACCTCTGGGCGGTCAAGCACGGCTTCGCGCCGCAGTATCCGGCGGTGCATCCCCCGGCGGTCGACCCCGCCACGCTGATGGGAGCGCCGCGATGAGCTTCGGTCTTCGCATTGGGCTCGCCCTGGCCGGACTTGTCGTCGCGGCCATCGCCCTCCTCACCTTCGAGCGTCCGCCGATCATCGCGGTGCAGAGCGGCTTCCGCGGCACCGGAGAGGCGCAGATCTACAACCCGCGCACGCTGGCCAGCCAGGTCGTGCCGGCGAACCAGGTCCCCGCCGGCATCGGGCCGGTGCCCGATGTCGGGCCGCGGGCCGGGCAGATCTACCAGAACGTCACCGTGCTGGGTGATCTCAGCGTCGGCCAGTTCACCCGGCTGATGGCGGCGATGACCACCTGGATCGCGCCGGAGGAGGGCTGCTCCTACTGCCATGTCGGCAACAACATGGCCGACGAGGGCAACTACCGGAAGCAGGTCGCGCGCCGCATGCTGCAGATGACGCGCCACATCAACGAGCAGTGGACCAGCCACGTCTCGCAGACCGGCGTCACCTGCTACACCTGCCATCGCGGCAAGGGCGTGCCCGCCTATACCTGGGCCTCGGCCGGCAACGAGCTGCCGGTGCCGGGCACCGGCTTCGCCACCGTGGCGACGGGGCAGAACATCGCGGCGCCGGCGATCAACGTCACCTCGCTGCCGAACGACCCCTTCACGCCCTTCCTCTGGCGCGACACGCCGATCCGCGTGATCGGCCCGAACGACCCGATGGCGGGCGGCAACAACCGCTCCATCAAGCAGGCCGAGTGGACCTATGCGCTGATGGTGCACATGTCGCAGGGTCTCGGGGTCAACTGCACCTTCTGCCACAACTCGCGCTCCTTCTACGACTGGGAGCAGAGCCCGCCGCAGCGGACCACGGCCTGGCACGGCATCCGCATGACGCGCGACCTGAACGTGAACTTCGTCGAGCCGCTGCGGCCGAACTTCCCGCCCGACCGGCTCGGCCCGCATGGCGACACGCTCAAGGTCAGCTGCGCCACCTGCCACCAGGGCGCCTACAAGCCGCTGCTCGGCGCCCAGATGGCGCGGGACTATCCCGAACTGTCGCGGGCGAACCTGACCGCCCCGATCACCGTGGCGCCCCGCTAGGCGCCACGCCCAGGCCCTTGCCGGCGCCGCACCGGCCTTCGCCACGGCGAAGCGGACCGCGCGGACCGGCCCTGGTTGCCCGATGAGGCAGGCCGACGGGCCTCATCAGGGCAGCCCCCCGGCGGAATCCTCCAGCGCCGCCGGGGGGCGCGTTTCGGACGGGCCGGCCGATGCCCCGCGGGGCGCGGCCGGCCTCTCCCGTTCATGGCTTCGCGGGGCGCGGCCGGCCCTTGCCGTTCCTGGCCCGGGAGCGCAGCGCGGCAAGGCCGCCGCAGACGCCGGCCGCGGGTTGCGGGACCACGAAGACCTTGTATATGGCGGGGGGTCGCTGCCGTCGTCGCACCGGCAACGGCCGCACCGCGCCGCCCGCCCGCCGGCCGCAGATGGACCGGTGCCGCGGCGCGGACCGCAGCAGCGAGGACGCCACGCCTGATGAACTCGATGGAAGTCAACAAGGCCTTCGCCGCCATCCTGACGGCCGGCATCGCCTTCTCCTTCACCGGCTTCATCGCGGGGCTCGTGGTGCATCCGGAACGCCCGCACCACAGCGCGATCCAGATCGGCGCGCCCGAGGCCGCGACGGCCGCGCCCGCCGCCCCGGCAGCACCTGAGCCGATCGGCAACCTGCTCGCCAATGCCAGCGCCGAGCGCGGCCAGCAGCTCACCCAGCGCCTCTGCGCCGCCTGCCACACGCTGAACGAGGGCGGGCGCAACGGCGTCGGCCCGAACCTCTACGGCATCATCGGCGCCAAGCACGCCCATGCCGAGGGCTTCAACTACTCCGCCGCGCTGCGCGGCAAGGCCGGCAACTGGACCTACGAGGACATGAACCGCTGGCTGCTCAAGCCGACGGAGTATGCCGCGGGCAACCGCATGGCCTTCGCGGGCATCAGCAACCCGCAGCAGCGCGCCGACGTCATCGCCTATCTGCGCAGCATCTCGCCGAACGCGCCGCCGCCGCCGGCCCCCGAGGCGCCTGCCGCCACCCCGGCCGCAGCCCCGGCCGCCTCCCAGGCGACGGCGCCCGCCGCCGCCGGC
Organism: uncultured Acetobacteraceae bacterium; assembly: GCA_964401305.1. Taxonomy (GTDB): domain Bacteria; phylum Pseudomonadota; class Alphaproteobacteria; order Acetobacterales; family Acetobacteraceae; genus JAIEOP01. Next base: position 16,413 of record CAYNYQ010000032.1, on the reverse strand, counting down.
GCGCCGGCCGGCCTGCCGCCGATCGGGCCGCTGCTGGCCAATGCCGACATCGCCAATGGCGAGCGCGTGGCGCGCCAGCAATGCGGCGTCTGCCACACCTTCAACGAGGGCGGGCGCAACGGCGTGGGGCCGAACCTCTACGACGTCGTCGGCAAGCCGCATGGCCATCTCGAGAACTTCAACTACTCCGCCGTGCTGAAGGCGAAGCAGGGGCCCTGGACCTACGAGGAGCTCAATGCCTGGCTGGCGGCGCCGCTGCAGTACGCGCCGGGCACCCGGATGGCCTTCGCCGGAATCCGCGATCCGAAGGTGCGGGCCGACGTGATCGCCTACATGCGGACGCTCTCGCCGAATCCGCAGCCGCTGCCCTGACCTGGCGCCACGGACGCATCGGGACATGAGCGCGCCGCCGGGCGGCATGCCCGACCCCGCGCGGGACCTCGCAGGGTACGGGCGCGACCTGCCCATGGCGGCCTGGCCCGAGGAGGCGCGGCTCGCCCTCTCCTTCGTCGTCAACGTCGAGGAGGGGGCGGAGCTGTCGCTCACCAGCGGCGACGCCCGCAACGAGAGCACCTACGAGATCCGCGAGGAGGTCGAGGGCCATCCCGACCCCTGCATGGAGACGCATTTCGCCTATGGCGCGCGCGCCGGGCTCTGGCGGATCCTCGACCTCTTCGAGGCCTTCGGCGTGCAGGCGACCTTCTCCGCCTGCGGCCGTGCCATCGCCGCGACGCCGTCCCTCGCCGGCGAGCCCGCCGCGCGCGGCCACGAGATCAGCGCGCATGGCTGGCGCTGGGAACGTCATGCCGGCATGGCGGAGGCGACCGAGCGCGCCGTCATCGCCCGCACCGTGCAGGCCATCGAGCAGGCCTGCGGCGCCCGGCCCGTCGGCTGGCACACCCGCAGCGCGCCCTCGGTCAACACGCGGCGGCTGCTCGTCGAGGAAGGCGGCTTCCTCTACGACAGCGACGCCTATGACGACGACCTGCCGCGCATCTCCAGCGTGGCCGGCCGGCCGCACGTGATCCTGCCCTACGCCTTCGACACCAACGACATGCGCTTCTCACCCGGCGGCGGCTTCGTCCAGGCGGAGGATTTCGGCCGCTACTGCATCAACGCCTTCGACTGGCTGATGCGCGAGGGGGCGAAGGCGCCGCGCATGATGTCGGTGGGGCTGCATCTGCGCATCATCGGCCGCCCGGGGCGGATGCGCGGGCTCGAGATGCTGCTCGAGCACGTCGCGCGCACACCAGGCGTCTGGGTGGCCCGCCGTGCCGACATCGCGCGGCACTGGCGGGACCGGTTCCTGCCCGGCTGATCAGCTCGGGCGCACGCCGGCGCGCCGCACCACATTGCCCCAGCGCGCGCCCTCCTCGGCCACGAAGGCGGCGATCTCGGCCGGCGCCGGCGTGCCGAGCGAGACCACGCCGACATTGACCAGGCGCTCGCGCATCGGCGGCTCGGCCAGGATCTCCTGCACCGCTGCCGCGAGCCGCCCGGCGATGGCGGGATCGAGGCCCGCCGGGCCGCAGAGCGCGAACCAGTTGGTCGAGACCACGCCCGGAAGGCCGAGCTCCTTCACCGTCGGCACGTCGGGCAGGGCCGCCACGCGCTCGGCCGAGGAGACGGCCAGGCCGCGCAGGTTGCCCGCCCGGATCGCCGCCGCATTCGCCCCCGAGGTGTCCCAGAGCGAGGTCGTCTGGCCCGAGAGCACGGCCTGCTGCGCATCCGCAGCACCCCGGAAGGGCACGTGCAGCAGCTGCGTCCCGGTCTCCATGCCGAAGAGCACGCCCGTCAGGTGCCCGGCCGAGCCGATGCCGGAGGAGCCGAAGCTCACCGCCTCCGCCCCCCGCTTCGCCGCGGCGATGTAGTCCGGCAGCGTCTTCAGCGGCCCATCGCCCTTCACCGCGCAGACGATCGGCGCGCCGCCCAGCAGGGTGATCCAGCTGAAGGCCTTGGCCGGGTCGTAGGCGAGGCTCGGGAAGAGCGCCGGGGCGACGGCCAGCGGACCCGTGTTGGAGACCAGCAGCGCGTGCCCGTCCGGCCGCTCGCCCGCCACCGCCGCGGTGCCGACCGTGCCGCCGGCGCCGGCGCGGTTCTCGACGACGAAGGGCTGGCCGAAGCGCTGCTGCAGCCGCTCCGCCAGCGGGCGGACGATGATGTCGGAGGTGCCGCCGGGCGCGTAGGGGTTGACGATGCGCACGGGCCGGTTCGGCCAGGGGGCGGCCTGGCCGCTGGCAATGCGCGGCGCGGCGAGCAGGCCGGGCGTGGCGAGGAGGAGGTGGCGACGCTGCATGGCTGCGCTCCGATCGGGCAGGGCAGGGGGCGGATGACCGCGGGGATGGCAGGCGGCGCGCGGCGGGCGCCGGGCGCGGCCATACTGCCTGGTCAACGCAAGCCGCGTGCCGGCTCCACCCCCCGCGGCCCCGCTGCCTCAGACCGCCTCGGCGACGAAGCGGAAGCCCTTGTCCCAGCGCGCCAGCCGCCCGCGCGAGGGCGAGGGGAAATGCGCCATGCAGCAGAGCGTCCCGGCCTCGCAGTGCCGCTCGAGGAAGGCGCGGCGCGTGACCGCGGATTGCGCGGGATCGACATCGGCGCGCATCGACATCTCGGGGTAGCGCGCCTGCAGCGGCGAGTGGATCAGGTCGCCGGTCATCACCGCCTGCGTCCTGCCCTTGCCGATCTCCACGGCGAAGTGGTCGGGCGTGTGGCCCGGCGTCGACATCAGGCGGATGTGGTCGTTCAGCGCGTGGTCGCTCGCCACGATGTCGGCGCGCCCGGCCTCGACGACCGGCAGCACGGAATCGGCGATGACCGGGTTCGGCTCCCGCGCATGCTCGGCCTGCCAGTAGGCCAGCTCCTTCGCCGCGAAGAGGTAGCGCGCCTTCGGGAAGGTCGGCACCCAGCGCCCGTTCTCGAGCCGCGTGTTCCAGCCGACATGGTCGACGTGCAGGTGCGTGCACATGACGTAGTCGAAATCCTCGACGGAGAGCCCCGTCGCGGCGAGCCCCTTCATCCAGCGGTCGTCCGTCTTGCGGTGCCAGAAGGGACGGCCCGGCCGGTCCTTGTCGTTGCCGACGCAGCTGTCGACCAGGATGGTGTGGTGCGGCGTACGGATGACGTAGGACTGGATACAGAGGGCGAGCTGGTTCGTCTTCGGGTCGAGCGCGCCCATGGCCGCGAGCCAGTCGCTGTTCTCCTCCAGCGTCTCCTTCTGCAGCGTGGGCAGGAAGGTGAAGGCGTCGAAGAGCGGCTCCTCCTGCTCGATGATGCGGTGGATGGTCATGTCGCCGACCTGGAAGGTGGTGCTCATGCGGCGCGTCTCCGTCCCTGATGCGACATGAATGCTACGCGCGCCGCGCGCCTGCCGCCATGGTCCATGAAGTGCGCTCGCCCACCCCTGGCATCGGCCCGGCGCTTCGGGCAGGCTGCCGCCGAAGCAGGGGGAGGACGCGATGCGGCAGGGGTTCGGCCGGAGGGCGGCGCTCGGCGCCATGGCCGCGGCGGCGGCGCTGGCGCCCGGGGCGGCGCGGGCGCAGGGGGAGGCGGCCTGGCCCTCCCGCCCGGTGCGCATCGTGGTGCCCTTCACCCCCGGCGGCTCGAACGACGCCATGGCCAGGCCGCTTGCCGAGCGCCTGCATGCGCGCTTCGGCCAGCCCTTCGTCATCGAGAACCGGCCCGGCGCGGGCAGCGCCGTCGGCGTGACGCATGTCGCGCAGTCGGCGCCGGACGGGCACACGCTGCTGGTCACCACCTCCTCCGTCACCGCCATCGCCGCGGTGCAGGGCACGAACTTCGACGCGGCGGCCGAGCTCGACACCGTCGCGCTGCTGGCGAAATCCCCGCTGATCGTGCTGGTGCGGCCCGGCAGCCCCATCCGCAGCATGCAGGACATCCTGCGCATCGACCGCGAGGCGCCGGGCAGCCTGACCTTCGCCACCTCCGGCCCCGGCAGCACGACCCACATCATGACGGAGCTGTTCAACCTGCGCGCCGGGACGAAGCTGACGCACGTGCCCTATCGCGGCACCGCGCCGGCGCTGACCGACGTGGTGGCCGGCCGCGTGGACATGATGTTCACCACCATCGCCAGCGCGGCGGGGCAGATCCGCGGCAACCTGCTGCGCATCGTCGCCTATACGGATGAGGGGCGGCCCGCCGGCACGCCCGATGCGCCCACGGTGCGCGAGCAGGGCATCGACTACGTGGGCGGCATCTGGTGGGGCCTCTTCGCGCCGCGTGGCCTGCCGCCGGCGGTGCGCACGCGGCTGAACCAGGCGGTGAACGAGACGCTGGCCGATCCCGCCTTCGCCGCCTACCTGGCGAAGGAGGGCGCGGTGCCGGCGCCGCTCGCGCCGGATGCCTTCGA
>CAYNYQ010000032.1:0-11944 GCA_964401305.1 uncultured Acetobacteraceae bacterium | reverse complement strand
AGCGGGCTGTGCGGCACGGTGATGGCGCCGAAGCGCGGATGCTCCACCCGCTCCAGCGCGCCGCGCGCCAGCAGATGCGGGTCGGCGGCGACCTCGTCCAGCGTGCGCACGGGGGCGCAGGGCACGCGCTCGGCCAGCAGCATCTCGAAGAGGCGCTGCTTCGGGTGCGGCGCGGTCCATTCGCCGACCATCGCGTCCACCAGGTCCATGTGGGCGCAGCGCTCGCGCACCGTGCGTAAGCGCGGATCCTCGCCCACCGCCTGCCGGCCGAGCGCGCGCAGCAGCCCGTGCCACTGCCCCTCGTTGCCGATGATGATGGCGATGAAGCCGTCGGCGCAGGGATAGACGTTGTGCGGGCAGAGCGAGAGCCCGCCATGCCGGTTTCCGACGCGCCGCGGCGGCGGATCGCCCGGCTTCAGCAGGCTCATCGCCGAGAGCAGGGGGAACAGGTTGGCCTCCAGCATCGAGACCTCGACCGTGCGCGCCACGCCCGTGCGCTCGCGCTCGAACAGCGCCGTCACGATGGCGCCGTAGAGGTGGATGCCGGCCAGGAAGTCCGAGACGGCGGGGCCGGCCTTCAGCGGCGGCCCGTCCGCCATGCCGGTGATGCTCATGAAGCCCGCCATGGCCTGCACCGTCAGGTCCATCGCCGGGTAGTCGCGATAGGGCCCGTCGCTGCCATAGCCGGAGGAGGCGGCGTAGATCAGCCGCGGGTTCTCCGCCCGGAGCAACGCGGCGCCGAGGCCGAGCCGGTCCATCACGCCGGGCGCGAAATTCTCCACCAGCACGTCGGCCTTGGCCGCCAGGCGGCGCAGCAGGTCGCGCCCGGCCTCCGTCTTCAGGTCGAGGCGGAGCGAGCGCTTGCCGGCGCCGAGCGCGGCGAAGGGCAGCACGAAGCCGCCATCGGCGCGGCGCCGCAGGTGCTCGCCGCCGGGCGGCTCGATCTTGACCACCTCGGCGCCGCCGGCCGCCAGCAGGAAGGTGGCATAGGGCCCGTTGTAGATCTGCGTGAGGTCGAGGACGGTGATCCCCGCCAGCGGTCTCGGCGTGTCCATGGTGGCGCGAGGCTAGGTCATCCGGCGGCCAGCGGCCAGGGCGCGCCGGGCGGCTTGACCCCGCCGCGCCGCCGCCCATGATCCCGCGGCGGCGCAGGAGGGCTCGATGGCCGACGAGGCACTGATCATCGGCGGCGGCATCGGCGGGCTGACGCTGGCGCTCTGCCTGCACCACAACGGCCTGCCCTGCACCGTGCTGGAGGCGGTGCCGGAGGTGAAGCCGCTCGGCGTCGGCGTGAACATCCTGCCGCATGGCGCGGCCGAGCTGGCGCGGCTCGGCCTCGAGGACGCGCTGCTGCGGCACTGCGTCGCCACCGACGAGGCGAATTTCTTCAACCGCTACGGCCAGCTCGTGCACCGCGAGCCGCTCGGCCGCGCCGCCGGCTACGCCCATCCGCAGATGTCGATCCACCGCGCCGACCTGCACATGACGCTGCTGGCCGCGGCGCGGGAGCGGCTCGGGCCCGGCCGCGTGCTGCTCGGCCGGCGCTGCGCCGGCATCGAGCAGGACGAGGGCGGCGTCGTGGTGCGCTTCGCCGACGGCGCGCCGCCCGTCCGCGGCAGCGTGGCGATCGGCGCCGACGGCATCCACTCCGTGCTGCGCCGCCAGCTGCATCCCGCGGAGGGCGAGCCGAACTACACGGGCTACAACATGTGGCGCGGCGTGGCGCCCTGGCCGCGCATCCTCACCGGTGCCTCGCTGACGCGGGTGGGCTGGCTGACCACCGGCAAGATGGTGATCTACCCGATCCGCAACGCCGTGAACGAGCGCAATGACCAGCTCATCAACTGGGTCTTCGAGATCGAGACGGACACCTACCGCAGCCGCCGCGACTGGACCCTGCCCGGGCGCATCGAGGACGTGCTCGCCCATGTGCAGGACTGGCGCTTCGACTGGCTGGACGTGCCGGCCATGCTGCGGGCCAGCGAGGTCGTGCTGGAATACCCGATGGTCGACCAGGACCCGCTGCCCTGGTGGACCGCCGGGCGCGTGACGCTGCTCGGCGACGCCGCGCACCCGATGGTGCCGCGCGGCTCGAACGGCGCCGGCCAGGCGATCCTGGATGCGCGGTGCCTGGCGGACCTGCTGGCGCGCATGCCAGGGGACCCCGCCGGCGCCCTCGCGGCCTACGAGGCCGAGCGCCGGCCGGCGACGACGAAGGTGGTGCTGACCAACCGCAGCAACCCGCCGGACGCCGTGCTGCGGGAGGTCTTCCTGCGCACCGGCGACAAGCCCTTCGCCCGCATCGAGGACGTGATCTCGGCCGAGGAGATGCTGGCCATCACCGGCGCCTACAAGCGCGTCGCCGGCTACGACCTCGAGACGCTGCAGGCCAGGGCCGCTACTCCAGCCTGATCCGGGCCTCGCGGATCACCTGGCCGAGGCGCGCGCGGTCCGCCTCGATCAGCGCCCGCAGCGCATCGGGATCGCCGCCGAGCGGCACCTGGCCGAGCTTCGCCAGGGCCTCGCGCGCCGGCTCGGTGCGCAGCCAGGCCAGCATGATGTCCGTCAGCCGCGCCTGGATCGGCCGCGGCACGCCGGCCGGGGAGAAGAGCGCGAACCAGGCGCTGGCGTCGAAATCCGGCAGGCCGGTTGCCTCGGTGACCGTGGGCACCTCCGGCAGGAAGCCGGAGCGCGCGGGCAGCGCCGCGGCGAGGGCGCGGATGTCGCCGTTGCGCAGCGCCCCGCCCATGACCGTGAGGTCGCCCATGATCACCTGGATCCGCCCCCCCAGCAGGTCGGTCAGGGCGGGGCCGAAGGCGCGATAGGGGACGTGCACCATCTCCACCCCCGCGCTGCGGGTCAGCAACTCCATGCCGAGATGGCCGATGGTGCCGATGCCGTTGGTGCCGTAGCTGATCGCTCCCGGCCGCGCCCGCGCCAGTGCGAGCAGCCCCGGCAGGTCGGCCGCCTCCAGCCGCGCGGGGACGAAGATGAAGAAGGGCAGGCGGGAGATCAGGGCCAGCGGCGCGAAGTCGCGCTGCGGGTCGTAGGGCACGCTCGGCAGCAGGGCGGGCACGCTGTTCATCGTGGCGCCGGAGGCGAAGAGCAGGGTGTGGCCGTCGGGCGCCGCCCGCGCCGCCGCCTCCGCCGCGATCACGGTGCTGCCGCCGGGCCGGTTCTCCACCACGACGGGCTGGCCGAGCGGCGCGGCGAGCTGCGTCGCCACCAGCCGCGCCACCACATCGGCCGCGCCGCCGCCGGGGAAGGGCACCAGCATGCGGATCGGCCGGCTCGGCCAGGGTGCGGTCTGGGCCAGGGCGGGATGCGCCGCCCCCGCGGCGAGGCCGGCGAGCAGGCTGCGGCGGAGAAGGCGCGGCATGGCGGATGTCCTCCCGGCCGGGCTTCGTGCCCGGTCCGGCACGATCCTGCCGGGCCGGGCCGCGCCGCCGCAAGCGCGCCGTCGCGGGCGTGCGCGGCTCCCCGGGAGCGGGCCGGCGCGCTATACGGGCACCTTGGGCAGCGCAGGGGCAGGAGCATTGGGCAAGGGCGAGGCGATCCGGCGCGGCGTGGCCGAGCGTGGCCTTGTGCACGCGATGTCGGCGCACAACCCGCTCTCCGCCCTGCTGGCCGAGGAAGCCGGCTTCGACGCCATCTGGGCCAGCGGCTTCGAGCTCTCGGCGGCCTATGGCGTGCCGGACAACAGCCTGCTCTCCTACACCCAGCACCTCGACATGACGCGCGCCATGGCGGAGCGGGTGAAGATCCCCGTCATCGCCGACATCGACACCGGCTACGGCAACGCCATCAACGTGCAGCACGTCGTCGCCGCCTATGAGCGCGCCGGGGTCGGCGCCGTGGTGATGGAGGACAAGCGCTTCCCCAAGGACACCTCCCTGCTCGAGGGCGGGCGGCAGGAACTGGTCTCCGTCGCCGAGTTCCAGGGCAAGGTCGAGGCCGCCTGCGCCGCGCGCCAGGACCCATCGCTGGTGGTGGTGGCGCGGACCGAGGCGCTGATCGCCGGCCTCGGCCAGGAGGAGGCGCTGGCCCGCGCCCGCGCCTATGTGCAGGCCGGCGCCGACATGATCCTGGTGCACTCGAAGCGGACGACGCCCGAGGAGGTGCTGGAGTTCGCCGCGCGCTGGGACGGCACCGTGCCCATCGTGCTGGTGCCGACCGCCTACCCGACGCTGACCGAGGCGGCGATGCGGGCCGCGGGCCGGATCGGCGTCGTCATCTACGGCAACCACGCCATCCGCGCCGCGGTGACGGCGATGCAGCAGGTCTTCCGCCGCATCCGCGCCGAGGGCGGGATCGCCGGCGCCGATGCCGCCATCGTCCCCGTGGACGAGATCTTCCGCCTGCAGGACGTTCCCGGCATGAAGGCCCGGGAGAAGCGCTTCCTGCGCTGACGCTTTCGAGGGAGTTGCACCGCGTGACGCAGAACACCGACGAGATCTGGCGCCTGGTCGAGGCGAAGGCGAAGCCCTTCACCGACCTGGCCGACCGCATCTGGGGCATGCCCGAGCTCGCCTATACCGAGCACAAGTCCTGCGCCGAACACGCGGCCATGCTGCGCCAGCAGGGCTTCCGCGTCACCGAGAAGGTCGCCGGCATCCCGACCGCCGTGATGGGCGAGGCGGGGGAGGGCGGACCGGTGATTGCCATCCTCGGCGAGTACGATGCGCTGCCGGGCCTGAGCCAGGAGGCCGGCGTGGCCGAGCGGCGGCCGCTGCCGGGCCCGGGCTTCGGCCATGGGTGCGGCCACAACCTGCTCGGCAGCGCCGCGCTGCTGGCGGCAACCGCGGTGAAGGACTGGCTGGCCGCGAACAGGGTGCCGGGCCGCGTCCGCTACTACGGCTGCCCCGCCGAGGAGGGCGGCGCGGCGAAGGGCTTCATGGTGCGCGACGGCGCCTTCGACGATGTCGACATCGCCATCACCTGGCACCCGGCCGCCTTCAGCAAGGTCGGCGACGCGATCAGCCTGGCGAACACGCGCATCGACTTCTCCTTCAAGGGCCGCGCCAGCCATGCCGCGGCGGCGCCGCATCTTGGCCGCTCGGCGCTCGACGCCGTCGAGTTGATGAATGTCGGCGTGAACTACATGCGCGAGCACATGCCTTCCGATGCGCGCATCCACTACGCCTATCTCGATGCCGGCGGCGTCGCGCCGAACGTGGTGCAGCCGACGGCCAAGGTGCGCTACCTGATCCGCGCCCGCACGCTGGAGGAGCTGCTGCCGCTGGTCGGCCGCGTCCGCAAGATCGCCGACGGCGCGGCGCTGATGACCGAGACCACGGTCACCACGCGCGTCGTCAGCGCCGTCTCCAACATGCTGGGCAACCGGCCGCTGGAGGAGGCGATGCATGCCGAGTTCGAGAAGCTCGGCCCGCCGCCCTTCGACGACCTGGATCGCCGCAAGGCCGCCGAGTTCCAGGCCACCATGACGAAGGAGGACATCGAGAGCAGCTGGCGCCGCGCCGGCCTGCCCATGCGCGAGGGCGTGCCGCTCTGCGACGTCATCGTGCCGCTCGATGCGAAGGGCGCGGTGATGGTCGGCTCCTCGGATGTCGGCGACGTCTCCTGGAAGGTGCCGACGATCGAGGCGCGCGGCGCGGTCTACGCCATCGGCACGCCCGGCCATTCCTGGCAGCTGACGGCGCAGGGCATGCTGCCCGCGGCGCACAAGGGCATGGTGCATGTCTCGAAGGTGATGGCGGGCACGGCGCTGGCCGCGCTGCGCGATCCCGGCCTGATCGCCCGTGCCAAGGAGGATCACCGCAAGCGCACCGGTGGCCGGCCCTACCAGTCGCCGCTGCCCCCCGAGACGCAGCCGCCGCTCGACATGTCGCTCACCGCCCAGGCGGCGGAGTGATGCCGCGCCTGACCGAGGCGGCGCGCGGCGTCTTCGTCATCGCGCCGACGCCCTTCCGCGAGGACGGCGCGCTCGACCTCGAGAGCACGGACCGGATGGTGGATGCCTACCTCGCCGCCGGCGCGGCGGGGCTGACCATCCTCGGCGTCATGGGCGAGGCGCCGAAGCTCGACGCCACCGAATCGCTGGCCTTCGCGGGACGCGTGCTGGCGCGCGTGGCGGGGCGGGTGCCGGTGGTCGTCGGCGTCACCGCGCCCGGCTTCGCCAGCATGAAGGCGCTGGCCCGCGGCGCGATGGAGGCAGGCGCCGCCGGCGTGATGGTCGCGCCGCAGCCGGGCCTGCGGGGCGATGACGGGGTCATGGCCTATCTCGCCGGCGCCGCGGAAGCGGTGGGCGATGCGCCCTGGGTGCTGCAGGACTTCCCGCAGGCCAACGCCATCCACATCAGCGCCGGCATGGTGCGACGCCTGGTCGCGGCCGATCCGCGCCTGGTGATGCTGAAGGCGGAGGACTGGCCGGGCCTCGACAAGATCACCGTGCTGCGCCGGCTCGAAGCCGAGGGTGCGATGCGCCGCATCTCCATGATGGGTGGCAATGGCGGGCTCTTCCTGCCGCAGGAGCTCGAGCGCGGCACGGACGGCATCATGACCGGCTACGCGGTGCCGGAGATGCTGGTGCGGGTCTGCGACCTGACCTGGAAGGGGGAGCGCGCGGCGGCGCACGACCTCTTCGACCTGCACCTGCCGCTGATCCGCTACGAGAGCCAGCCCGGGCTGGGCCTGGCGGTGCGCAAATACGTGCTGGCGCGGCGCGGCATCATCGCCTCGGCGGCACTGCGCGCGCCCGGGCCGCGGCTGACGCCGGAGACGCGGGCGGAGGTGGACTGGCTGCTCGGGCGGCTCGCCGCGCGCGACCCGGTCCTGCGGGTCTAGGCCGCGCTCGGTTGCTGCCGGGGCGGGTCAGCCTCGCGGCAGGTGCTCGGCGATGTAGGGCGGCAGGTTGAAGGCGCCGACATGGATCTCGGGCGACCAGTAGCGGGTCGCCCCGAGGATGCCGGCGGCCTCGGCGCGGCGGCGAATCTCGCCGACCTCGACCTGGCGGAGCGAAGCATCCTTGGCCGCCCAGCCCAGCGTCATGAAGCCGCCGACATAGGTCGGCACAGCGGCGACATAGGCCGAGACATCCGCGAAAGCCTTGCGTCGCCGCAGCGAGGTCTCGCGCAGCTCGTCGGCCTGCATGAAGGGCACGCCGCACTGGTTCACGACGAGGCCGCGATCGGTCAGCAGGCGCGCGCAATTGGCGTAGAAGGCGTCGGTGAACAGCACCTCGCCGACGCCGATCGGGTCGGTGCTGTCAACGATCACCGCATCGAAGGTCGCCGCGGGCGCCTGGCCGACATAGTCGATGCCGTCGCCGACGATCACCTCGGCCCGGCGGTCGGTCCAGGCATCGCCGCCGATTCCCGGCATGTATTCCCTGGCGAGCCGGATGACCTCGCCGTCGATCTCGACCATCACCGCCTGCTCAACGCCGCGGTGCTGCAGCACGCGGCGCAGCACGCCGCCATCGCCGGCGCCGATGATGAGCACGCGCCTGGCCGCGCCATGCGCGAGCAGCGGCACATGCGCCAGCATCTCCTGGTAGACGAACTCGTCGGCCTCGGTGATCTGCACCACGCCGTCGAGCAGCATGACGCGGCCATGCGTCTCGCTCTCGAAGACCATGATGTCCTGGAAGGCGGACTGCACGCGCGCCAGCTCGCGCACCACGCGGAAGCGCTGGCCCCAGGCGGCGTAGAGCGTCTCGTTCACCCAGGCATCGGTGGCCATGGCGGGATCTCCGTGGTCGCGCGAAAAGGGCCGGGCCCTGCGGCCCGGCCCCGGGATCATCCCCCGCGGCGTCGGCTCAGCCGACGAGGCCGCGCTTGTGTTCCGCAAGCTGCACGCGGTCCGGCAGGAAGCCGCGCTTCAGCACCGGAATTGCGTTGTAGGGGTTGCAGGCGCCGCAGACGAAGATGTCGAGCGCCGCATAGTCCCGCTCCGGCCAAGTGTGGATGGAGACATGGCTCTCCGCCAGCACCAGCACGCCGGACACGCCGCTGTTCGGGCCGAAGTGATGGAAATGCCCGTGCAGGATCGTCGCGCCGGTCGCGATCGCGGCCTCGCGCAGGACGGCATCGATGTGTTCCGGATCCGCCAGGTTGGTGGCGCCCCAGAGGTCGATGATCAGGTGCGTGCCGGCGAACTTCACGCCGTCACGGGTGACGAAATAGTCCTTGGCCTCGCTCGCCGAGGTTTCGGAATTCTGGGCGTTGCTCGGGAGCGTCTCCGAGACCATCCCCAGTTGGACGAGAGCTTCCATCGCGGGCTCCTGTTCCCACCAGCAGATGACCAGGGTGATCGGGATCGATCAGGTCAACGGCCGCGGCATATGGGGCAGTGGACCCCCCCGTGCAAGCGAAAATCTCCCGCATCGGCCGAAAAATTTGCCGCCGCGCCCCCGGGGGGTCGCGGGAGTCATCGCGTGGCGAGGCTGGCCGCCCGCAATGCCTCCAGCCGCCCGGGAAGGCCGCGGAACAGCCGCAGCTCCTGCTGCAGGCGCGGCAGGTCGGCCAGGCCCTGCAGCGGATCGGCGGTCAGCGCGGCGAAGGCATCGGCGAGCGGCCCCTCCGCCAGGCGCGGCGCCTGCGCGGCGGCCAGACCGCGCAGCCCCTCGCCGTCGCCAGCGAGCGCCAGCAGTACCGCAAGGCGTAGCACGCCACGCTGCTCCTCGTCGCGCAGCGGCGCCGGTGGCGGCGGCAGGCTCGCCGCGAGATGCGCGGCCTGCGCCCGCGCGGCGCCGACCCAGTCACGGGCGGCGGCGAGGATCTCGGCTAGGGGCTCCGCGCCCTCGGCGCCGAGCGCATGCAGCGCGGCGGTTGCCGCCGCCGTGTTGCCGAGCCGTGCCTCCGCACGGGCGGCGGCGATGGTGCGCATGCGCGCGAGCGGGGCGGGCAGGGCATCGGCGCCACTCGCGGCGAGCGCGGCGAGCGCGGGCGCTGCTTCGCCCTCGGCCAGGTGCAACTCGGCCAGGCGCAGGCCGAGCTCCGCGCGCTGCGGGCTGTCCGCCGCGGCCCGTTCCATCGCGCCGCGGAGCAGGCCGGCGGCGCGGGCGGGAAGGTCCAGCGCCAGCAGCCGCTCCGCCAGGGTGATCAGCGCCGCCTCGCCGCGCGCATCGGCGGGCAGCAGTTCCGGGTGCGCGTCGTGCAGCGCCACCGCGGCAAGCGGCGGCTCGCGCCCCAGCGCGTCGAGGTAGGCGGCCTCGATACGCGGACGCACCACGCCCCGAGTTTCCGGGAAGAGCTGCTCGGTCTCCCGCAGCAGTGCCATTGCGCCCTGCGGCTCGCCGCCTTCCTGACGCAGCGCCGCGATGCGCAGGCGCGCGTTGATCTCCAACGCATCGCCGCGCCAGGCGAAGAGCGCGGATTCCAGCGCCTGCGCGGCCTCGGCCGGCGTGAGGCTGCCGGCGGCGAGCCGCGCCTCGGTGGCGCGCGTAATGGCCTGCGCGCGGGCGCGGCGGTCGCGCCCCTCGGCGACCTCGGCGTAGCCCTGGAGCGCTTCGTCGTGGCGGCCTTCGGCCTCGTCCAGCCGGGCGCGCGCCAGGGTGAGCTCGGGCCTGCCGGCACCGCCCTCGACGAGGCGCCGGAGCGCGGCGATCTCGCCGCCTTCGGCGAGCACCTCGGCGACCGGCGCGAGCAGGCGTGCCCGCAGGGCTTCCGGGTAGCTCAGCACCAGCGGCAGCGCCGCCGCGAGCGCCGGTGCCGCGGTCCGCGTCTCGCCGCGCGCCGCGTCGAGCAGGCCGCGCCAGAGGATGGTCTCGTCACGTGCCGGTAGATCCGGCCGCGCCAGCCCCTCGGCCTCGCCGGGACGGCCGGCGAGCAGGGCGGCGGCGCCCGATAGCGCGGCGATCATCGGATCCTCGGCGGCGGCGGGATCCTCGGCGAGGGCCATGGCGAGCATCCCCTGCGCCTCGTGCGCGAGGCCGAGCGCGAGCAGCGTCTCCGCCGCCGTGCGCCGCAGTGGCGCGCGGGCGAGGGGCGGCGCGGCCCGGATCGCGGCATGCTCGTTGCGGAGGCGGTCGAAGAGGGTGCCGGTCGGCAGCGAGGGGAAGGCGAAGAACCGGGTCATGCCGGGGGCGAGCTCGGCCGCCGTCACCGCGGCGTCGAGCGCCAGCGCGCCGTTCGCGGCGGCGACGGCGATGCCCTCCGGCGTGACGCGCAGGGCGATGCGGTCGGACCGCGCCAGGGCCGCGACGCCGACGAGCGTGGGCAGCAGATCGACCTCCGGCAGGCGGCGCAGCTGTGGCACGGCAAGGCCCGGCTCGCGCACCGTGCCGACGAGCAGCGGCAGGCCGGTGTCTGGATCGGTGACGGCAACGACGCGGCCCCCATGCGCCGAGCGCAGGAGCAACTGGCTGCCCGGCGGCTCCGTCCGGATCTCGATTCCCGGCTGGTCGGGAGGCGGCGCCACGGCCGCGCTCGGCGTCAGGCTCCAGGCGCCATCGCGGCGCCGGACCGCCAGCCCCGCCGGCGCCGCCAGGCGGAGCGAGAGCACGGTCCCGCCGGCGACGGTGCGCGCCTCGGTGCCGGAAAACACCGGATCGCCGCGCAGCGCGGTCAGGTTGAGAGCGCGCGGCGCGTCGAGGACGACAAGGATCGTCTCCCCGCGGCGCAATACCGCGATGCCGGTCTCCTCGCCGAAGGGCAGCACCATGGCGGGCGGCTGCCCGCGCGGGCCGAAGACAAGGCGGACGGCGGCTGCATCGGCCGAGGGTATCCGGATCGCCGGCGCGGCCTGTGGCGAAGGATCGGCGGCCGCGGTCGTGCCGCCACTCGCATCGGGTAGGGGGCCCGGTGGAGCCGGCGCGGCCTGCAGCCTCGCGTCATCCCCCGGCGTCGAGCGGCGCGGCCCGGCTGCCTGGAGGTCGGGCGGGATGGCCCTCGGCGGCGGCGGCTCGGCCTGGTTGGCCGGGGAAGAGCCGGCGGTCCCGGTGCCGGCCTCGCGCGGGGAGCGCGTCGCACTGACCGGACCGGTCGCCGCGGGTCGAGGCGACGGCTGCGCCACCGCGGCAGCGCGGGGTGGCGCCGCCGCCGGCGCGGTGGCTTCGGCCAAGGTCATCGCGGCCGAGGGTGCCGCGGTTGGCAAGGTATCGCTGCGCAGGTGCCCGCCATTCGGCGGCGTCTCGGCGCGCAGGTCAGCCGTGGCGCTCCGCGTCGTCGCACGCGGGGTCGCTGCGGGCCGCGGCGCATCGGTGGCAGGAACCGCATCGAGCAGGTCGATGACGATGCGCGAACCGAGGAGGAAGTGCCGGACGCGGACCTCGTCCCGGCGCAGCGCTATCGTCAGGCCGGCCCCGTCCGGGAGAAGCGCCGCGACATTGCGCGGCGGGGCCCGGCGCGCGGCCGAGACATCGACGGTCGCGGCGACGGGCAGGCGTAGATGCACGCGCTCCCCCTGTCGCTCCACGCTGTAGCGTGGCGCGACGCCGGGCGGGAGGTCGAGGACCACCCGGCCGAACCCGGGATGGTCGCCGACGCGCAGGTTGAAGCGGGGCGCCGCCTCCTCGGCGGCGGCCGCGGCGCTGACCAGCAGGGCCGCAAGCCCGAAGAGGCAGGCGCCACGCATCAGTCGAAGCTTGCCAGCAGGCGGTCGATCTCCTCCTGCGAGCTGGCTGCGGTGGGGAGCTGCGGCCCATTCGCCAACGCCTCCCCCTCCGTCATCGGCCCGGCATCCGCTGCCGGCTCCGGCAGCGCGCCGCTGAAGCGCGACGTCGCCGCCGCGACGCGCTGCTCGATCGCCTTCAGCGCATTCACCACCTTGCTGATCCGCTGGCCGGTGATGTCCTGGAAGCTGCAGGCCTCGTAGATGCGGGTGACGGCGCCCGAGACGGCGGCGGCATCCTCGGCGCCGAGGCGCGGCTGCAGCCCCTCGAGAACCTCGCAGGCATCGAGGATCTCGTTCGTCGCCGTGGCGGTGTGGGCCACCACCGCGTCGAGCTCGTCGGTGGCCGCGGGGATGTGGCTCGCGGTGATGT
>CAYNYQ010000031.1:21153-24722 GCA_964401305.1 uncultured Acetobacteraceae bacterium | reverse complement strand
AGTCGGCGGTGATGCAGTACCAGCGCTTCGCCCCGGCCTTGGCCAGCGCGCCGCCCGTGGATTGCGCGTTGGCCCAGGTGTCGGTGGTCCAGTGCACGGCGTTCGGACCGCAATGCGGCCCGGTGAAGTCCACCGAGGCGGCGCCGCTGTTGAGGTGCGCCTTGTTCTTCTCGCGCGTCAGGCCGTTCAGCGCGAAGGCGATGCCGCTGTTGTTGACGTCGGTGATGGCGTCGACGCCGTCGCGGTCGAACCACTGCCGGGCGATGTTGAGGCCGACATCCGCCTTGTTCTGGTGGTCGGCCTGCAGGATCTCGACGTTGAGGCCCGCGCCGGCGGCGAAATCCTGCACCGCCTGGCGCGCGGCGGCCACGCACCCCGGCCCGCTGATGTCGCGGTAGGGGCCCGACATGTCGGACAGCACGCCGATGCGGATGGTCGGCTGCTGCGCCCGGGCCGCGGGCACGAAGGGGAGGGCGGCGGCGGCGCCGAGCGCGCCGCGGCGGGTGAGCGGGAGCATGGTTCGGACCTTTCCTCGCGCGGCGCGCTGCGGCGCCGTCGCGGCGAGGGTAAGGGCGTCCGCCGGCCGGCGTGAAGCCGGAATCGCGCGGCCGCTGCTTGCGCCCCGGCCTGGGCCGCGCTTGGCTGGCCGCGGGGAAACGGGAGGAGGCATCCATGCAGTTCGGCATCGCCATGGCGACCGACGCCGAGAGCTGGAAACTCGCCGAGCGCGCCGAGGAACTCGGCTTCGCCACGGCCTGGTTCTACGACACGCAGATGCTGAGCGCGGACTGCTTCGTCGCCATGGGCGCGGCCGCGGTGAAGACCAGCCGCATCCGCCTCGGCACCGGCGTGCTGATCCCCTCCAACCGTATCGCGGCGGTCACCGCCAATGCCTTCGCGTCGCTGAACAGGCTGGCGCCGGGGCGGATCGACATGGGCCTCGGCACCGGCTTCACGGGGCGGCGCGCCATGGGCCTCGGCGCGATGACGCTGCGCGACTTCGAGGAATACATCCGCGTCATGATGGCCCTGCTGGCCGAGGAGACGGTGGAGACCGAGATCGAGGGGCAGCGCCGCAAGATCCGCCTGCTGAACCCCGAGCTCGGCCTGATCGACACCCGCACGCCGATGCGCCTGCATCTCGCCGCCGCGGGCCCCCGGGCGCGGGCGCTGACGGCGAGGCTCGGCGCGGGCTGGATCAACTTCTTCTCCGACGTGCCCGGCGCGGTGAAGATGCTGGGCGAGATGCAGGAGGCTTGGGCCGGCGCCGGCCATGCGCGGGACAGCCTGCAGGCCACCGCCTTCGTGCTCGGCTGCGTGCTGGCCGAGGGCGAGCCTGCCGACAGCGACCGCGCCATGGCCCAGGCCGGCCCGCGCGCCTGCGTGCTGCTGCACCGCGCGGCGGACGAGGCGCTCTCCGGCCTGCCCAACATCACGCCGCTGCCCGAGAGCGTGCGCCGCGAGGTGGAGGGCTATGTGGCGCTCGCGCGCGGCTTCGAGCCGAAGGACGCGCCGTACCTTGCGAACCACAAGGGCCACCTGATGGTGGTCAAGCCCGAGGAGCGGCCCTTCGTGACGGCGGAGATGATCCGCATCACCAGCTTCACCGCGACCGAGGCCGAGTTGCGCCGCCGCGTCGGCGACCTGCGGGACGCCGGCTACACCGAGTTCACGGTGCAGCTTGTCCCCGGGCAGGAGCAGGCGATCGAGGACTGGGCGCGGATCATGCGGGCGTTCCGCTGATCAGAACGCCGCCTCCTCCATCTCCTTCAGCACCTTGCCGCCGGCCATGATCTGCGTCGAGAGCGCGCTGGTCTGCGGCAGGATGCGCTGCATGAAGAAGCGCGCGGTGGTGAGCTTCGCCTTGTAGAAGGCCGCGTCCTCGCCATCCGCCTGGCGCGCGATCGCGACCTCCGCCATGCGCGCCCAGCAATAGCCGAGCGCGGTCAGGCCGAAGAGGCGGAGATAGTCGCTCGCCGCCGCGCCCGCCTCGAAGGGGTCGCCCATGCCGCGGCGCGCCACCTCGGCGGTGCAGGATTGCAGCCGGCCGAAGGCCTTGGAGAGCGGCAGGATGAACTCCTCGGCCAGCGCCGGATCCTCGGACTTCGCCTCGATGTAGGCGAGCACGGGGTGGAAGAAGCGGCGCAGGTAGCGGCCGGCATGCGCGCCCATCTTGCGCCCGACGAGATCGAGCGCCTGGATGCCGTTCGTGCCCTCGTAGATCTGCGCGATGCGGGCGTCGCGCACGTACTGCTCCATCCCCCATTCGCGGATGTAGCCGTGCCCGCCGAGCACCTGCATGCCCAGCGCCGTCGCGTCCCAGCCGACATCGGTGAGATAGGCCTTCACCACCGGCGTGATCAGCTGCACGAAGTCGTCCGCCGCCTCGCGCTCGGCGGCGTCCGGGTGGCGGTGCGCGACGTCCTGCTCGAGCGCGCACCACATCGCCAGCGCGCGGCAGCCCTCGATCTGCGCGCGCATGGTCAGCAGCATGCGGCGGACGTCGGGATGGACGATGATGGGGTCGGCGGGCTTCTCCGGGTGCTTCGCGCCGTCCAGCGCACGGCCCTGCAGCCGGTCCTTCGCATAGGCCACGGCGTTCTGGTAGCTGACCTCGGCGAGGCCGAGCCCCTGCACGCCGACGCCGAGGCGTGCCTCGTTCATCATGGTGAACATGGCCGCCAGGCCGCGATGCGGCTGGCCCACCAGCCAGCCCACCGCGTCGTCGAAGGACATGGCGCAGGTGGCGCTGGCCTTGATGCCCATCTTGTGCTCGAGCGCGGTGCAGGTCACGCCGTTGCGCTGGCCCGGCCGGCCATCCTCGGTCGGCAGGAATTTCGGCACGAGGAACAGCGAGATGCCGCGCGTGCCGGCCGGTGCGTCGGGCAGCTTGGCCAGGACCAGGTGCAGGATGTTCTCGGTCAGGTCGTGCTCGCCGGCCGAGATGAAGATCTTGTTCCCCGTGATGCGGTAGCTGCCGTCCTCGGCCGGCACCGCCTTCGTGCGGATCAGGCCGAGATCGGTGCCGCATTGCGGCTCGGTCAGGCACATGGTGCCGGACCATTCGCCGCTGACGAGCTTCGGCAAATAGCGGTCCTTCAATGCCTGCGTGCCGTGCTTCGAGAGCGCGGCATAGGCGCCGTGCGACAGGCCCGGATACATGCCGAAGGAGAGGTTGGCCGAGCACATCATCTCCTGGAACAGGGTGGAGACGGTGCGCGGCAGCCCCTGCCCGCCGAATTCCGGCTCGCAGGCGAGCGAGGCCCAGCCGCCCTCGCAATAGAGGCGGTAGGCATCCTTGAAGCCGGCCGGCGTGCGGACGACGCCGTTCTCGATGCGGCAGCCCTCCTCGTCGCCGGGGCGGTTCAGCGGGAAGAGCACCTCGCTGCAGAGCTTGCCCGCTTCCTCGAGGATCGGCTCGACCAGGTCGGGCCCCATCTCCTCGCAGCCGGGCAGGCTGCGCAGCCGTGCCGGGTCGACAAACTCGTTCAGCAGGAAGCGCATGTCGCGCAGCGGCGCGGTGTAGCTGGCCATGGCTTGGCTCCTCGTCTGCGCGGCCGATTCACGGC
>CAYNYQ010000031.1:0-21053 GCA_964401305.1 uncultured Acetobacteraceae bacterium | reverse complement strand
GGCGCGGTGTAGCTGGCCATGGCTTGGCTCCTCGTCTGCGCGGCCGATTCACGGCGTCGGGCCTGCGGCCCACCACCGATCGGACGCCTTGATCTCCGCGCGGCCGATTCACGGCTCCGGGCCTGCGGCCCTCCACCGATCGGACGCGCTAGTTCCTCAACGGCCGCCCCGTCTCGAGCATGTGCTCGACGCGGGCGAGGGTTCCTGGTGTCTTCAGCAGCGCCATGAAGGCCTGCCGTTCCAGCTTCAGCACGGCCTCCTCGGCCAGCTCCTCCGTGTGGTCGGCCTTCGGCCCGCCGGTCAGCGCGACGGCGAGGTGGTCGCAGACCACGACGTCATGCGGCGTCGCGCGGCCCATCGCGACCTGCTGCTGCACCGCCATGCCCAGCGCCGCGCGGCCCGTCGGGCCCGGCAGGCGCAGCGCGCGGGGCTCGGCCGGCTTGTAGCCCTCCAGCAGCGCGAGCGCGCGCGCCTTGGCATCG
Organism: uncultured Acetobacteraceae bacterium; assembly: GCA_964401305.1. Classification (GTDB taxonomy): domain Bacteria; phylum Pseudomonadota; class Alphaproteobacteria; order Acetobacterales; family Acetobacteraceae; genus JAIEOP01. The sequence goes on along the minus strand of CAYNYQ010000031.1, from coordinate 20,571 downwards.
GCCAGCAGCCGGTCGCGGTTCATGGTGATGCCGTCCGAGGCGCGCAGGATCAGCATCTCCCGCGCCTCGAAGGCCGATTTCGCCACCTGCGCCGTCGAGATCATCTCGAAGGCCTTGGCCACGGGCGGCATCGGCCCCTTCGGCGCGCGCGGATTCTCGCTCCAGCGCCGCAGCATGGCCGCGCAGCCGCCCCAGCCGGGCACCAGGCCGACGCCGACCTCGACCAGGCCGATATAGCTCTCGGCATGGGCCTGGATGGCGTCGCAGTGCAGCAGCACCTCGCAGCCGCCGCCGAGCGCCATCCCCGAGGGCGCGCCCACCACGGGGAAGGGCGCCGCGCGCAGCGCGTGCATCGCCTTCTGCCCCTGCTCGATCATGCCCTCGATCTCGCCCCAGGCGGCGATGTTCGCGGCGAAGAGGGCAAGGCCGATATTGGCGCCCACGGAGAAATTCTCGCCCTCGTTGTGGATCACCAGCGCGCGGAAGGCGCCCTTCTTCCCCATCGCCACGGCCCGGCCGATCATCGCCAGGATGTCGGGGTCGAGCGCGTTCATCTTGGAGTGGAATTCGAGGCACACCACGCCGTCGCCGATGTCCCACAGGCTGGCGCCGGCATTCTTCGCCAGCGGCGCGCTGCGGCGCTTCACGTCCGAGAGCAGCAGCACGCCGGGCGCGCGCGGCACGGCGTGGTAGGCGCCGTCGGTGCCGAGATACTGCAGCACGCCGTCCTGCTCGCGGTAGAAGCGGCCCTCGCCGACCTGCTGCAGAAGCGGCGGCACGGGCCGCCCCGCCTCGCGCAGCGCCCCGGCCAGCCAGGCGGCGCCGACGCGGTCGATCAGCTCGAAGGGGCCCCAGCGCCAGTTGTAGCCGAGGCGCATGGCCGCATCGACATCGGCCACGCTGTCGGCGATCTCCGGCACCAGCGACGCGGCGTAGGAGAGCGTGTCGAGCAGCACGGCGCGAACGTAGCGGCCGCCGCGGTCGGGGTGCTCGGCCAGGCGGCGCAGGTCGCGGCTCTCCAGGCTCTCGAGGCGTGGCTTCTGCTCCGCCCGGTCCTCGCCGGTGGCGAGGTCGATGGCGCGGCGAAGCGTCCTGCCCTCGGCATCCTTCGTGCGCGTGTAGAAGCCGCCCTTGCCGCCCTTCCGCCCCGTCCGGCCCTCCCCGATCAGCCGGGTGATCAGCTTGTGCTCGCGCAGGCCGAGCACATAGGCGTCCCCGGCCGGGAGCGTCGCCTTCATGCTGGCCGCGACATGCGGCATCAGGTCGATGCCGACGAGGTCGAGCAGGCCGAAGACGCCGGTCTTCGGCACGCCGATCGGCCGGCCCATCGCCGCGTCGGCCTCCTCGATCGAGAGGCCCATGTCGAAGGCGTGGTTGATCGCGCTCTGCATCCAGAGCCCGCCGATGCGGTTGGCGATGAAGCCCGGCCGGTCCTTGCAGGGGATCACCGTCTTGCCGAGCGCGCGGTCGGCGAATTCGGTGATGGCGGCGATGGCATCGGCGCGCGTCGCCGGGCCCTCGACCACCTCGAGCAGCCGCATGTAGCGCGGCGGGTTGAAGAAGTGGGTGATCAGGAAGTCGGCCGCGAAGCCCGCGCCCGCGCCCTCCACCAGCGCGCCGAGCGGGATGGTCGAGGTGTTGGAGGAGACGATCGATCCCGGCTTCCGCACCCCCTCCAGCTTCGCGTAGAGCTCGCGCTTGGCGTCCAGCCGCTCGACGATCGCCTCGCAGATCCAGTCACAGTCGGCGAGCAGGCCGAGATCGGTCCCGAGGTTCCCCGGCGTCACCAGCCGCGCCGCGCTGCGCTGCATGAAGGGCGCGGGGTCGGCGCGCAGCATGGTCTCCACGGCCTTCGCCGCGCCGCCCGGCACGATGTCGAGCAGCACCACCGGCACGCCGGCATTGGCGCAATGCGCGGCGATGCCGGCACCCATCACGCCCGCGCCGATGACACCGACCTTCCGGATGGCGCCCGCGGCGCCGGCGCCGGTCGTGCCGCTCACTGCACCGCCTCCAGCACCGTGGCGATGCCCTGGCCGCCGCCGATGCACTGCGTCGCCAGCGCGTAGCGCCCGCCCTCCCGCGCCAGCAGCGCCGCCGCCTTGCCGGTGATGCGCGCGCCCGTCGCCCCCAGCGGATGGCCGAGCGCGATGGCGCCGCCATCGAGGTTCACCTTCGCCTCGTCGATGCCGAGCTCGCGCATGCAGGCCAGCGCCTGCGACGCGAAGGCCTCGTTCAGCTCGACCACGTCGAGATCCTTGGCCGTAATGCCGGCCCGCGCCAGCGCCTTCTTCGTCGCCTCCACCGGGCCCATGCCCATGATCTCCGGCGCGCAGCCGGCGACCGCGATCGACTTCACCGTCGCCAGCGGCGTCATGCCGTGCCGCTTCGCATACTCGGCCGAGCAGACCAGCACCGCCGTCGCGCCATCCGTCAGCGGCGAGGAGGTGCCGGCCGTCACCGTGCCGCCCTCCCGGAAGGCGGGCTTCAGGCCGGACAGCCCCTCGGCCGTGGTCTCGGCGCGGATGCAGCCATCCTCGGCCACCGTCTTCCCGTTCACCGTCACCGGCACGATCTCCCCGGCCAGGCGCCCCGCCGCCTGTGCCGCGGCGGCCTTGCCGTGGCTGCGCACGGCGAAGGCCTCCTGGTCGGCGCGGGTCACCTGGTAGCGGCGCGCCACGTTCTCCGCCGTCTCGCCCATGCTCACCAGCGCCTGCGGGTACTCCTTCACCAGGCCCGGATGCGGCATCGGGTTGAAGCCCATCATCGGCACCCGGCTCATGCTCTCGACGCCGACGCATAGGAAGGCCTCCCCGGCGCCCATGCGGATCGCGCCCGCCGCCTGGTGCACGGACTGCATGGAGGAGCCGCAGAAGCGGTTGACCGTCGCGCCCGCCACGCTCTCCGGCAGGCCGGCGATGAAGCCGATCAGCTTGGCGACGTTCAGCCCCTGCTCGCCCTCGGGGAAGGCGCAGCCGACGACGATGTCCTCGATCGTGGCGGGATCGGCGCCGGCGGCGGCGACCAGCGCCTTGACCACCTGCGCCGACATCTCGTCCGGGCGCAGCTTCACCAGCTCGCCCTTGTGGGCGAAGTGGAAGGGGGAGCGGCGATAGGCCGCGATGACGACATCGGTCATGGCTCGTTCCTCGTGGACTCTGGCCTTGTCAGCCTTGGCCGCCGCGGCCGCCGCGGCGGGGAGCATGGGCCTCGGACGCCCCGGCATGCGCCTCGGCCGCCACCGATGCCTCGGCCCGCGCCGCGATCGCCCGCAGCTCCGTCAGCGCCTGGTCCAGGTCCTGTCGCTGCGCTTCCAGGGTGGCGATCCGCTCGTTCACCTTGCCAAGCAGCAGGCGCACCTGTCCATGCTGCGTTGGGTCCGTATCATAAAGGTCGAGATAGTCGCGAACCTCGGCCAGCGACAGCCCCAGGCGGATGCCCCGCAGCACCAGCAGCAGCCGCCCCCGGTCCTGCCGGGTGAAGACCCGCATGGTGCCGACGCGGCTCGGCGCGATCAGCCCCTTCGACTCGTAGAAGCGGATCGCCCGGGGCGTGATGCCCAGCGCATCCGCGAGCTGGTTGACCGTGTAGAGGTCCTGGCCCGCCGCAGCGGCCATCGTGTCCGTCATGTCGCGCGCTCCGCCGGCGGGCGGTCCGCCAGCTCCTGCTTCAGCTCCTTCTTCGAGAGCTTGCCCACCGCCGTGCGCGGCAGGGAGGCTCGCACCTCGATCAGGCGCGGCATCTCCACCGGGTTGAGCTTGTCCTGGAGGAAGTCGCGCAGCGCCTCGGCGGTCACCGCCGCGCCGGGCTTCGGCTCGACGAAGGCGGCCGGGCTCTCGCCGCGATAGGGGTCGGGCATGGCCACGACCGTTGCCGCCGCGACGCCCGGGTGGCGGTAGAGCGCCTCCTCGACCACCCGCGGATAGACGTTGAAGCCGGAGACCAGGATCAGGTCCTTGATGCGGTCGACCAGCGTGACGTAGCCGTCCTCGTCCATGATCCCGACATCGCCGGTGCGCAGGAAGCCATCCGGCCCGAGCACCTGCGCCGTCTCCTCCGGCCGCCCCCAGTAGCCGGCCATGATGTTCGGGCCCTTCAGGCAGAGCTCGCCGCGCCCGCCCGGCGGCAGGGCGCGGGCGGGGTCCTCGAGGTCGCGGATCTCCGCCACCAGGCCCGGCAGCGGCAGGCCGATCGTGCCGGCGCGGTTCTCGCCCTCGAAGGGGTTGGAGAAGCAGACCGGGCTCGCCTCGGTCAGGCCGTAGCCCTCCACCACCGTGCTGCCGGAGCGCTCCTCGAAGGCCTGCTTCACCGCCATCGGCAACGGCGCGCCGCCCGAGATGCAGGCGCGGACCGAGGCCAGGTCCTCCCGCGTCGCGCCGTTGTCGAGGCAGGCCTTGAACAGCGTCGGCACGCCGGGGAAGAGGGTGGGGCGGGTGCGGCGCAGCGCGTCGCGCAGCATCTTCCACTCGAAGCGCGGCAGCATCACGATCAGCGAGCCCATGGCCAGCGCGCTGTTCATGGCCACGGTCATGGCGAAGACGTGGAAGAAGGGGATGACGGCCAGCAGCCGCTCCTCGCCTTCCCGGGCGGTGGTGAACCAGGCCTCCATCTGCCGCAGGTTCGCCGTCAGGTTCCGGTGCGTCAGCATCACCCCCTTGGGGATGCCGGTGGTGCCGCCGGTGTACTGCAGCACGGCGATGTCCTCGGGCTGCACCGGCGCCGGGGCGGCGATCGGGTCGGCCGCCAGCAGCGTCGCGAACCGGGTCACCCGGGCATCGCCGCGCGGCAGGGCGGCGATGCTGCGGCGCTTGAGCAGGCGGAACAGCAGCCCCTTCAGCCCGGGCAGCGCATCGGCGAAGCTGCAGGCCACCACCCGCTTCACCGGCCCGCCCGGCAGGTCGAGCAGCCCCAGCACCCGCGGCAGCAGCGGGTCGAGGTCGACGGTGACGATCACCTCCATCCCCGAATCCCGCGCCTGCGCCGCCATCTCCTCGGCGACGTAGAGCGGCGAGACGTTCACCACGATTCCGCCCGCCTTCAGCACGGCGAAATAGGCGATGACATGCCAGGGGCAGTTGGGCAGGCAGAGCCCCACGCGGGTGCCCGGCTGCACGCCGAGCCGGCGGAAGCCCTCCGCCACCCGCGCCACGGCGTCGCCGAAGGCGGCATAGGTCCAGCGCCGGCCGAGGAAATCCAGGCAGGGCTTCGCGGCGAAGCGGGCGATGGCGGCATCGACCATAGAGACGAGGGTCTCGTCGGCCGGCAGCTCGATGGACCAGGCGACGCCGGCCGGATAGGCGCGCGCCCAGGGGTGCGCCGGCGGCGCGACGGATGGCTGCGTTGCGGTTGTGTCGGTCACGGCGGCCCCTCCTCCCGGATCAGGGGGTCTGGGCTGCCGGGGCGGTCCCGGCCGCCGCGGGCGCCCCGCGGGCCGCATTGTCGCGGCGCCACGCGTCACCCAGCGGGCCGCGCGCCCCGCCCGGCCGCACATCGACCTCCCGGGCGGGCATATGGGCATCGCGGCGCCCCGGCGTGAGGCTCGGCCCGCGGGTTCGTATCGCCGGCGCTGCGCCCCGGCCAGCGGCCCCTGCGTGTGGCGCCCGGTGCCAGCGTGACATCCTTCCCCACCCCTTCGAATCCGTCGGGGCCCGCTTCCGGGCCCGGCACGTCTTCGCCGCGGGATGCAGGAATGTTATGCGCAACAAGTTGCACCGCGGGGCGATTATCCGCCGGACACGTCCAGACACCACCCTCGGGAGACCCGGATGGCTGACAGAGAGAGCCTGATCGCCCGCATGCGGGCGCGCGGCCCGGGCCTGCGGGGCCTGGGCTACCGCATCCGCTTCGACCTGACCGATACCGAGGAGTCGATCCTGCTCGACGGCACCGGCGGCCAGGCCTCGGTCGAGCCCGCCGACGGCACGGAGGAGGCCGATACCGTACTCGCCCTCTCGACCGAGGACCTCGGCAAGCTGATCGAGGGACGGCTCAGCCCCATGCTGGCCTTCGCCACGGGCCGGCTCAAGGTGGAGGGATCGAAGGGCGTCGCCCTGAAGCTCGCCAGCCTGCTGGACGAGGACTGAGCGCCGCATCGCCCGCGCCTTGCCGGGCGGGGGCGCGGTGTTAGCCTCCGGTCGGTACCGGGGGGACGCGCATGCGGGTCGGGATCGAAGTCGGCGGCACCTTCACCGACCTGGTGGCGATCGGCGGGGACGGCGCCGTCACCGTCGCCAAGGTGCCGAGCACGCCGCGCAGCCCCGATATCGGCGCGCTGGCGGCGCTGGAGGCCGGCGGCATCCCGGCCGCCGCCGTGACGGACCTGGTGCACGGCTCCACCGTCGCAACCAACGCCATCCTGGAGCGCCGCGGCGCGCGCATCGCCTTCGTCACGACGAAGGGGTTCCGCGACATCCTCTTCCTGCAGCGGCATGACAGGCGGTCCATCTACGATCTCCGCTACGCCAAGCCGGCGCCGCCGGTGCGCCGCGCCGACTGCTTCGAGGTGCCGGAGCGCATCGATGCGCAGGGCGCCGTGGTCGCGCCGCTGGACGAAGCGGCGGTGGCGCGCGAGCTGATCCCGCGCCTGGTCGAGGGCGGCTACGACGCCATCGCGCTCTGCCTGCTCTCGGCCTATGCCTCCGCGGCGCATGAGGCGCGGCTGGCCGCGCTGATCGCCGCCGCGCTGCCCGGGGTGCGCATCGCCGCGAGCCATGCCGTGGCACCCGAGTTCCGGGAGTTCGAGCGTGCCTCCACCACCGCGCTCTCGGCCTATGTGCAGCCGGTGATCGACGGCTACCTCGACCGCTTCGAGGCGGCGCTGGCCGCGCGCGGCTTCCGGGGCCGCTTCAGCGTGATGCAGTCCAATGGCGGCTCCCTGCCGGCGGTGGCGATGCGGCGCAACGCCATCACCGCGCTGTTCAGCGGCCCCGCCGCCGGCGTGGTCGGCGCGATCCGCCAGGCGCAGCGCAGCGGGCGGCTGGACCTCATCACCTTCGACATGGGCGGCACCTCCACCGACGTCTCTTTGGTGCGCGGCGGCGAGCCGGCGCTGGCGGCGGAGACGGAGGTGGACGGGCTGCCGGTGCGCACGCCGGTGCTCGACATCGTCTCGGTGGGCGCCGGCGGCGGGTCGCTGGTCTGGATGGACGAGGGCGGCATGCTGCGCGTCGGGCCGCGCAGCGCCGGCGCCGAGCCCGGGCCCGCCTGCTACGGCCGCGGCGGCACGGAGCCCACGGTGACGGATGCGCATGTGGTGCGCGGCACGATCCGGCCGGAGAGCTTCCTCGGCGGGGCGATGGCGCTGGATGCCGATGCGGCGCACCGCGCCTTCGAGGGCATCGCGCGGCAGCTCGGCACCGATGTGCGCGGCGCGGCGGCGGCGGCGATCCGCCTGGCGGTGGCGAACATCGTGCGCGCCATCCAGCTGGTCTCGACCGAGCGCGGGCGGGATCCGCGGGACTACGCGCTGGTGCCCTTCGGCGGCGCCGGCCCGCTGCTGGCCGCCGAGATCGCCGAGGAGCTCGGCGTGCGGGAGATCCTGGTGCCGCCGAACCCGGGGGTGATCTCGGCGCTCGGGCTGCTCTCGGCCGATACGATGAAGGTGCAGGGCCGCACCCACCGCATGCCGCTGGACGAGGCCGCGCCCGCTGCGCTGCGCGCCGCGCATGCCGAGATGCAGAGGGCGGCGACCGAGGAGTTCCGTGCCCTCGGCCTCGACGGCGCGCTCGACTTCGCGCTGGAGGCCGACATGCGCTTCCTCGGCCAGGCCTTCGAGATCCCGGTGCCGATCGAAGCTGCGGCGCTGCCGGCCTTGACCGCGGCCGATCTCGCCGCCCGCTTCACCGAGGCGCATCGCCGCGTCTACCTGCATGGCGGGGAGCCGGGGCGGCGCGCAGAGATCGTATCGCTGCGCTTCACCGCGCGACGAAGGCTGGAGACGCTGCCGGAGGTGCGCGAGCGCGCCGCCGTGGTGGCGCGGCCGCCGGATGCGCCGGTGCGGCTCGCCGATGGCGGCACCGTCGCCGCGCGGCTGGTGGATGCCGCGGCGCTGGCGCCCGGCGACGCGGTGCCGGGGCCGGCGATGATCGAGGGCTATTCGTCGACCATCTGGGTCCCGCCGGGCTGGACGGCGCGGCGGGACGACTCGGAAAGCACCATCATCGCGCGGAGGGCCTGACATGCGCCTCGATCCCGTGGACTACGCCGTGCTCAGCCAGTCGCTGATCGCTGCGGCGCGCGAGATGGGTGCGAAGCTCATCCGCTCCGCCTACTCGACCGTGCTGCGGGAGGCGCGGGATGGTTCGGCCGCGCTGCTCGATGCGCAGGGTGCGACGGTGGCGCAGGCCGAGCTGATCCCGATGCAGCTCGGCACCATCGGCTACATCTTCAAGCCCTGCATGGCGATGTACCCGCCCGAGACGCTGGGCGAGGACGACGTGCTGCTGATCAACGACCCCTATTCGGGCGGGCAGCACCTGCAGGACGTCTTCATCTTCCATCCGATCCGGGTCGAGGGGCGGATCATCGGCTACGCCGCCTCGGTGGCGCATCACCTGGATCTCGGCGGCGGCGCGCCGGGGCTGAACCCTGCGGCGGCGGATGTCTACGCGGAAGGGCTGATCATCCCGCCGATGAAGATCAACATGCGGACGGACTGGCACGGCGGCGGCTTCAAGCGCCTGATCGCTGCCAATGTCCGCGTGCCGCACCAGACCATGGGCGATTTCGACGCGCAGATGGCGGCCAACGCAGTGGGCGTGATGCGCGTGCAGGAGCTGGCGCAGCGCTACGGGGTGGAGAAGGTGCAGGCCGCCATGGCCGCGCTGCAGGACTATTCCGAGACGCGCATGCGCGCCGCCATCCGCGCCGTGCCCGACGGCGTCTACAGGGGCGAGGAGGCGCTGGATGACGACGGGGAGGGCGAGACGTCCGTGGTGGTGCGCACCACCGTGACCGTCTCGGGCGATTCCATCGCGGTGGACTTCACCGGCACGGACCGCCAGGTCGGGCGCAACCTCAACGCGCCCTTCGCCAGCACCATCTCCGCCTCTGTCTCCGCGCTGAAGGCGGCGCTGACCAGCCCGGACATCCCCTTCAACGATGGCGCCATGCGGCCGATCACCGTGACCGCGCCCAAGGGTTGCCTGCTGAACCCGCACCATCCGGCGCCGGTGCGGGCGCGCATGCTCTCCTGCTCCCGTGCCTGGGATTCGGTGATGCAGGCGTTGGCGCATGTCGTGCCGCAGCAGGTGATCGCGCCTGGCTTCGACACCACCACGGCCTTCTGCCTCTCCCACCTCGGGGAGGGGGGCTGGTCCGTCTATCTTGAGATCATGGGCGGGGGCTTCGGCGCCACGGCGGCGTCGGACGGCGCCGACGGCATCGACAACCCGCTCTCCAATTGCTCGAACACGCCGGCGGAGGCGCTGGACCAGGACTTCTCCTTCTTCCGCATCACCGACTACGCGCTGCGGCCAGGCTCGGGCGGCGCGGGCAGGCATCGCGGGGGCCTCGGCTTCATCCGACGCTACGAGATCCTGAAGGACGGCACGAAGCTGGCGCTCTACTCCGACCGTTTCCGCCGGCCCGCGGCGGGGCTGTTTGGCGGCGCGGCGGGGGCGACGGGTGGCTGCGAGGTGAGGCGCGGCAACCAGCGCATCGAGCTCAGGTCGAAGGACAGCATGGAGCTGCGTCGCGGCGATGTGGTGACGATGGTGCTCGGCGGTGGCGGCGGCTTCGGCGATCCGGGGGCGCGGGATGCGCGGCTGGCACGGCGCGACGTGGAGGACGGCTACCTGGACCTGGCGGCGGAGTGAGCGCCCTTGCCGCCAGCGCGCGCGCAAACTGTCAGAAAAAGGAGGGATGTGGGGGTCTGGGGGGAAGGGAGTTCGCTCCCTTCCCCCCAGGGTCTCACGACGTCGGCGACCCCTGGCTCACCGCCGCCGTCACCCGCACCCGTTCCTCCGGCAGCGGGATGAACTCCTGTTCGTCCCCCGGCACCGTCCCGAAGCGCATCGCCTTCCAGTCCTGCTTCGCCTGTTCGATCCGCTCGCGCGAGGACGCGACGAAGTTCCAGAACAGGAAGCGCGGCCCGTCCATCGTCGCGCCCCCCAGCATGAGGAGGCGCGCGCCCGCCTCGCCCGCCGTCAGCGCCAGCGCGTCGCCGGGGCGGAAGATCAGCATGCGCCCGGCCTCGAAGCGCGTGCCCGCGACCTCCACGCTGCCCTGCACGACATAGGCGCCGCGCTCCTCGTGCTCGGCCGGCAGCGGCAGGCGCGCGCCGGGTGCCAACTGTGCATCCGCGTAGAACAGCGGCGAGGAGACCGCGACGGGCGACGCCAGGCCCCAGCCCGTCCCGGCGATCAGCCTGAGGCGCATGCCCCCATCCTCGGCGGTCGGCAGCGTCGCCGCCGGGTGGTGCACGAAGGCCGGCGCCGTCTCCTCCTGCGCGCGCGGCAGCGCCAGCCAGGACTGGATGCCGAAGAGCGGGTTCACGCGGTCGCGCTTTGCGGCATCCGTGCGCTCGGAATGCGCGATGCCGCGCCCTGCGGTCATCCAGTTCACGTCGCCGGGGCGGATCGGCTGCGCGCTGCCCAGCGTGTCGCGGTGGAAGATCTCGCCGTCGAACAGATAGGTGACGGTCGAGAGGCCGATATGCGGATGCGGCCGCACGTCAAGGCCCTTGCCGGTCAGGAACTCGCCCGGCCCCATCTGGTCGAAGAAGATCCAGGGCCCGACCATCTGTCGCTCCCGTGCCGGCAGGGCACGGCGAACCTCGAAGCCGCCGATGTCGTGGACGCGCGGGAGCAGGACGAGGTCGATGCCCTCGGGCAGCGCAGGTGCGCCGGTCTCGGTGGTCATGGCCGCGATCTCCTTGCGGGGGGTGCGGCGCATATGGGGGCGCGGCGGCACCGTGCCACGCCGCCCGGCTTGCGGCCGCTTGCGCTCAGAACGGCGTGTCGCCGCAGATCGTGATGCGGTGCATGATCCGCGTCTCGGCCGGGTAGTCGTTGATGGCGAAGTGCTGGGTGCAGCGGTTGTCCCAGAAGGCGAGCGAGCCCGTGCGCCAGCGGAAGCGGCAGGTGTGCTCGGGCCTGGTCGAATGCTGCATCAGGAAGTCGATCAGCGGCCGGCTCTCCTGCTCGGTCATGTCCTCGAAGCGGAAGACATGCCCGCCGATGAAGAGGGCGCGCCGCCCCGTCTCGGGATGGGTGCGGACCAGCGGGTGGGTGGTGACGGTCTGGGTGCTGCCCGGGTCCTTCACCTTCATGCCGATCTTGTCGGCGTAGTATTCCTTGCGCGTCTTGCCGTCATGGCTGCTGAAATTGTCGCCCTTGCTGACCGCGCGCAGCGGGTCGAGCATGCGACGCATGCCTTCCGACAGGCTCTCATACGCCAGGTACTGGTTCGTCCAGAGCGTGTCGCCGCCGGCCGAGGGCACCTCCTTCGCATAGAGGATGGTGCCCATCGCTGGCTTCGCCGTGAACATCTGGTCGGAGTGCCAGGAGCCGCCGAAGTTCTTCTTATCGGCCGGCGTCTTCACGATCTCCAGGATCTCGGGATGATCTTCCATGCCCTGCATGTAGGGGTGCAGGTGGATCTCGCCCCAGCGCCTGGCGAAGGCGAGCTGGCGCTCCGGCGTCAGCGCCTGGTCGCGGAAGAAGATCACCTGGTTGTCGAGCAGCGCCTGGCGGATCTCCGCCAGCACCTCCTCCGACAGGTCCTGCGCGAGATCGACGCCCTCGATCTCGGCGCCGAGCGCGCCGGCGATGCGTTCGACCTCGATGTGGCGGTAGCCGCTGTTGCGCAGCGCGGTCATGGTCCGTTTCCCCGATGCAGGGCGGCGCCGCGCGGGCGCCGGCATCGCCAGCATGGCCCCGGTGCGGGCCGGGGGGAAGGCCCCCGGTCAGTTCACCGTGGCCCCCGAGATGCGCACCATCTCCACCATCTTCGGCAGCTCGGCGCGCTGGAAGGCGGCGAATTCCTCGGCCGTGCTGCCGACCGGCTCGTAGCCCAGCGCGGCGAGCTTCTCGGCCACCTCGGGCCGCGCCACCGCGGCCGCGATCTCGCGCGAGAGCCGGCCCAGCACCGGCGCCGGCGTGCCCGCGGGCGCGAAGACGCCGAGCCAGGAGCGGAACTCGTAGCCCGGCAGCGCGGCGACGATCGTCGGCACCTCGGGCAGCACGTCGAGCGGCTTCGGGCGGGAGGTTGCGATGGCGCGCAGCTTCCCGGAGCGCACCATGGCCAGCACCTCGACCGTCGGCGCGAAGATCAGGTCGACGCGCCCGGCGACGAGATCCGCCGCCGCCGGCGCGCCGCCGCGATAGTGCACCATGGTGAACTTCACGCCGGCCACGTGCTCGAAGACCGAGGCGGCGAAATGCTGGCTGGTGCCGCCGCCGCCGGTGCCGGCGTTGAGCTTGCCGGGATTGGCCTTCGCATAGGCGATCAGCTCCGGCACCGTCTTCACCGGCACCGAGGGATGCACCACCAGCAGAGCGTAGCTCATCGCCACCAGCGAGACGGCGGCGAAGTCGTTGACCACGTGGAAGGGCAGGTCCTTGTAGAGCGCCTGGTTCGCGGTGTGCGTGCCCATCGAGCCCATCACCACCGTGTAGCCATCGGGTGCGCTGCGCGCCGCGGCCTCGGAGGCGACGTTGCCGCCGGCGCCGGTGCGGTTCTCCACCACCACCTGCTGGCCGAGGCCGGGGCTGATCGCCTGGGCGATGATGCGCGCCGTGGTGTCCGTGCTGCCGCCGGCGGAGAAGCCGACGAGCATGCGGATCGGCTTGTCGGGATTCCAACCCGTCGCGCCGGTCTGCGCCGAGGCGGCGGCGGGCAGCAGGGGAAGCGCGGCCAGCAGGCCACGGCGGCGGATCGTCATCGGCGTCTCCTCCCGGCCGGGCGTTGCTCCCCCTGGCCTGGCGGAGAGGCTAACAGCCTTCCCGCGCGCGGCTCAACGCCGTTCGAAATCCACGCGCTCATCCGTCGGCAGGCCGAGCAGGCGACGGCGCAGGCAGTCGAGGCCGAGCTCCGCCGCGCCGAGGCGCACCCATTCGCGGCCGCCGAGGAAGCGCGCCTCCCGCGCCACGGTCCCCTCGGCATCGGCGATGCCGATCGCGATGGTGCCGCCGAGCTCGCGGCTCTCGCCGACGCCGGGGTCGAGCGCCACCAGCACGGCCAGCGCATGCGTCGCGCCGCAATCGGCGCGCAGCGTCGCCGCCACCTCCGCCGCCAGCACCGGCGTGACCGGCGTGCCGCCCGAAACGCCCGGCAGGCCGGCCGCATCGGCGAGCTGCCCGACATCGCGCGCGACGACGGCGCGGCGCACCAGGCGCTCGCCATCCGGCTGCGGGATCAGCCGCGCGGCGATGGCGCCGCCGGTGAAGCTCTCGGCGATCGCCAGCGCGGCGCGCCGCGACCGGAGCGCGTCCATCACCACCGATTCCAGCGTGGCGCTGTCCTCGGCCATGATGAAGTTGCCGAGGCGCCGGCGCACCTCCTCGGCCAGGGGTGCCAGGATGCGCTCGGCCTCGGCCGCGTCGCGCGCGCGCAGCGCGATCTTGGTCTCGAGCTGCGGGTAGTGCGCCTGGAAGCCGAGCTTCACCCCGGCCTCGGGCGGCGCCATCGACTCCACGCCCTTCAGCATCTCGTCGGCGCGGCTCTCGCCGATGCCGAAGCTGTGGAAGCGCTTGAGGCGCGGCACCCCGGGCGCGCCGCCCATCGCCAGCAGGCGGGGGATGACCTGCTCGTCCAGCATCCGCCGCATCTCGCGCGGCACGCCCGGGGTGAAGAAGAAGCGCGCGCCGTCGATCGTCACCGCGAAGCCGCAGGCGGTGCCGATCGGGTTGTCGATGAACTCCGCGCCCTCGGGCAGCATGGCCTGCTTGATGTTGTTGGGCGGCATCGGCCGGTTGCGGCCGGCGTAGAAGGCCTTCATGCGCTCGAGCCAGGCCTCGTGCAGCACGAGGGGGACGCCGGCGGCCTGCGCGGCGATTTCCTGGCTGAGGTCGTCCACCGTGGGGCCGAGGCCGCCATTGACGATCACCGCCTTGGCGCGCTGCGCGGCCTGGCGGAAGGCGAGCATCAGCGCCTCGCGGTCGTCGCCGACGACGGTGCCCCAGTGCGGCTCGAGCCCCACCTCCAGCAGGCGCTGGGCCATGTGGCTGAAGTTCGTGTTGATGGTCTTGCCGGTGAGGATCTCGTCGCCGGTGCAGAGTATCTCGATCTTCATTGCATGCCCTCAAACGCCGGGCGCCGGCATCCGCCGGCTTGGCTTCGCGGCACTGGCCGCGGCGCGCAGAAGTGCGCTCGGGCCGGCTGCGCCGGTCCGCAAGGCAGGGGGACGCCCGGTCATGGTGCGATGGTGTCGCGGAACCCGGCGACGATGTCCATCTGCCGCTCGGGCTCCCCGGCGAAGCGGAGGCACATGTGCTGCACGCCCGCCGCGGCATAGCCGGCCAGCCAGTCGCGCGCCGCGGCGGCGGGGCCGGCGAAGCAGACCTGGCGCTTGCGCAGCGCGTCCGGGCGCTGGCCGTAGTAGTGCTCGAGGAAGGCATCGAGGCGCGCATCGGCCCGCGCCGCGTCCTCGTCGATGGCGAGCGTCAGGTAGGCCGCGCCGGTGATCGCCGCCGCATCGCGCCCCGCCGCCCGCGCCGCGTCGCGCATCGCGCCGAGCGTGCGGGCGTAGAGCGCAGGGTCGGCGCCGTTCGGGAACCAGCCGTCGAAATGCTTCCCCACGCGCTCGATCGCGTTCTCGGAACTGCCGGCGATCCAGATCGGCGGACCGCCGGGGCGGTGCGGGATCGGGCCGACGGACTGGCCCTTCAGCCGCCAGCGGCCATCCCAGTCCACCGGCGCGCCGGACCACAGCGCGCGGCAGAGGCGCATCGCCTCGATCATGCGGCCGAGGCGCTTCTCCCAGGGCACGCCGCAGGCCTCGAACTCGTCCTGGATGTTCCGCACGTCGGAGGCGCTGCCGATGCCGAGGATGACGCGCCCCTCGCTGATCCGGTCGAGCGTCGCCCATTGGTGCGCCAGCAGCACCGGGTTGCGCAGCGCCGGCAGCAGCACCGCCGTGCCGATCTCGACCCGCGTCGTGCGCGCCGCGACGGCCGCCATCAGCGTCATCGGGTCGTGCCGCGGCCGCGCCGTGACGCTGTCGCCGATCCAGATGGAGTCGAAGCCGAGCCGCTCCGCACGCTCGGCGAGCGCCAGCAGCGGGCCGGTCGCGTGCTCGCCGGTCATGACGCGCTCGCGCGTCGGCAGCAGATATCCGATCCGCGGTCCCGCCATGGCCCGTCCCTTCCCCCGGAGCGGCGCAGCATAGGGCGGGCGGGCGCGGCCGTCATGGCCGCACCTTGACCGGGACGCGGCCCTGGCGTGGTCTATCCGCCCCCAGGAGGAACCGGGCCATGAAGCTGCTCTTCATCGAGGATTTCCGCCTCTGCGTGCTGCGCGACGCGGAGCACGCGGTGGACGTCTCCGCCGCCGTCGCCGACATCCCCCATACCGGGCCCGGCGACCTGATGAGCGGCCTGATCGCCCGCTTCGACACCTACCGGGGCCGGCTGGAAGCGGCCGCCGCCGCCGGCACGCCCATCCCGCTCGCCGGCCGGCGCATCCGCCCGCCGCTGCCGAAGCCCGGCAACATCGTCTGCATGGCGGTGAACTACATGGAGGACGGCACGCTGAAGGAGCCCGCGCCGATCAACGCCTTCCACAAGGCGGCGACGGCCATCATCGGCCCCGGCGACACCATGGTGCTGCCCGACGTGCCCGCCACCGTCTTCGAGGGCGAGGCCGAGCTCGCCGTGGTGATCGGCAAGCGCGCCAGCCATGTTCGCGCCGCGGACGCGATGGACCACGTCTTCGGCTACGTGAACTTCATCGACGGCTCGGCCCGCGGCCTCAAGCCCGCCGGCAACAGCTTCTTCCAGATGAAGTCGCGCGACAGCTTCGCCCCCATCGGCCCCTGGCTGGTCACGAAGGACGAGATCGCCGACCCGCAGAAGCTCCGCGTGCGCCTCTCCAACAACGGCGTCGTCATGCAGGACTTCAGCACGGACGACATGGCGCACCCGATCGCGCGCTGCATCGAATGGGCCTCCTCCATCCACGCGCTGGAGCCGGGCGACATCCTGGCCACCGGCACCAACCACCGCGGCCTCAACCCCTTCATGGACGGCGACCGGATCGCGCTGGAGGTGGAGGGCCTGGGCGTGCTGCAGTTCAACGTCCGCGACGACCTCAGGCGCAGCTGGAAGCGCGAGACCCGGCTGGACCGCCAGCAGCAGGGCCACGACACGCCGACGCCGCAGACCGGCGGCAGGTACGCGCCCGCCTGATGCCCGAGACCCCCGAAGGCCTGCTCGCCCGCCTGGCCGCGGCGGGCATCGAGCACCGCGTCACGCACCACCCGGCGGTGTTCACCGTGGCGGAATCGCAGGCGCTGCGCGGACAGCTCGAGGGCGGGCACACGAAGAACCTCTTCCTCCGCCCGAAGAGCGGGCCCTTCCTGCTGGCGACGCTGGAGGAGGGGCGGCAGGTGGGCGTCAACGCCCTGGTGCGGGCCATCGGCGCGCCGCGGGCGAGCTTCGCCGACGCCGCGGCGCTGATGGAGCAACTCGGCGTGGAGCCCGGCTCGGTCACGCCGCTCGGCCTGGTGAACGCCAGGCCCGGGGCGGTGCGCATGGTCTTCGACCGCGCCCTGGTCGATGACTTCGCCTGGATCAACGTCCACCCGCTGACCAACACGGCGACGGTGACCCTGCGCCCGGCGGACCTGCTGGATTTCCTGCGCAGGCTGGGGCACGCGCCGGAGGTGGTGGACGTCGACGCGCTGTAGCGCTGCTGCATCAACGGTCCGTCCGACAAGGGACGTAAGCGGTCCGTTCACCCTCATCAGGCATTGATCGGCGGTGTCCATGCGAGGGAGCCGCCGATGCCGGGGCAGATGAAGGTTGGGTTGGTGCACGCCACGTCCGGGCGCCGGGCATTGCTCGGCGCGGCCGTGCTGGCAGGTTTCGCGCCGGGGCTGGCGCGGGCCGCCGAGTACGGCAGCAGGGAAGAGGCGATGGCCATGGTCGCGCGGGCGATCAGCCTGCTGGAGGCGGAAGGCGACGCCGCCCTGCCGAAGCTGAGCGACCGGCAGGGCCGCTTCGTCGACCGCGACCTCTACATCGTCGTCTTCGACCCCAGCGTGACGATCCGCGCGCACGGGTTCAACAACCGGCTCATCGGCGTGAACATGACCGAGAGCCGCGATCCTGATGGCGTTCCCTTCGCGCAGCTCATCGTCCGCTCCGGCCAGACGAACCCGGACGGCGGGTGGGTCAACTTCAAGTTCACCAATCCCGTCACGCGCAAGATCGAGCCGAAGGCGATGTTCGTTCGGCGCAGCGGCACCTATGCCGTCTGCTGCGGCGTCTACAGCGGCTGAACGACCATGAGCGGGAAAGCAAGCGCGGGCACCATGCCCGATCGGGGACCGCGCGCGCTTTCGCGCTGGCTCGGGGATCTGCCGGTCAGGATCAAGGTTCTCCTGGCACCAGGCCTGACCGGAGTTCTGATGCTGGTCCTCGCCGGCGCGTCGTTGCTGGCGCTCCGCGACCAGCAGCACGCCATGGCGCAGGCCCTGGTCGAGCAACAG
This sequence comes from uncultured Acetobacteraceae bacterium, assembly GCA_964401305.1. GTDB lineage: Bacteria > Pseudomonadota > Alphaproteobacteria > Acetobacterales > Acetobacteraceae > JAIEOP01. Next base: position 2,921 of record CAYNYQ010000031.1, on the reverse strand, counting down.
GCGGAAACCAGTGCCACCGACCGGGTGGTGCTGCGGCTGGTGCAGGTGCAAAACGCGCTGAACCGGCTGCTGTCGCTGGTTTCCACGAGCGACGACGAGGGGATCGCGCGCCGCGGCGTGGCGGACGTGCAGGCCATGGTGAACCGGCTGCAGGAAGCGCTCGCAGGCTTGGCCGGAACTCCGGTCGCGACGGCCAACCCCGAAGCGTTCGAGCGGGTGCGGGCCGCGCTCGGGGCCTATGCCGGAAAGGCCGAGGCAGTTGCGCAGATGGCCGCGGCCGATGCCGGCACGGCGGTGATCCAGATGTCGCAGCTGATGGCGGGCTTCGCTGCGGCGGAGCGGGAGGCCGAGGCGATGGCGGAGCTCGGCGCCGCGGCGCGCGCCGCCAGGCTGGCCGCCGTCGAGGCAGAGGCGCTGCACCTCCAGGCTTTCCAGCTCGTCCTCCTCGCCGTCGCCCTGCTGCTGGCCTTCGTGGTCACGATGGTCGTTGGGAAGGCGATCGGGCAGCCGATCCGCAACCTGTCCACCGGCCTGCTGCGCCTGGCGGGCGGCGACTACGCGATCGTTGCCGAGGGCACGCAGCGGCGTGACGAGGTGGGTGCCATGGCGCGGGCCCTTGCGACGCTTCGCGACCGCTCGGAGGAGGCCGCGGAGATGGCGGCGCGCGAGCAGGCTGCGACGCGCCAGCAGGTGGAGCGGAAGGCACAGCTCGAATCCCTCTCCTCCGCCTTCGACGCGGAGGTGAGCGGCGCGCTACGCGAGGCCCAGCAGGCGATCGACGCCATGCTGCGCCGCGTCGAGGAGATCGGGCAGGCGACCGACACCTCCAGCGCCATGGCGGAATCGGCCGTCTCCGCAGCAGGCGGCGCGTCGTCCAGTGTCCAGACGATGGCTGCGGCCGCGACCCAGCTTTCCGCCTCGATCGACGAGATCACACGCCAGGTGGCGCAGGCGGCCAGCGCGACGACCCGCGCGGTGGAGGAGACCCGCAGCGGCGACGCCGCCATGCAGGAGCTCGCCGGGTGCGCCCAGCGCATCGGCAGCGCGGCGCAGCTGATCGGCGACATCGCCGGCCGCACCAACCTGCTCGCGCTGAACGCGACGATCGAGGCGGCGCGGGCCGGCGAGGCGGGCAAGGGCTTCGCCGTCGTCGCGGCGGAGGTCAAGCAGCTTGCCACGCAGACCGCCGGCGCGACGCAGGAGATCGGCAATCAGATCGCCGCGATCCGCGCGGCGAGCGAGGCGGCGGTCGGCGCGATCGGCCGCATCGGCCAGACGATCGAGCAGGTGCACGGCATCTCGGTCGCGGTCGCCGCCGCGGTCGAGCAGCAGAGCGCAGCGACCCAGGAGATCGCCCGCGGCGCCGAGCTTGCCGCCCGCGGCACCGAAACTGCGGGTGAGAACGTCGTCGGCGTGAACCAGGCGACGGTCCGTGCACGGGACGCGTCCACGGCGGCCGGACAGACCGCGACCCTGCTCGCCGGCACGATGCAGGGCCTGGCCGAGCCGGTGCAGCGTTTCCTCGCGGGAGTGCGAGGCGGCGGGTGATGCGGCGCCGCCCGTACGCTGGGGCGCTCCGGCGCGGGACGATCTTGGTCGGCTCGCGTCGAAGGCCTGGACTGTGATGGTGTTGCGCCGCACGCCGCGGCGGACGAGCTTGGCCGCTATGGTGTCAGCGCGGCGCTGCGACAGGCGCTGATCGTACTCGGGCGAGCTGCAGCGGTCGGCATGGCGCGCCACCTCGATCCGCGCCGCCTGCACACGGCGGGCGTTCTCGGCCGCCTCGGCGATGATCTGCCCCGCGCGGTCGGTCAGGGCGGCGCGGTCCCAGTCGAAGAAGACGAGGGGGTGCGCGCCGGCGCTAGCGCTGCGGGCGGCGCGACGACTGGCAGCGGCGGCGGCACGCGGCCGACTCGCGGCGCAGGCCGACGAGCGCAGCCCGGCCATGGTGGTCGCCCGGCTCATGATCCTGTGTCGTGACGGAAGCCCGCGACGATGCCCACATGCCGCTCGTGCTCCTCGGCGATGCGCAGGCACATGTACTGTAGCCTCGCTGCGGCATGGGCGGCCAGCCGGTCGCGCACCGCGGCGGCGGGGCCGGCGAAGCAGACCTGGCGCTTACGCAGCCCGTCCGGGCTGGCCGGATGGTCCGCATGTCGGAGACGCGGCCAATGCCGAGGATGACGCGCCCCTCGTTCGCCCGATCGAGCGTCGCTCACTGGTGCGCCAGCAGCACCGGGTTGTACAGCGCCGGCAGCAGCACCGCCGTGCCGATCTCGTCGAGCCCGGCTCGGTCACGCCGCTCGGCCTGGTGAACGCCAGGCCCGGGGCGCCGGGCGGGGCCTTCGACCGCGCACTGGTCGAGGACTTCGCCTGGATCAACGTCCACCCGCTGACCAACACGGCGACGGTGACCCTGCGCCCGGCGGACCTGCTGGATTTCCTGCGCAGGCTGGGGCACGCGCCGGAGGTGGTGGACGTGGCGGGGATGTAGGGATGCGGCAGGGGGCGCTGCCCCTTCGCCCTCCCCCGGGCCGGGAAGGCGCTATCGTCCCTGGACCCATCCGCCAAGGGCCGAAAGGCCTGCAGCAACCTGCTGCTTGGAGGGGAAACGTCACGCAGGTTGTTGGGCCACACCCGCGCGAGGTCCACGCGTGGGACCCCGCTCCCATGCATGACGTCGGGCTGCGAATGCCACCTCGCCGCGAGGTGAGTGGCGGCGCACCGTGGGGATGCGCCGCGGGCTACGACCCGGTGCAGCCCTTAGCCTGCCACGTCCGGGGGACCGTCACGTCGGCGCCGAACATGCGCCCGTGCCCGAAAAAAACTCGTTGTGACCATCGCGGTATGTCAGGAAATGTAAACTATTGCCTATCCGATTGACGCGCGAGGCTGCACAAGTAGCATGCACCGCAACGGTC
>CAYNYQ010000030.1:0-25611 GCA_964401305.1 uncultured Acetobacteraceae bacterium | reverse complement strand
GTCGAGATGACGCCCTACGACCTGACCAAGGGCCGCATCACCTTCCGCTTCAAGTGAGGCGCCGCGGCGGGGAAGCCCGCCCCCGGCCCGGCCCCGACGCGCCGCGCGCCGCCCGATGACCGCCCCGCCCCGCGCGCCGCTCGTGCTTGCCTCGGCGAGCCCACGCCGGCTGGAATTGCTGGCCCGCATCGGCATCGTGCCCGATCGCGTCCTGCCCGCCGAGATCGACGAGAGCCCCGGCAAGGCCGAGCTGCCGCGCCGGCTCGCCGCGCGCCTGGCCGCGGAGAAGGCCGCCGCCGCCGCCGCCCTGGCGCCGCCCGATGCGCTGGTGCTGGCCGCCGATACCGTGGTCGGCGTCGGCCGCCGCATCCTCGGCAAGCCGGCCGATGCGGCGGAGGCGCGGCGCTTCCTCGCGCTGCTTTCCGGCCGCCGGCACAGCGTGACCACGGGCGTGGTGCTGCACCGGCCGGAGGGCAGGCCGCTCTCGCGCCTGGTGGTGACCGCGGTCGCCTTCCAGCGCCTGACCGACCAGCAGATCGAGGCCTATCTCGAGACCGGCGAGTGGCAGGGCAAGGCCGGCGGCTACGCCATCCAGGGGCGGGCCGAGATGTTCGTGCGCTTCCTCTCGGGCTCCTGGTCCAACGTGGTCGGGCTGCCGCTGTTCGAGACGGCGCAGCTGCTGCGCGGCGTCGGGTGGCTCAGGCCCTGAGCGGGGGCCTGCGCCTCCTCGCCAGCGCCGCCCCAGGCGAGGTCCGGGTCGCGCTGCTGCGGGGGGATGTGCTGGTGGAATACTGGGTCGACCGCGCCGACCTGCCGGATGGCGTGGGGGACCTGCACCGGGCGCGCGTGACGGCGCTGGCGCCGGCGATGGCGGGGGCTTTCCTGGCGCTGGCCGGCGGCGAGACCGGCTTCCTGCCCGACGACGAGGCCGGGCCGCGCCGTGGTGCGGAACGGCTGCAGGAGGGGCTGGTCCTGCCCGTCCGCGTCATGCGCGCCGCGCAGGGCGGCAAGGGGCCGCGCCTTTCCGCCCGGCTGACGGAGCGGGAGGCGGCGCTGGCCGCCGCCGCGCCCGCCGGCGCGCCGCGGTTGCTCGCGCGCGGTCCGGGGCCTGCGCTGAGGCTTGCCCGCGCGCATCCGGCGGCGTCGGTCGCGGTGGACCACCCGGCGCTGGCCGCCGCGCTGCGCGGGGCGCTGGGGCGGGAGCGGGTGGCGCTGCAGCGCGGCCCCGCCTTCGACGACGCGCTGGAGGCCGAGATCGACGCGTTGGCCTGGCCCGAGGCGCCGCTGCCAGGCGGGCAGGGGCGCATCCTGGTGCACCCGACGCCGGCGCTGACCGCGATCGACGTCGATGCCGGCGCCGCCGCCGGCGCCCGCGACCCCGCCGCGCAGGAGCGGCTGAACCTGGTGGCGGTGCGCGAGGCGGCGCGGCAGATCCGGCTGCGCAACCTGGCCGGACCGATCCTGCTGGACCTGGCGGGGCTTTCGGCGAAGCGCCGCGCCGCGCTGGCCGCGCCGTTCGAGGCGGCGCTGGCGGAGGACGGGCTGGCGCAGATGAAGGGGATCGGGCCCCTCGGCCTGTTCGAGGTACAGCGGCGGCGGGTGCATCCGCCGTTGCACGAGGTGCTGGGCGGGCGGATGGCGGCCACCACGGCGGCGCTCGCCGCGCTGCGCCGCGCCGCGCGCGAGGCGGCGGCAAACCCGGGCCGGGCGCTGGCGTTGCGCGCCGCACCCGCGGTGGTCGCTGCGGCCGAGACCCTGCCGCAGGCGCTGGCGGCCTGGCGGGCGGAGACGGGGCGGCCGCTGGCCCTGCTGGCGGACCCCGCCGTGCCACCAGGCGCGGAGCGGATCGAGGAGGCCGAGGCGCGTGGCTGACAAGGACGAGGTGCCGCCGCCCCCGCCGCCGCGGCCGCCGCGGCGCTGCCCCGTCTGCCGGCGCGTGGCGGCGGATACGCGGTTCCGGCCCTTCTGCTCGGCGCGCTGCCGGCAGGTGGATCTCGGGCGCTGGCTGGCGGGCGACTACGCCATCCCGGCCGGCCCCGAGGAGGAGGAAGGCGAGGCCTGAGCGGGTGGACAGGGCCGCGGGCTTCGGCTATCTCGGCGCCCCTCTACCGGTGGTCCGGGCGCTGTGCCCCTCCGCTGCATGGGCGCCCAGGTAGCTCAGTTGGTAGAGCATGCGACTGAAAATCGCAGTGTCGGTGGTTCGATTCCGCCCCTGGGCACCATTCTGATTTCCTTAGATTTTTTGGCGATTGGCGCGACCTGAATATAGGCGTCGATTCTGGCCACTTCCGCGCTGCGGACTCTCAGCGGACTCACGAGCGGCGATTTCGCGCCTGGTCCCGATCAACAACAACATGAACAGGCCGGGTGGCCGCCAGCGAACCAGCCTAGCAGGCCGCGCCTTTGCTCACCGCATCCGCAGATGGCCAGGGAGGACCCAAAGCCCCCACTGCCGATTGCCCGATTGCCCGATTGCCCGATGGCCCGGTTGCCCGTGTTGCGTTGTCGCCGTTGCACCCTTCCGCAACACCAAGACTGCCGACCGGGCGCGCCTCTGCTCGCCGTATCTCAGGATTAGAGGGACCCAGGCCCGGCGGAATGCGGGATGCGCCGAGCAGTCCTTCGACCATGCGCCGGTGTGCGGCGTCGTGCCGTCGTCGCGCTTCCGTGCCGATCGGTGGCAAGGCCCGCTCCGACATGATCGCCTCCCGCTCGGCGGCCTCGATCGGATCGGGCGCCGCGCCATTCTGTTCTTCGCGACGGGCAACCGGGGCAACCGGGGCAACCGGAACGGCGGAGGCTTGATCGGCCGCCGGGTCTGCCTCGGGCATCGGGTTGCCCTCGGCGTCTGCGGGCAGGGCAACCGGGCAATCGGCGGGAAGGCCCGCGCGCAGCGCCGCCAGCAGCGCGGCTGCCCATCCTTCGGCCGGCGCGGGTTCAACCATCCGCGAAGATCGCCGGTAGGAGGTGATAGGCACGCGCGCCCTTCGGCCGGCCTGGCAGCGAACACCGGCAGGCCGGCTTGCCGTCGCCCGGATCGGCGCGGAGGAAGCCCCTCCGCACCAACTCCCCCGCCAGCGCGCCGGCATCGAAGCCGGTGGCGACCTCACCCCGCCAGACTTCCGGCAGGATGAAGAACTCGGTCCCATCCCCCGATGCCGCGGCGCGGCGGAAGCCGGCGAGATAGACCCGCTCCGCACCGGCCACCGTCTCGCCGGCCTCATCCTTGGACAGCAGCCGGAACCGCCCCTCGGCATTGCGTTCGAGGAAGGCGCGCACCTGGGCGATCCCAACTTCCAGCTCGGCAGGCCCATGCCCGCCGCGGGCGCGCAGCCAATCCGCGAAGCACCGGCCGGCGGCGCGCACCGCCTCGCCCTCAGCCCAAGGCAGGACGCCCAGCACGCGCGCCAGCTCGCCGCCGGCAGCGATGATGGCGAAGCGATCCGCAACGCGCGCCACCTGGCCATCCGCGGCCTTCGGGACATGCAAGGCGAGGAAGGCTCGCCGGAACCCCGCCACCGCCTCGGCCGCCGCGGCAGGCTCGGCGACGATGCGCCGCAGGAAGGCCGGTCCTGCCGTGCCGTAGCAGCGTGCCGCATCTGCCTTCATCCGGTCCGCGAAGGCGCGGCCGTCCGGCGCATCGTGCAGCGCCTCGAACACGCCCAGCCCGGCGCCGGCCTCGGCGGGAAGGTCCACCACGCGCACCGCTATGCCGGCCGCGGCGCGCAGCCGACCGCCGGCCTCCGCCATCTTGTCCGCGATCCCGACCTCACCGGATGACAGGAACAGCACCCGCCATTCCGCCGACCGCCGGCCGCCGCCGTCGCGCTGCGCCCTCGCCTTGCCGCTGCCGTTCGCCAGCATGTAGGCGATTGCGCCGACCGCGCGGGGATCGACCTCGCCCATCTCATCCAGCGTCAGCAGCAGATCGCAATGCGCCGCGGCCAGCGCTTCCAGCCCGTTGTCGGTGGCGCGCCAGCGTTGCAGCCATCCGCGCACGCCGCCGCCGCCCCACACGCTGCCCGCGGCCACCAGCGCCGCCGACTTGCCCTTGGACGATGCGCCGCGGAGATGCACGCCGCCGCCCTCGGCGCCGATCAAGCCCAGCAGCGGCGCGGCGAAGGCGGCCGACAGCGCAAGCACCAGTCTCGAGTTTCCGGCACAGCGCGCGGCGATCGCGTCGCGCCAGGCTTCCAGTGTCCCGGCGGCAGCGACCGGCGGCAAGACCTCGGGCCGCTCCGTTTGCAGCCGCACCGGCTCCGCGGCAGTCCCGCCGATCGTCTCGCGCGGTAGGACGAACACGCGACCGCCGGGCGTATCGTGCCAGCCCAGCCGCCCGACGATGCGGACCCGCGCCCGCGGCCGCGATCGCATGAGGTAGGTCGCCAGCCCCTCGCGCGCCTTCCGCGCCGTCGAGACGAACAGCCCGCCGCGCAGCAGCCGCGCGCGGACCTCGGCGCAGTCGCCGGCCAGCAGCGCGCGCGGCATCGCCCATTCGTGTTCCCGCCCGTCATCGTCCTTCCAGCGCAGCAGCGCGCCCCAATCCTCGCCCTCGCCGTCATGCGTGCCGGCGATGACTTCGAGCGAGCCGCACACATGCACCGGAGCCTTGTCGTCATCCTCGGGCGCGAGGAACACCCCCTCGGGCCGCATCATGAAGCCGGCTGGCAGCCGCGGCGGCTCCGCACCGCGCGTCGCAGCGGCGAGCATCACGCGCAGCGTCTCAGGCGGCACGCCCTCGGGCAGCGGGTCGGCCAGATCCCACTTCGCCGGCCAGCTCGGAGGGATCGCCACCACGCGCACCCGACGCGCACCGGCGGCGCCGGCCAGGCGCAGGACCTCCGCGGCGCAGGCGTCGCCCTCGCCGTCATGGTCCGGCCAGATCGTGACCACGCGCCCGCGCAGCGGCGACCAATCGGCCTTGCCCGCGGCGCGCGCGCCGCTGGGCGAGGTGGTGGCGACGTGATCGGGGAACAGCAGCGCCGCGGCCTCGGCAGCCTTCTCGCCTTCCGTCACCAGCACCGGCGCTTCCGGTCGCGCCGCCAGCGCATCCAGCCGGTAGAGCGGACGCGGCGCAGGTGGCGCACGCCAATGCCAGCTCGCGCGGCCGCCGGTGGCGCCGAAGGACAGGGGCAGGACTTCCTTGCCCGCCGCCGTCTCGAACCGGCACACCGCGAACAGCAGCGCGCCCCTTGCATCGAGGTAGCGCCACACCGCCGCGGGCACGCCAAGGCGCCGGTGGCGAATCGGCTCGGGAAGCGGCGCACCAGCGGGCAGGATCGCGGCGAAGCCGTCGCCCTCGCCGCGGGAGCGGTGCGCGGCCGCGGGGGGCTTTCCTCCGCCGCCGGTGGCGGGCAGCGGCGCGAAGGGATCGGGCGTGTCAGCCATGCCGCGCGCCCTCCGCTTCGATTCCCAGCATTGCGGCGATCCGCCGCGCGGCCTCCGCCTGCGGGATGCGGAAGATCGCTGCGGCGAGGGACACCGGATCGCCGCCGCGCTCGCCCGTGGCGAAGTCCTGCCAGGCGCCGGCACGGCCGCCATGCAGCCGCACGCCCAGGGATGCGCCAGCCTCGCCGCTCAGGCTGCCGCAGCGCCATTCCGGCCCGACGCGGCGGCCACCCGGTAGCCATCGCGCGCAGAGGTGTTCGAGGTGCGGCAGCGCCGCAGCGTTGACCGCGGCGAAGTCGGGACCGCCGCCCGTCACGCCCCGCCCTCCCGGTCGGGCGGCGGCACGATCGCCAGCGGGCGCGGCGGGAAGCGATCGCCGCCCACCGCGCGGAGCATGTCGGCCGTCAGCCGCGCGGCGTAGGTCTCGAACACCGCCAACAGATCGGCGCCGGCAGGATGGGTCTGCGCGACCTCGGCCACCGCCTCGGCGAAGGCGCGCGCGCCCAGGGCATGAAGGCGCAGCGCCGCGCGCTGCCAGCGGAGCGCGGCCGCTCCGATCGGACCCTCAGCCATCGGCGCCGGCCTTCGTCGCCGCCGCCAGCTCGGCCGCGCGGTGCGCGAAAGTCCGCGCCGACGCCCAGGCTTCCACGTCCGCCCGCCGGTAGAGGATTCGCCGGCCACCGGCACGCACGAAAGCCGGGCCGGTCCCATCCGCCCGCCACCGCTGCGCGGTGCGCGGCTTCACCCGCAGCAGCGCGCAGAACTGCGCTTCGTTCAGATACTCAGCGTAATCGATCATCGCACCTTGCCTTTCCGCGGCGGGAATCGCCGCGGGTCGCAAGGTGGCGAGCGAAGGAACTGGAGCGGAAGGGGCTGAACTGGTGCAGGGGGCCTTGAACCGGTTCCCTACCACAACGCGATCACGGCGCGCGGCTACTTCATCCAGGCACGCGACACGCGCGCACCTTCCAACAGCTCCGCACCGATCGGACCGACAGGCGCCGGCTCCGGTTCGACAGGCGCAATAATCTGCACCGCCTCCGATTTGAGAATATGGGTCGTGGTCGTGTTCGGCGGCTTGTGTGTCACCGCGAACTCGCGCAGCCATTGTGCCCAGGATAGAACACGGCGACGGCGCGCCGGACTGACGAACAGCCCAGCGATCTTCGCAAGGTCGGGCAGACCGTTGAAGCGCGTGTCTCCATGGTCCAGGCAGACAGCAGCCCACAGCGGCGCGACTGAGCGCCATTGGGTCCAAGCCTGTTTCAAGCTTGTCTCCTTGCGAATCTTCACTTCGCCGCGCTTGTCCATTTCCAAGAGAATTGCGATCGCCCGATTCAGCGATGCTGTTTGCCCTCTGTGGTTCAAGTGCAGCGCCGCGATAAGCCCGAGAAGAATGCCGGCCTCCATCGCGCCCCTTTCGACTGCGCTCCGAAACTCGGCATGCAGCAAGTCTGCACCGGGCGCCTCGGCGACGCGCTGATATCCCCCGGCAGGCTCGAACAACTCGGCGCGCACACGCTCGGCGATCTTGTCGGCCTCCGCATCGACGACGGGCGCGAGCAACACCGGCAGCTCCCGCGCGAAGGGCATGGACAGGACTTCAGCGGGAGTAACGCCCAGCTTCTCGGCCACCAGCACCGCAGCCAACTTCATGCCGCCGTCGAGGATCTCCCCTGGCCATGCTTGGCGAAAGGCAAGTGCCTGCGCCGCCCATGTCACGGTCGCTTGTTCCTGCCGGCGCTGCGACTTCGGCCAGGTCATGAAGCGAAGGATCGCCTGCCCGGCGAAGTCCCAATCGGGATCAACCGCCAGCACCGGCGCGCCGGCCGATGCCGCGCCCCGGCGTGCCCGGTCATGGTCCATGGTCGCGCCTCCGCCGCGCGTTCCGCAAGGATGCGGCGGGGCAGCCCGTGCGGAAGGTCCGGGCGTTCGGCGGCCAAACCTAGCCCCGCCAATCTCGGATTATCCGATGCGATGGCGATTCGGCGCACAGAAAAAAATCCCCGCATGGGAGGGCTGCGGTCCACAGCGGCAGGGCCGCGAAGAATCGGCACCCCCCCTGTCACCCAGCGTCATCCCCGGCGGCGACACACCACTGCGCGAACGCCGCGCCTCTGCGCGCCGCGTCCTCCGCGCCGCAGGAAGGACCCGCAGATTGCCCCGGTTGCCCCGTGCTATCCCGCTTCGGGCAACCGTGCCGCGCGCGGGCAGGCCCGCGCCGGCCAAGGCTTCGTGGCGTGGTTGCCCTGGGTTGCCCCGGTTGCCCGCCCAGCTACGCGCTCTTGCGGCGCTGCGCCCGGTGCGCGGCCATGTCCGCCACCTTCCCGGCCGCCCCGCTCGCGCCGGCCTGGCCTGCGGCGCAGCGCAGCACATGCGCCGTCCAGGCTTTCAGCGCCTCGGCCTTCTCCCGCTCCCAGCCGTGGCGCTGATAGACGCCCACGATGCCGGACCGGCTGCCGCTTACGTGGTTCAAGATCGCTTCCGTCACTTCCAGCCGCACGCCCAGCCGTTGCAAGCCAGTGGCAACGGTCCGGCGAATGTCGTGCAGCGTCCAGGGCGCGACCGTTCGGCCGGCGTCCTTCGCCGCCTTTTGCATCGCCACATCCAGCCTGCCCTTCATCTTGCCGAAGCCGCTGGGCGTGGTCCGCCGCGCGCCCTCGAACACCAGCTCGGCGGTGCGGCGTCGCTTGACCTCGGCCAGCACCGCCAGCGCCTCGGGCGGAAGCGGCACCGCATGGGGCTTGTGGTTCTTCGTCCGGCTGCCGAGCAGGGACCAAAGCCCGGCCTCTAGGTCAAGCTCATCCCAGCGCATCCCGGCGACCTCGCCGCGCCGCTGGCCCGTCAGCAGCAGCAGCTGCACGATGCCCGACCACGGGGCATTCATGCCGCCGGCCGCAGTCCAGAGGGCCCCGACCTCGGCATCGGACAGCACCCGCTCCCGCGGCGTCTCGCGCGCCGGCCGCGGCGTCGCCTCCCAGGGGTTCGAGGCAAGGGCACCGCGCTTGACCGCCCAGCCCCAGCATGCGCGCGCGACGGCGCGCAGCCGGTTCGCGGCGACCGGACCGCGCTCCGACTTGATCGTGTCGAGGGTCCGCACCGCATCGGCCTGGGCGAAGGAGGCGGCCGGTGCCGCCTTCCACGCAGCCAGCGCGGCGCGCAGCTCGGCTGGCACCCGCTTCGCATAGGACGCGGACCGCTCCGCCAGATGGTGCGCCGCCCACTGTCCGATCATCGCGTCAACCGTGTAGGCAGCCGCCGCCCGGGCCGCCTTCTCCACCGCCTCCGCCGCCTCGGCTGCGACACGCGCGGCGCGCCGCTCCGCCACCGGATCGCGGGCGTCGCGCACCTGGCCGCGCAACGCCTCGGCCTTCTTTCGCGCCTTCGCGGTCGTCAGCTCCGCGCCGAAGGTGCCCAGGACGGTCCGCCGGACCTTCGCCCCGACCCGATACTGGAAGATGAAGGTCCGCTTGCCACCGGCCGTCACGCGCAGCCCGAAGCCGGGAAGTGCCTCATCGAAGATCAGCATGTCCTTGCGGCCGGCGGGACAGGTCGCCGCGGCGACGCTCCGATCCGTCAGGTCCACCCCCATCCGACCGCCCTCCGACCCTGCGACTTGGACCGTGCGACGTGCGCTGCGGACTCATCGCGGACTCATCGCGCCGTCGCCCCTTGGCGATCGGTGGCGCAATATGTCGCAGTGTCAGCAAGCATCATCAAGGGATTTTTTGGGGCTTGGCGACTTGCGGACACACTGCGGCGTGTCGATACAGGTCATTTTCTGCGACTGAAAATCGCAGTGTCGGTGGTTCGATTCCGCCCCTGGGCACCATCTCCAATGCGCTCGTGAGCCGCCGCACGTGCGTCCACGCGATGAGCAACCGCGCTCAAGGTGGCTACCCTGCCCGACCGAGTCTCGTGCCCCCTTTGCGCGCCGCGTCACGTCGGGCGCTGCGCCAGCACCAATGATGCCGGCTTGCCAGGCGTTCGGAACATGCCGCTGGTCCGGCGGGCCTTGCGAGCCCGGCCGACTGTTTCGTGGTCGCTACTGGGGGTCACCGCACGGTTTGCTCAAATCTGCACGCTAAGCGGCGCGGGGTAGGAGCGCGGCATGAATGTCGCGGAGCGGCCTGAAGCCGCCCGGCGGCGGCGAGGCGGCTGCCCAGTCGTAGTCGCCGGTGAGGGAGATGTGTCCGCATCCGAGCGGCGCGACGTCGGCGAGCATCTCGTCCGGCACGGTGGCGCCGTTGGCGCGCAGGCGCCTGACCGCGAGATCCAGGTAGACGGTGTTCCAGTGGACGATGGCGGCGGTGGCGAGGCTGAGGCCGGAGGCGTGAAAGCTCTGGTTTTCGAAGGTACGGTCGCGGAACTCGCCCTGGCGGTGGAAGAACACGGCGCGGCGCAGGGCATTGCTGGCCACGCCCTTGTTCAGGCCCGCGTGGCTGCTCCCTTTCATGTGCCTGCGATGCCCTGACCCACCTGTGACGCCAGCTTGGCCCAGGATCTGAGAACCTGTCCTCGCGCCAGGAGGCATGCAGCGGCATGCCGAGCGGACGCAGGGCGGCGGCGAAGGCATTGCTTCGCGCGATTCCGCCGCCGAGGCGAGGAAGGCGCCGGGCGCAGTCGACGCTGCGCTCGGCCGGCGACCGGGGTGCCCCCTGGGTGAAGGAGCGGCGGCGAGATGCAGGACGTCTTCAGGCGAACCAGGCGAAGGGTCTCTCGCATCCTGCATCGATGGCCGGGCACCAGGGATGAACGCTATGACGTCAATCTCTACGACAGGACGCTCGTCGAGATGCGGAACTGGACGTCGTCCGACATCGTCTTCGACGTCGGTGCGAATGATGGACGGACCGCGCTGCGCCTCATGAGGCATCTGCCGGTGGCGCCTCGGATCTTCTCCTTCGAGCCGGTCAGCAGCACCTACCGGGTCCTCGTGGAACGCACCGGGTCCTATCCGAACATCCGATGCTTCCAGCTCGCGCTCGGTGCGGAGACCGGAGCGAAGCCGATCTACCTGAACGCGATCTCGGCGATGAACTCCGTCGATCCCGGATCCAACCCGGATTGGGGACGGCAGGAGAGCACCGAGTCCGTCCAGATGACGACGTTGGACCGCATGGTCGGGGAACTGGGGATCGGGAGGATCCATCTCCTGAAGATCGATGTCGAAGGCCATGACCTCGAGGTTCTTCGCGGCGGCGAGGATGCGCTCGGGACGGGCAAGGTGGATTTCATCCAGATAGAATGCGGCATCTCACCAGGCAGGACGCCGTCGCTCGAGGAGGTCCGGGCGTATCTCGGTGTCTTCGACTACCATCTCTACAGCATCGACAACCAGGCGCGCGGGCGGCCGGTCCTGCCGAATGGCCAGCGGGTGAAGCCGGTCATCATCAGCTACTGCGACGCGATCTTCGTCAGCGGCAAGCACGCGATGGAGTGACCGGTACGGCGCCGGACCCCACATGGGGCCACCCGGTCCTGGCAGTGCCCGCCGGGCGGTAACGCGCCGAGCAGCCACGATCCTGTGTTCGTCGTGCGCCAAGCAGTGTTTGCGGAGGAACCGCGCTGCAGGCGACGCGGATCCTGGTTCCGTGCGCCATCGTCCGTGCCTCCCGACCTCTCGGCCTTCGGCGATCCGACTGCGCGAGTCATCGCGCCGGCGGTACCGTCCCGCTCTCCGCCAAATGAACAAGCATGTCGCCGAGGCGGCGATGGATCACCCTCGCGTCGAAATCGGCCTCGACCTTCGCCCGTGCGGCACGCGCGAGTGCTGCAAGCCCATCCGGGTTGTCCATCGACCACTCGAGCCGGGCGGACAGTGCCACCGGGTCGCCTTCCGGCGCGAGGAGCCCCGTCTCGCCATGCGTGACGAGTTCCGGAATGCCGCTATGCGTCGTGCTGATCACCGCGACACCTGCGGCCATAGCCTCCATGAGCGACACCGGGACGCCCTCCATGTCACCATCCGTGCCGGTCCGGCTCGGCAGCAGGAAGATGTCCGCGGACCGCAGGTGCGACTTCGCCTCCTCGTGCGGCACGGTGCCCGCGAAGTGCACGCGGTCCGCGACGCCGCAGGCTGCCGCCAGTTCCTCAAGCCGCGGCCGCAATGGCCCGTCTCCGACGACGTCGTAGCGCCAGGGCAGGGCCGGACGGCGCTCTCGCAGCGACGCCAACGCGCGTAGCGCGTGGTCCACCCCCTTCTTCTCCACCAGCCGCGCGGTCGTGAGGATGCGCGCCCCTGTCCGCGAGGGCGACGGAGGCGCGAATTCGATGGCGGCACAGTCCACGCCTGTCGGCAGGACTCGCGTCCGGCCAGGATCCGCCCCCGCATCCAACAGCAGCGCGCGAAAGGCATCGCAGACCGGCAGCAGCAGGTTGCCGCGGCGGAACAGGGTCGAGTAGTCCTGCATCGCGCCGGAATGGAACGGAACGGCGACGTCCTTGCCGTGCAGGACCGTCACGAAAGGGCGCCGCAGCACGCCCAGCGCCGCGGCCTCCGCCAGGCGTTGGCCAGTCCACCCGAAATGCGCGACCAGCACGTCGCAGCGGTTCATGCGCCAGCAGGCGGCGGCATCGGCCAGCACCTCGACCCGCCAGCGCGCGGCGAGACGCTGGTCACGTCCCGCATCCCGCCCCAGCCTCCGGAGCATGGCATGGGTCAGGCGGTGCGCAGCCGACGCGCGCGCCAGTGGCATCAGGCGGCGCAGCGGCTCCGTCTCCGGCCGTGGCGATGGGTGCACCCTGTTGCACAGGATGGTCATGCCGAAGCCGAGGTCCACCAGTCCGGCGATCTGGTCGACGACGAAGGTCTCGGACAGCACGGGGAAGTCGCTGAGAACGACACCGATCCTCGGCATGGCGCCCGGGCGCGCCGCAGCGGCTCGGTGCCTCACGGCGCCTTGGCCGGGTGCGGCCCCGGCCGATCACGGCGCAAGGGTCCTGTGGATCCACGCATGCTGCAAGCCACCTTGGCCGATGCCGGCGCCGTCCTGGCGCCGCGCAAGGAGGGTGGCCATGCGCCCTGCATGGGGCAACGCCACACCCACGCGGCGTTGACCGTGACCGCGGGCACCTTGCGCCGGGCGGCAGGACTTGGCCCACGGATTGTTCAACCGGTCGAGCGCAGCCGTGAGGGCGCGATGGCTGTTCCGGCGCGTCCTTGCCGAGGGCGGTGCCAGGACCGCCGCGGTGACCGGCGGGCGGGCAACGGAACGACATGGCGGCGCAGTTCAGGAAGCTTCTCTGGTTGCTCGACGCTCGCGAGAAGCGGAACGGCGCCATCCTCCTCGTGCTGATGCTGCTCGGCGCCTTCATGGAGGTGCTGGGCGTGGCCGCCGTTCCCGCCTTCGTCAGCGCGGTGGTAGAGCCCGAGCGGCTGCGCCAGGTGCCCTTCGTGGCCGGCATCGCCGACCGCCTGGGGCTCGAGGGCGCCGTCGACTTCGTCGTCTGGGGCAGCATCGGGCTGGCGTCGATCTTCGCGGCCAAGGCGGGCCTGCTTGTCCTGAACTTCCATTTCCAGATGCGCTACGTCGCCAACCGCCAAATCTCGCTGGCGCGCCGGCTCACCGATGCCTACCTGCACGCGCCCTACACCTTCCACCTGCAGCGCAACACGATGGAGATCGTCCGCAACGTGAACCGCGAGGTGACGATCATCGCCAACCAGGTGATCGGCTCGGTGCTTGAGCTCGCCACGCGCGGCATCATCCTCCTCGCGGTCCTGGCGTTCCTCTTCGCCGTCGAGCCCTGGATCACGCTCTACTGGATCGGCTTCTTCGGCATCCTGGGCGGTATCGGGGTCGGTGCGCTGAGCGGCAGGCTGAAGCGCTATGGCCAGCTCGAGCAGCAGGAAGGGCGGCGCTTCCTGCAGGCGGTCAGCCAGGCTTTCGGCGGCATCAAGGAGGTGAAGGTCCTGGGGCGGGAGGGCTACTTCGCCGCGCAGGTGGACCGGGCGGTGAGCAGCATCGCGCGCGTGAACCGGTTCCGCCAATTCGCCGGCCGGGCGATCGCGCCGGCCATCGAGTTCGTCGCCGTCGCGGGCCTGCTCATCCTCATCGTCGGGATGGTGCTGAGCGGCACGCCGGCCAGCGCCATCCTCGTGACGGTCTCGCTCTTCGCCATCGGGCTCCTTCGTCTGCGCGAGGCCCTGACCGCCGTCATGGGTCACCTCGGCAGCCTTCGCTACAACCTCGTCTCGGTCGAGCCGGTCCATGCCGACCTGCAGGCCTTCGAGCACCGGGCCACGGCGGCGCGCAGGACGGCGGTGCCACCCGGGCCGAAGGGGTTCCGGCGCGACGTGGCGCTGCACCATGTCTGGTATCGCTACGCCGGTGCGGCCGACCATGCGCTGAAGGACATCAACGTGACGATCCCGCGGGGCGCTGCGGTCGGCTTCGTCGGCAGCACCGGGGCAGGCAAGTCCACGCTGGTGGACACCATCCTTGCCCTGCTCGAGCCCGAGAGGGGCGGCCTCTTCGTCGACGGCCGCGACATCCGCGAGAGCGGGATCGCGGCCTGGCAACGCAACATCGGCTACGTGCCGCAGTCGATCTACCTCCTCGACGACAGTATCCGGCGCAACATCGCCATGGGCATCCCGGAGGCCGAGATCGACGAGGCGGCGCTGCGGCGCGCCATCGCTGCCGCGCAGCTCGAGCCGCTGATCGGGAGCCAGGGGTTGGAGACGCGGGTGGGCGAGCGCGGCGTGCGGCTCTCCGGGGGCGAGCGCCAGCGCATCGGGATCGCGCGCGCACTCTATCACGATCCCGATGTCCTGGTCTTCGACGAGGCCACCTCGTCGCTCGACACCAGCACCGAGCGCGCGGTCATCGCGGCGATCGAGGCGCTGAAGGGCGAGCGGACCATCATCATGATCGCGCACCGCCTCGGCACCGTTCGGAACTGCGACACGCTGCACTTCCTCAAGGACGGCCGGATCGAGGCGTCCGGCAGCTTCGCCGAGCTGCGGCGGCAACACCCCGAATTCCAGATGATGGCCCTGGCTGACTGAGCCTGACGAGCGGGTGATCTCGCCGGGCTGTTTGTTGAGCAGCAGCGCCGGGCGCCAGTAGGTCCTGGGGCGCAGCGCCGTGTCGTTCGGCCGGAGGAGCGCGACCACGAAGGGCCGCGCCCGCACGGTGGTGCAGAAGGAGCATCGATGCCCGTTTCCGACTGCCGCAACGAGGTGCCCCGACCCGAGGCCGCTGCGAGGCCGCCGCTGCTCGGCCGCATTCGCGCCGGCCTGCGGCGCCGCACCCTGCGCGTGCCGGAGCGGGCGGTGCAGTCGGGCCTGCCGCCGGCCTGGCTCGGCTGGCGCTGGATGCGCGAGGAGACGCTGCACGGCTACTTCGCGCGCGGCGGCACCGGGCAGCTCGAGCTCATCCACCGGGAGGCGCGCGTCGCCAATCCGCTGCCCCGCAACATCACGGACCCGAAGGCGCTGCCCGACGACCCCGACTGGTTCGGCTTCGCCATGCGCGACGTGCCGAACCGGCTCGGCGGCGCGACCATCCGGGCCACCCTGCCGGAGTGCACGATCGTCAGCTTCCGCGACACCGGGCGCGGCGAGTTCTGGCCGGCCATCGTCAACCGCGACCAGCGGGCCCTCCGGTTGCGGGAGATCACCTTCCGGCAGGGCCATGGCGAGGCGCTGCGCCGCGGCGGCAGGCCGGTGCGCATGGACCGGGCCACCTGGATCCTCGAGCGCGTCTATGAGAACCATTCCCACTGGCTGACGGCGCATCTGCCCAAGCTCTGCCTGCTGCGGGCGCGCGGGGAACTCGGCGACCTGATCCTGCCGGCGCGTCGCAACCCGGTGATCGAATCCTCGCTGCGGATGCTGGGCCTCGACCCGGGCGCCTTCCGCACCCACGAGCCGGATCGGCCGCTGGAGGTGGGCGCGCTGACCATCCTCGGGACCGACCGCTTCCGCCCCGAACTGCTGCAGCCCGTGCGCGAGGCGCTGGCACCGCCGCCGCGCCGCGCCCCCTGGCGCCGCGTCTTCATCAGCCGCGCGCAGTCGCGCATCCGCCGGCTCGCCAACGAGGGCGATCTCGAGCCGATCCTCGCCGCGGCCGGCTTCGAGCCCGTGCTGATGGAGCGCCTGGGCTTCGAGGAGCAGGTGCGCCTGATGGGCGAGACCGCGATCCTGCTGGCGCCGCACGGCGCGGGGCTGACCAACATGATGTTCTGCCAGCCCGGCACGCATGTCGTGGAGATCGCGGACATCTCCTATCCCAACCCCAATTTCTACGCCCTCGCCTGCGCCATGGGCCTGCCGTACTGGCTCGTGCAGGGCGCCTTCGCGGGCGGCGAGACGCTGCACCGCCTCGACCGCAACCTCCGGGTCGAGCCCGCCGCGGTGCGCCGCGTGCTGCGGCAGATCGGGGTCTAGTGTCGTGCGGATCTCGGTCGTCACCCCGGTCCGGGACGGCGAGGCATTTCTCGCCCAGACCCTGCGCAGCGTCCTCGGCCAAACGTGCCGACCCGCGGAGATCATCGTCCTCGACGATGGTTCGCAGGACCGAAGCCTCGCCATTGCGCAGGGCTTCGGCCCGCCGGTCCGTGCGGTGCGCGGCCCGTTCGGCGGCGCCGCGGCCGCGCGCGCGGCCGGCGCGGCGCAAGCGAGCGGGGACGCGCTGATGTTCCTCGACGCGGACGACCTGCTCGGCCCCACGGCGCTCGCGGACCTTGCCGTCGCGCTCGCCCCGCATCCCGGCGCGATGGCCTGCTGCCCGTGGATGCGCTACGAGCGGGCCGGGCCGTGCTGGCTGGCGGGGCCCGCCTCCTGCGCGCCGCGGCGCCCGCGCCAGGACGATCTGGCCGCCTGGCTGACGGGTTGGTACCAGCCGCCCTGCTCCGTGCTCTGGTCGCGCCGCGCCTATGGGGCGAGCGGCGGCTGGGACCCGGAGATCGGCGTCAACGACGACGGCGACCTGATGATGCGCGCGCTGATCGCCGGCGCGCCGCTGCTGCGCGCGCCGCACGGCCTTGCCTACTACCGGCGTCTCCCCGAGGGCGCGGCGTCCCTGAGCGGGCGCCGATTCACGCGCCCCGGCCTCGAGTCCCGGCTGAGGGTGCTTGGCAAGGTCGCCGATCGCCTGGTGCAGGCGGGACGGATCGTGCGCTACCGGGCGCCGCTGGCCGAGGCCTATGACGAGATCGCCCGCGATTGCCGGGGCGACGGCGTCGCGGACCTGCAGGCGCGTGCCGAGGCGGCCGCCCGGGCCCATGGTGGCGCAGCCTGGCGGCGCCGGGCCGGCCGGTCGCTCGGCCGCATGGCGGTGGCCACGCCAGCGACAGCGCGCCCGGGCTCGCTCCCGCCCGTCGCCGCGCCGTCCCCCGATCGCGCCGTGCCCGCGGCGGAGCAGCCGCTTGTCAGCATCGTCGTGCCGACCTTCAACCGCGCTGCGCTGCTCGCGCGCGCCCTCGGGAGCGTTCTGGCGCAGGGCTACGGGCATTTCGAGGTGCTGGTCGTCGACGATGCCTCGACCGAGGACATCGAGGCGGTCGTCGCGGGCTTCGGCGATCCGCGATTGCGCTGGCTGCGCCAGGCGCGCAATGGCGGCGTGGCGCGGGCGCGCAACCGCGGCATCGCCGAGGCACGGGGCGCGCTGGTCGCCTTCCTCGAGTCCGACGACGAATGGGCGCCGGACAAGCTCGCGCGCCAGGTCGCGCTGATGCGCCGGCGGCCGGATCGGGTGGGCCTCGTCTACACCGGCGTGCTGGAGCACGGCACCGACGGCGCGCGCGTCATCCGTCCCGCCGGGCATCGTGGCGATCTCTGGCGCGCGATGCTGCACCGGAACGTCATGACCAGCGCCAGCGGCGCCATCATCCGCCGCGAGGTGGCCGAGACGGTCGGCGGCTTCGACCCGGACCTGCCGGCGATCGAGGACTATGAATACTGGACCCGGATCGCCCGCTTCTACGAGTTCGACTGCGTGCCCGACCCGCTCGTCGTCTACCACAACGAGGACGAGGACGCGGGGACCGGCGCCCGCCGCTCCCGCCGCTTCGCCGCCAACATGCAGGCGCGGCAGGCCTTCGCCCGGCGTTTCGCGCAGGACCAGGTTCGCGAGGGTGTCCGGCACCTCTTCCTGCTGGAGAGCGCGCGGCGCGAACTGCACGAGCCGGAGGGCAACCCACGCAGGGGCGTGCCGCTGCTGGCGCGCGCCCTGCGCGCCCGGCCCGCCGAGCGGCATCTCTACGCCTGGCTTGCCTATGCGCTCTACGCCTCGCTGCCGCGGCGGCCGCGCGAGGCCCTCGCACCCGCGCTCAAGGCCGTCCATGCCCGGTTGCCGCAGCGCCTGCGCTTCCGCCCCGCCACGACCTGAGGGAGACCGGGCCATGATGCATGCAGTGCCACGCCGCACCGACCTGCCTCGCGACGCGGGGGCAACATGCCCCTGATGCCGGCGCAGGAGGCCCTGGACCGCATCGGCCTCGGCGCGCGGCTCGCCGCCGCGGCCCGCCAGGCCCTGCCGGCGCCGATGCGATACGCGGCGCGGCGCCAGGTCTCGCTCTGGCGCGGGCGGGAGACGCGGCGGCGCCTGCGCGAGGCCGGCGGCGGGGAGGCCTGGCTGGGCGGGGAGGAACTCGTCGCGCTGCAGGCGCGGTACGCGCCGCTGCCGCCCTATGGCTATTCGGCGGAGGCGATCCGCGCGCGCGGCGAGGAACGCGCCGCCGCGCTCGCGCGCTTCGCGGCCTGCGCCCCGCCGGGCCGCGCCCCGCGCAGCCTCGAGGTCGGCTGCTTCGACGGCATGGCGAGCGCCGCGCTGCAGCGGCGCGGCTGGCAGGCGACCGGGATCGACCGCGCCACCTCCGGCTTCGACCGGCGTGCGATCGTGGCGGGCGCGAGGCTCATGGCCATGGACGCCGAGCGGGTCGGCCTGCGCGACGACAGCGTCGACCTCGCCTTCTCCTACAACGCCTTCGAGCATATCGGTGACCCGGCCGCAGCGTTGCGCGAGATGATCCGGGTGACCCGCGACGGCGGAATCATCCATCTGAGCTTCGGGCCGCTCCACAATTCCGCGCACGGCCTGCACGCCTATCGCGCGATCCGCGTGCCCTTCTGCCAATTCCTGTTCCGACGCGAGACGCTGGACGCCTATTGCCGCGCGGAGGGGCTGCGGCCGATCCGGTACGAGCAGCTCAACGGCTGGTCGCTCGGGCAATTCCGCAACCTCTGGCGCGCGGAGGGCCGTCGCCTGCGGCGCCTCCACTACGCCGAGGGCTGGTCGTCGCTCGGCATGGAGCTGGTGGCGAGGTATCCCGGATGTTTCGCCACCAAGGGGCTGAGCTTCGAGGAGCTCTCGGTCGACCACATCAACGCGGTGTTCCGCGTGGCCAAGCGGTGAGCCGCACCCGGCGGGCGGCGGCGCACCGGCGCGGGGCGGCCTCGTGACCGGCGGGCTGGTGAGGAAGGGCCTGGGCGCGGCGCGCCTGGCCTGGGCGCTCGGGCAGCAGCTGCCGCAGCTCCGCCGCCACCGGGCCTTCCCCGGCGCCTTCGAGCGGCTGCTGCGCGGCTTCCATGCCGACGATCCGGCGCCGGAGGCCTATGACGCGCTGTTCCGCTACCTGCTCGCCGGCTGGGCGGCCTATCGCACCGCGGACGGCGCCGGAGCGCTCTATCCCGGGCTGCCGAACCACTACGACCGCTCGACCGACCGGCTGGAGGGCTTCTCCCGCAGCGCGCCGCTCTGGGGGGCGTGGTGCGCCTCGGGGCGCGATCCCTGCATCCTTCTGCCCGACGGCAGGACCCTCATGCTCCCCGAGGTCTTCGCGCGCGGGGTGGTCGCCGGAACCGCTCGCGCCGCGCCATCATACTGGGGCGACATGCGCTCCGACAGCGACCAGCGCATCGTCGAGGCGGCCGATGTCGCGCTGGCGCTGTGGCTGTTCCGCGACACGGTCTGGCGCGACTTTTCCGCCGCGCGCCGGGCCGCCATCGCGGACTGGCTCGGACAGGTCGGGGGGCGCGCCGGGCTCGACAACAACTGGCACCTGTTCTTCGTGCTGGTCGACCGCGTGCTGGCGGCGCTGGGCCAGCCCGGGCGCATCCCCGAGGCGCGGGAGCGGTTCGAGCGCGTGAAGCGCTTCCACCTCGGCGATGGCTGGTTCACCGACGGGCCCGGTGGCCAGGTGGACTACTACAACGCCTGGGGCTTCCACTACGCGCTGACCTGGATCGACCGGGTCGATCCGCACTGGGATCCGGGATTCATCGGCCCGTGCCAGCGGTCGTTCCTGGCCGGCTACCGGCATCTGATCGGGCCGGCGGGGCTGCCGATCATGGGGCGCAGCATCCCCTATCGGATCGCCATGCCGGCGCCGCTGGTCGCCGGCCATGCGGCGCATCCGGGCATCCTCGGCGCGGGCGAGGCGCGGCGCGCCCTCGACGTCGCCTGGTGCCACTTCATCCGCCGCGGCGCGCTGCGCCACGGCACGGTGACGCAGGGCTATTTCGGCCCGGATGCGCGCCTGGTGGACCGCTATTCCGGGCCGGCGAGCAGCCTGTGGTCGCTGCGCTCCCTCGTCATGGCCTTCCACGCGCCGCCGGGGCAGGGGATCTGGGGCGCGGCGCCCGAGCCGCTGCCGGTCGAGCGCCGCGACTTCGCCGTGACCGTGGCGGGCGGGCGCTGGCGCATCCGGGGCGAGCAGGCGGCGCGGCGGATCACCATCGAGGTGCTCGGCAATCCCGTGGATGCGGCGCCCCGACTGGAACCCTTCGGACCGATGCAGCGTCTGCGCAGCATGGCCCACGGCACGCCGCCGCGGCCGCACAACCTGGCGGCCAAGTATGGCGGCCGCTCCTACGCATCGGATCGGCCCTTCTTCGCATAGCGCACCCGCGGCGATGCGTGGCCGGCGACGCACGGTCCGGCCGCATCGCGTCCGGCCCGGCGGCTCGCCTGGCCGCGGCTGTGACCCTGTGGTTGTGCCGGTGGCGTTGCACGCTCCATGCCAGGCATCGAGCCGCTGTGCCGCGGGAATCACGAACCGGCGAAAAGGGCAACCCGTCCAGGAAGCGGCACTTCATCCACGCAGCATCGAGCAGCAACAGTTTCGGAATAGCACTGCAATGTGTCTGTTCCGACCCGATTTTCTCTATTTCCTCATGCACGAATATTAGGAGTCGCGTGGAATGGCCACCCCCTTTTCCATATCCGTGGTCCTGTCCACGAGGAACCGCGGGCAGATGCTCGCCCGGGTCCTGGAGGCGCATCGCAGGCTGCTCTCGCCGGGTGTCGGATACCGGCATGTCGTCGTGGACAATGGCAGCACGGACCACACGCCGGCCCTGCTGGCCGAGGCGGCCCGGACGCTGCCCCATCTCGCGGTGCTCCGCGAGCCCCAGCCGGGGAAGAGCCGCGCCCTGAACCTGGCGCTCGGCGGGGTTCTCGACTCCGACCTGGTGGTTTTCACCGACGACGATGCCCTGCCCGAGCCTGACTGGCTGCAGCGACTATGGGCGGCAGCCGCGGCGCGGCCCGATACCTCCCTGCTGGGCGGCACCATCCGGCTCAGCTGGCCGGCGTCGCCCCCCGCATGGCTCTCGGAGTGGGGCATTCCCCTCGACGTCTGCTATGCCGCGACGACGCGGCACACCGACGGCCCGATCGCCCCGCAGCAGCTCTGGGGTCCCAACTTCGCGGTGCGCGGCCATGTGCTGCGGGAGGGACACCGGTTCAACGAGGACATCGGTCCGAACGGGACCGGCAAGTATCCGATGGGGTGCGAGGTCGAGTTCAACACGAGGCTCGGGGAGCTTGGCCACCGCGCCTGGTTCGTCTCCGATGCCGTGGTGCATCATCTCGTGCGGTCCGAGCAGATGACCCTTCCCTGGGTGCTGCAGCGCGCCTTCTCCTGCGGCCTCGGCGCCTATCGCACCGGACCGAAGCGAAGCGCCGCGGGCATCATGCTGCGGTCGCTGGTCTACTCCACCGCTGCGAGGGCCGCCCGGCTTGCCCTGGTGCCTGGGCGGGCATGGTTCTGGCTGCAATGGCAGGAGGCGCTGATGCGCGGCCTGTCGGCAGGGCGCGCATCCGCCCTCGACCTGGCGGAGACCCCGGGCAGGCCGACGCATGCCGCGCAAACGGGGCAGGCGGCGCCGCGGTCCTTCGCGCGGGCCGATGGGGTGGCCGCGCGCGGACGCGATTGACGCACTGCGACGCTTCGGCCGCAGGGCGGTCCAGTGGCGATGGAGATGGACTGCAGACGGGTTGCGCATGGTGGCGCGGCCCCTGGTCCCCTCCGCGCGCGCCGGTCCGGCGTGCCCGATCCTTGATCCCTGTCGTTTCTCCAGGCCGGCAAGGAATCCTCGGACAAGTCCCTGCATGGGCGGGCGTTGCGCGAGATGCGGCATCCCGCTGGTGCTCGGATGCTGCCCTTCGGCGCTCCGCCATCGGCCTGGATCGCATGCCGATCTTCGCAAGGCGCGGCACCTGCGTCGCCGCGTTGGAGCCGGAGAGCCCGATGCAGGCCTGATCCGCTGCAGCGACCGATGGTGTGGCGACAGCCGCAACCATTGTGGGTTCGACAGGCGTCACAGTCCCAAGGGCACATCGGACTGCCTCGACATCTTCCGTCGGTTGTCGCGATGCGGGGACGAACTGCGGGGCAGCGAAGGCCTTCTGCATCGGACCTCGCCGCAACCGGCCGGGGTTCGACCGCCAGGAGCATTCATCCATGTCGCAGACCCTCGGCCCACCCCAGGACCCGTCCGCCATGGGCAGCGCGAGCCCCGGCGGCAGCGGCAGCCCCGCCCCCGACGGCAGCGCCACCCGCTTCAGCAGCACCTTGCAGGCCGAGGCGGCGACGCTCTACGGCGGCGCCGCGGCATCCACGGCGATTGCGGGGGCGCAGGGCGGCAGCCATGTCGCGCTGCCCGATGCTGCGGACACCGCCATCACCTTCACCGTCGAGGTGCCGCGCGACGGCTTCTACACGCTGGAGTTCCGCCACGCGCTCGGCGGCACCTCGGACGCGACGCGCAACCTGCTTGTGGACGGCGTCGACATTCCCGGCGCGATCACGCTGCCCAACCTCTACTCGGACGACGTCTGGGGCACCGCCCGGGAACGTCTCGAGCTGCCGGCCGGAACCACGGAGCTGACGCTCACCGGTGACCGCGGCGACGAGACGATCGGCATCGGCACGGAGGGGACCCCGGTTGCGATCGACAGCCTGACGGTGACCGAGGGCACCGCGCCTTCGTCCCAGACCAGCGCGCGCTCGCTGCTGATGAACAACGGCGCCGACATGCTGGCGATCCACGAGAGCACCTTCACCTCCGCCAAGGATTTCGAGGGCTACGGGCCGTATCTGGCGCAGCTCCGCCACGGCTCCGACTGGACCGTGGACCACCTCGAGGGCAGCACGGCCTGGTTCCGCGACACCTCGCCCGGCAGCGACGGGCGCACCCTCGCGCCCGCCTTCGACAGCACGCTCTTCCTCGACGAGACCGGGTTGATGCGCGTCGAGTACGGCGACTACCTGCCGACCGGCGAGGCGCTGCCGATCAGCATCGCGCGCGACTACGCCATGGTCCCGGGCCAGCCGCTGCTGGTGGAGCGCTGGACGCTGAACAACCAGACCGAGGTCGGCGACGACCTGGTCACCTGGGACATGATGCCGACGCTCGACCTCAGCGGCGCGCTCATGCAGAGCGCCGAATGGGACGAGCGGCGCGAGACCTGGATCGTCGAGATCACGCCCGGCGAGGGCGGCGACCCGCTCTGGCTCGCCTGGGGTGCCTTCCAGGAGATGGATGGCCAGCAGGGCGACGACGCGGGCGGCAACGCCGGCTTCCGGGTCCCCTACGGCGAGGATCCGGCGACCACGCAGGGCGACGGGCCCGATGTGCTCGGACGCTTCGCCTCCGGCGCCGGGCTCGCTGCCGACGACGTCTCGGCCGCGGGCGAGGGCGTGCGGCTCGCCATGTCCCGCGAGGACATCGATCTGTATCCGACGCGCCCCGTCGAGTTCTACTTCTACACCACGATGGCCGAGAGCCGGGAGGAGCTGGAGGCGAACATCGCCACGGCGCTCAACCCGCAGGGGACCAACGTCGCCGGCTCGGCCAGCTTCTGGGTCGAGCAGACGCAGCAGATCTGGGAGGAGCGGCTCGCGGAGGCGAAGCAGCTGCCCGAGACCGGCGAGCGCGCCATCACCGACCCGGCGCTGCAGCTTGCCTATGAACGCTCGCTCGTCTCCATCCTGCAGAGCCAGCAGCCGGAGTACGGCAGCTTCGTCGCCGCCACCAACCCGGCCTACGAGTTCAAGGTCTGGCCGCGCGATTCGGCGGTGACCGCGATCTCGCTCGACAGCGCCGGGCTGCTGGACGATGCCGGCCGCTACTGGAAGTGGATGGCGAGCGTCGAGGAAGATGGCGAGGATCCGAACCCGCTCTTCGAGGACGGCACCTTCTACACCAACTACTCGTTCTTCGAGGCGAACCAGGGCATCGACTTCGTGCAGCCCGAGTGGGACGCGCAGGGCCTGTTCCTGATCGGCGCCTACCGCCACGGGGAGGCGCTGCGCGAGGCCGGCCGCGAGGCCGATGCCGAGGCCTTCTTCGCCGATCCGGTGGTGCGCGACGCGCTGGTGGACAGCGCCGAGTTCATCCGCGACTCCATCGACGAGACCGGCTTCGGGGCGCCGGAATTCTCCATCTGGGAGGAGTTCCTGCTCTACAACGTCTACACCCAGGTGACCTACGCCCAAGGGCTGAACGCCGCCGCGCTGATGGCCGAGGACCTCGGTGCGCCGGAGCTCGAGGCGGGCTGGCGGGAGGGGGCGGTGACGATCCGCGACGCGATGCTGCGCCCCACCACGGCCGAGACCCCCGGCCTCTGGAACGAGGAAGAGGGCTGGTTCGCCTGGGGCGTCACGCCCGATGGCGAGGCGCTGGTCGACCGGCAGGAGAACTCGGCCAACCTGGCGATCGTCACCGGCCTGCTCGACGCCGACGATCCCCGTGCGCTGCGGCAGATCGAGAGCAGCATCGCCAACACGAGCCACGACACCTACGGCATCTCGCGGTACGACGGCGACACCTTCTACTCCTCCTCGCCCTACAGCCCCGGCGGCACCTACGAGAGCCGGGTGGACGAGGCCGTCTGGCCGCAGATGACGAGCTATGTCGGCATGGCGAAGGAGTACCAGGGCGATGCGGACTGGGCGCTCGGCAGCCTGCAATGGACGGCGGGCATGTACGGCAAGGAGTTCATGCCGCCAGGTGAGGGCGTGGACTGGTCGACGCGCGAGCCGCTGCCGAGCACCATGGTCGAGCCGGTGACGGGCGGCTGGTACGTGCTCAACCTGCTGAACTATGCCGGGCTGAACGACCTGCGCCTGCCCAGCGACGAACTGCCGGAGGCCACGGCCCCGATGATGGCCGCCACGGCCAGCCAGCCCGACGCGATGATCGCCTGATCCCGCAGCGTTCCGTCCCGGCGCACGCTGCGCGCCGGGACGACCCCGGACCACGGCCGTGTCCGATTTTTTGCCTCCGACGCCTTGTGGCTGCGGCGGTTGTCGAGCACGACGATGTTAACGGGGAAGATCCGCCTTCGACCTGGGTCTCGGCAAAGCATCTTTCCAACCAATCCGCGACCACGCTGCGCATGACCCCGAGCAAGATCGCGTCATTCACGACTGGTTTCTTTGTTGCAAGCCGTAGAACCCAACGGGGCGGCTTCAACCATAATGCGCTCGGCGCGTACGATGGCCGTCAGCAGCGTCCGATGGATGGTCCGAAGTCGGAAAAGGGCGGATAGACGTGACCTCCCTCCTCGGCCGGCATTTTCGCTCGATCCGGGCTTCTGACGAGGCCGTCGGGACGGACTCTGCGATTGCACCGGGACTGGATTGCCAAGATGTAGCGGTGATCTGCGCCATCTGGGTATGTGCTGACGCGACCAGCCGATGATGGAACGAACACCCAGAGAGGCGCCCGCCCGTGTCCGGGCAACCGAATTGGTGATTCCCGAGCTTGGTGCCCGCCCGCGACGCTCTCCGGCAAGGCGAGCAAACGCAGCGCATGACCGATCCATCGGAGAACCAATGCCCTACGGCAGGCGCGCGCGAAGCCCGTCCGCGGTCAGCGTGCAGCCGGCCACGGCAAGCAAGATCATCAGTCCTGGCCAGACCGCGACCACCGGCGCCGAGAACACCATCTCCTGCGCGTTGGAGAGCATGTTGCCCCAGGAGGGC
>CAYNYQ010000029.1:0-25797 GCA_964401305.1 uncultured Acetobacteraceae bacterium | reverse complement strand
GGGCGCTCGACCAGGCCGAGGCGGACCGCCGGCGCGGCGCCCTGCCGCCGCGGCCGGGCGCGTAGGGCGCAAGGCCGGCACGGCTCGCGCCGCTACCAGATCGTCTGCTCCTTGGTCACCACCGTGTCGAGCCGCTCGGCCAGGTGGTGGTGGCCGGCCTTGCGGGCGTAGAAGGCGGCGGTGCGACCATGCGGGTCGCGCAGCGCGGGATCGGCGCCGCATTCCAGCAGCAGTTCGACCGCCGGCTCATGCCCGGCGGCGGCGGCGGCCATCAGCGGCGTCACCGCGGCGGCGCCGAACTGCAGGCCGTCCTCCGCCGGGTCGCCGCAGCGGGGCAGCAGCGCGCGCAGCGTCTCGAGGTCGCCCGACAGCGCGGCGGCCAGCAGCCGCCCCGCCTTCTCCGTGTCGCTCCGCATCCCGGGGCCTCCCTCGGCCGTCGGGGACCGAACGTCCCCCTGCGATGCTATCGCTCCGCGGCGGCGCAAGGCGCCGGGTCGCGCCGACGTGTTCGGCCCGGCGCCGCGCCGTTGCCAGCCCGGGGCGCTGCCCCTAGGGTCGCCGCCTGCTTGCGACGCCTGGGGAGGGGCACGCGATGACGATCCATTTTGTCGTCCATGATGAGGGCGACAGCGTCGGCGTTGTGGTTGTGGAGGGCCTGACGGCGGGCCAGAAGCTCACCGGCTGGATCATGGACCAGGACAAGCTGATCGAGTTCGACGCGAAGTCCGACATCCCGATCGGCCACAAGCTGGCAATCAAGGCCATCCGGTCGGGCGACACGATCATCAAGTACGGGGTGGATATCGGCAAGGCGGTGGCGGATATCGGCGCCGGCGAGCACCTGCACGTCCACAACGTCAAGACCAAGCGCTGGTAAGGGGAGCGGCACCGCGATGGGCATGAACCTCAAGGGCGCGAGCTTCGAGGGCTGGCGGCGCGAGAACGGGCGGATGGGCGTGCGCAACCACGTCATCATCCTGCCGGTGGACGACCTTTCCAACGCCGCGGCCGAGGCGGTGGCGAACAACATCAAGGGCGCGCTGGCGATCCCGCACGCCTATGGGCGCCTGCAATTCGGCGCCGACCTCGACCTGCATTTCCGCACGCTGATCGGCACCGGCACCAACCCGAACGTCGCGGGCGTGGTGGTGATCGGCATCGAGCCGGGCTGGACCGGCCGCATCGTCGAGGGCATCGCGAAGTCCGGCAAGCCCGTCGAGGGCTTCGCCATCGAGCAGAACGGCGACATCAACACCATCGCCAATGCCAGCCGCGCCGCCTACAAGCTGGTCAAGCACGCCTCGCGCCTGAGGCGGACCAAGGCGCCGCTGGTCGAGCTCTGGGTCAGCACCAAGTGCGGCGAGAGCGACACCACCTCGGGCCTCGCTTCCTGCCCCACCGTCGGCAATGCCTTCGACAAGCTCTGGGAGAACGGCAACACCCTCGTCTTCGGCGAGACGACGGAGCTGACCGGCGGCGAGCACCTGGTGGCCGCGCGCTGCCGCACGCCGGAGATCCGTGCGCAGTTCCAGGCGATGTTCGACCGCTACCAGCGCGTGGTCGAGGCCAACAAGACCAATGATCTCTCCGAGAGCCAGCCCACCAAGGGCAATATCGAGGGTGGCCTGACCACCATCGAGGAGAAGGCGCTCGGCAACATCCAGAAGATCGGCAAGAAGTGCCTGGTCGACGGCGTGCTCGACAAGGCGGAGACGCCGACCGGGCCGGGGCTCTGGTTCATGGACAGCTCCTCGGCGGCGGCCGAGATGGTCACGCTCTGCGCCGCCTCGGGCTATGCCGTGCACTTCTTCCCCACCGGCCAGGGCAACGTCATCGGCAACCCGATCCTGCCGGTGATCAAGCTGACGGCGAATCCGCGCACCCAGCGCACCATGTCCGAGCACATCGACGTCGACGTCACGGGCCTGCTGCAGAAGCGGATGAACATGGACGATGCCGGCGAGGCGCTGCTCGACTGCATGCTGCGCACCGCCGAGGGGGAGCTGACCGCGGCCGAGCTGCTCGGCCACCGCGAGTTCTCCCTCACGCGCCTCTACGAGAGCGCCTGAGCCGCCAGACCAGGTTGTCGCCTGGGCGCCGCCCCCGCGTGGGCGGCGCCGCTGGTCTGCGCCGCCCGTCCGGCGATCGCCGGCGGGCGTAAGGCCCATGGGCCCCGGCAGTGGCGACCTCGACAATGGCGAAAGAGGTCGCGATGCCGCATTGGGCAACGCTGATCATGGTCTCGCGCGGGGGGCCGACAAGGAAAGGCACAGTTTTGCCAGACTGCGGGCCGCGGACCGTCACGCGTTCGCAATCCAGCCAGCTGAAACCCCGCCGTAATGCTGCGAAGCCGTAACGGGGATACGGCCACGGACTCCGTCCCGGCCAAGCGGGGATTGCTCATTTTCTTGGCCGAACAAACGAGTATCGCCTGGCCTTTGAGCCACACGGCCATGAGTTCTCTCGGTTCGCGAAAGTGCGAGATTGACTTTCGGTGAGCATATTCACTAGCTTGCTGCATTGCAGCACTGCGGAAGGAGCCGCCCTTGGACCGGCTTCAAGTGGACCGACCTGCCCCGGACCGCCTCCGTCTCGCGGTCCTCGATCCGGAGACCGGGTTCGGCCAGGCGTTCGTCGGGTCGCTGACCCGGCTCGGGATCGACGCGGACCTCCACGCGAATGCCGCGCAGCTGATCGACGGCCTGGACCGGGCGGGGATCAGCCTTGTCGTCTTCCGCGACGATGGCGGCGACCACGCGATCCCCACCCTGCACCGGCTCCGCACCGTCTCGCGCATGCCCTGCATCGTCGTCGGCGAGCAGGGCGATGCCGACCGCAGCATCGGCCTGCTCGATGCCGGGGCCGATGACCTCGTGCCGCTGGGCACGCCGCTGCCCACCATGCTCGCCCGCATGCGCGCCGTGCTGCGCCGCGGCGCCTGGGGCCTGGCGACCCACCCGGCCTCCTTCGACAGCCCGCCAGGCCGCCCCTGGCGCCTGCTGCGCACGCGCCGCGAGCTCTGGCGCCCCGACGGCACCGAATGCCGCCTCACCACCGCGGAGTTCGACCTCTTCTGCCTGCTGGCCGACCTCGGCCCCGCGCCGGTGAGCCGCGAGGCGATCTGCCAGGCCGTCTTCCGCCGCCGCTGGCGCAGCGAGGACCGCACGGTCGACAACCTCGTCGTCCGCCTGCGCCGCAAGCTCGACGACGATGCCCGCAACACGGTCCGCACCGTGCAGGGCCGCGGCTACGCCTTCGTGGGCTTCGCCCAGGCGCCGCTGCGCGAGGGCTGACCCGCGGGGCGCGGCCGCCGCGCCGGCGGCACCTGCCGTCAGGCCTCGGCGGCCGCGGGAACCGGCCCGCTGGCGGGACCAGGCGGCTGCTCCGCCGCCGCTCCCTCCAGGATCGCCGCCATCGCCTCGTCGAGGCTCGTCGCCATCATCACCGGCGCGAGCACGCCATCCCCGCGCAGCGCGGCCACCATGCGGCTGTCCCCCTCCTGGGCGCCACGCCAGACCAGCGCCAGCACCGCGACCTCGGGCGGCAGGCGCCGGCGCAGGCGCCGCAGCTGGAAGCGCGCCGCCGCGGCGCTGGTGCCGCCCTCCAGCAGGCAGAGGCAGGCAAGCCGGGGCGGGCGCTCCGGCAGTGCCGCGCCGCCGCCCTGCTGCACCCCGAAGCCGCGCCAGACCAGGCCCTGCGCCAGCATCGCCGCCAGCAGCGCATCGAAGGGCCCCCGCCCGCCGAGGCAGAGCACCGAGCCGGGCGCCCGCCAGGCCGTCGGCGCGGCCGCCGGCGGCCCGTCCTCCGAACCGCTCGCCGGCGCCGGATCGGGCCGCTTCTCCTCGGCCTCCTCCAGGTCCTCGAGCAGGGTCAGGACGCTCTGGCGCAGCCGTTCCAGCCGCTCCGGCGCCAGCACCTCGCGCGCCGCGTCGGCCTGCGCCAGCCGCAGCGCCGGCAGCGCCACCGTGTCGAGGTAGGCTTCCAGCGGCTGCTCCTTCAGGCAGCGCTCGGACTGCTCGGCCAGGGCGTCGACGTCGCCGGCCAGCGCTCGCTGGTAGAAGGTCTCCTCCGGCCCGAGTGGCGGCCGGTCGCCCAGGATCACCTCGAGGAATTCCAGCCGGTCCACGTGCCGTCCCAGCACCACGAGGCAGACGGTCAGCGGCACCGCCAGCAGCAGCCCGACCGTGCCCCAGAGCCAGGTCCAGAAGGTCGCGGCGGCGATGATCGCGATCGGCGAGAGCCCGGTCGAATGGCCGAAGATCAGCGGTTCGAACACCTGGCCCATGGCGATCTCGCTGACGACGAACAGCACGAGCACGAGCCCGAGCGTGGTCCAGCCCGGGTCGACCGCAAGCGCCAGCAGCGCCGGGAAGGCCGCGGCGATGTAGCTGCCGATGAAGGGCACGAAGCGCATCACCCCGGCGACGAAGCCCCAGAGCAGCGGGTTCGGGATGCCGATCAGCCAGAGCGTCGCGGTGATGAAGAGGCCGTAGCTCGTGTTCAGCGCCACCTGCGCCAGGAAGTAGCGGGAGAGCCGGTAGGCCGCGTCGTCCATCGCCGCCATGGTGCGGTGCAGGTCGCGCGCGCCGGCGAGCCGGATCAGCCGGTCGCGCAGGTCCTCGCGGTAGAGCAGGATGAAGATCACCAGCACGAGCACGATGCCGCTGGTGGCGAGCGGGTGGATCAGCGGCCCCGCGACGCTGCGCAGGGTCTCGAAGGCGGAGGGCTCGGGCTGGCGGATCACCACCGGCATCGGCTCGCGCGGGGTGGCGGCACTCTCCGCCGTCGCCCCGGCTGCGTCGGTCGGCGCGGCGGCGGAGGGGGGCGGCGCCGGCAGGTCGCCAGGCAGGCCCCGGGGTGCCACCGCCTGCTCGCGCCGCAGCGACTGGCCGAGCTCCTCCATGGTGGCGCTGACGCGGTCGATCAGCCCGCCCGAGACCTTGAGCCCAGCGAGCTTGGCGCTGATCGAGCTCTGGTAGCTCGGCAGGTTCTCGGCCAGCGAGCTCGCCTGCCGCCCCATCATCACCCCGACCCCGAGCAGCACCACGAAGGCCAGCAGGACGGCCAGCAGCACAGCCGCGGCGCGGGGCAGGCCGACGCGGCGGAAGCCCCGCGTCACCGGCGCCAGCACGAAGGCGAGCAGCACCGCGAGCGCGAGCGGGATGAAGAGATCGGCGGCGAAGTAGAGGACGCCGACGAGGATCAGCGCGCCCTGCAGCAGTTGCAGTCCAGTGGCCGGAGCGGCGGCGGCGGCGACGCCGCGGCGCGGCGGCGGGTCGGGGGAGGTGGTCGGCATCCGGGGGCGTCGTCTCCCGCCTGCCGGGGATCGGCGGCGCGGAGGCGGAACGTCCGCGGCGGGGCCGGGTTCGCCCGGTCGCGGCCGCCTTGCCGTCGCGGCGGCCAGCCGCGCTCAGGCCGCGCGCGGCCGCCTTGTCGTGGCGGCGGCCAGCCGCGCTCAGGCCGCGCGCAGGCGGAGCAGCGTCGCGCCGCCGGCGTCCATCAGCAGCAGCACCCCGCCCTCGACCCGCCAGCGCCGCACCGCGCCCAGGGCATCAAGGACATGGCGCTCGGCCTCGTCGGCCGGCGAGGGGCAGGCCATCATCGTGCTGGCCAGGGGGCCGAGCTCGAGGCCGTCGGCGCCGCTGGTGCGGTAGCCGCCGCGCAGCCGGTTGCAGCCGCCGCTGCCATAGACCGCGCCATCCGCCGTGAAGACCAGATGAGCCTCCGCCGCGCCCGGCACGCCCTCCACCGCCCAGCGCGGGCCGACCAGGGCGGCGGGATCGGCGGCCGGGCGCTCCGCCGGCTCGCGCGCCTGGACGAGACGCAGCGCCACGCTCCCGCCGGCCTCGGCGGCCGGCAGGGGATGGGCATCCTCGGTGCGGAACAGCACGCGGCCTTCGTGGCTGAGCGTGGCGCGCAGCGCATAGCGGCCGCGCGGGTTGAGGCGGGCGGGGTCGTAGGGCAGGGCGAAGGCGATCGGCACCTGGCCCTCGACCGGGATGCGCGCCGCGGCGATCCGCTCGGCCGGGGCGTCGGCGCGGGCGATGTCCTCCAGCACGACCTCGAGCACGGCGCCGGGCGGCAGGGCGATGCGCTCGCGGTAGGCGGCGGTGCCGCGGATGGTGGCGCTTCCCTGGGCGGCGGCGCGGCCGGCGAGGGCAAGGCCGGCGGCGGCGAGCAGGCTGCGGCGGGCAGGCATGGTGCGGGTCCCCCGAGGGTCAGAGTGCGTGACGGGTCCGGGCCGGCGCCGGTGCGCGCGGCCCGGATCCGGAACGGGCGGGCCTTGCGCCAGGGCCGTCACCGCAGGCCGGCGGCGGCGGCGGCCAGCAGGGCGGCGAGGCCCGGGCCATCCCCGGCCGTGCCGAAGACGACATGGTCCGGCCGCGCCAGCAGCGCCAGGGCGCCGTGCCGGTCCATCCAGGCCGCCAGTACGCTTTCCGTCTCGACCAGCGACGGCGCGCCGAGGCGCAGCACCCGCAGCCAGGGCGGCGCGGCGGGCGAGGCGAGGTCGCCGCGCAGGATGAGAAGGAATTCGGCATCGCCCAGCAGGTCGTCCATGCGCGCCCGGCCCTCGGGCGTCTCGAGCCAGGGCTGCGGGCAGGGCATCCCGGCGCCGGGGGAGTCGGGGGCGAGGAAGCCGTCGCGCAGCGGCGGCAGCAGCTCCTGGCGGATGACGTCGGCGCGGCCGGCGGCGGCCTCGGCCTTCAGCGCGGCGTCGCGGGCGGCGGCGCGATCGGGGTCGCGTTCGCAGATGATGCGGCCGAGGTCGCGGGTGATGGCGATGACCTCGCGGACGTTGGGGCGGCGCTCGGCCTCGTAGCTGTCGAGCAGCGCCTCGCCGGCCGCGCCGCGCGTCGCCATGGCGAGCTTCCAGCAGAGGTTGGCGGCGTCGCGCAGGCCCTGGTTCAGGCCCTGGCCCATGAAGGGTGGCGTCTGGTGCGCCGCGTCGCCGGCGAGGAAGACGCGGCCGAAGCGCCAGGGCCGCGCCACCAGCGCATGGAAGCGATAGGCGGCGACGCGCCAGAGCCTGGCCTGGCCCGGCTTCATCCAGGGGGCGAGCAGGCGCCAGACGGAGGCTTCCGTGGCCATGTCCTGCGGGTCCTCGCCGGGGAGGATCATGAACTCCCAGCGGCGGAGGTTGCGCGGCCCGTGCACGAAGGTGCTGGGCCGCGCGGGGTGGCAGTACTGCACGTTGGTCTCGGGCAGGACGAGGGCGGGGTCCTCGACGAGCGTGTCGACCACCACCCAGGGCTCGTCGAATTCGAGATCCTCATGCGCCGCGCCGAGCAGCCGGCGCATGGGGGAGCCGGCGCCGTCGCAGCAGAGGGCGTAGCGCGCGTGGATGGTGCTGCCGTCCTCGAGCGCGAGGGCGACGTGGTCCGGGTGCTGCGCCAGGCCGGTGACCGCGGCGCCGAGGCGGGGCGCGACCCCGGGCTGCGCGGCGAGGCGCGCGCGCAGGAGCTGGTCGAGCTCGGGCTGGATGAACATGACATTGGCCGGCCAGGCCAGCGGGTTCGGCGGCGGCTGCGGCAGCAGGCGGCGCAGCAGCGCCCCGTCGGCCGCGCGGAACTCGGTGGGGCGGGTGGGGCGGCTGATCGGCGCGAGCGCATCGGCGAGGCCGAGGGATTGGAGGAGGCGCAGGCTCTCGTGGTCGAGGCTGATGGCGCGGGGCTTGTCGAAGACGGCGGCGGAGCGGTCTATGGCGGCGACGGAAAGGCCGCGGCGGGCGAGGAGGAGGGCGGCGGTGGCGCCGACGGGGCCGAGGCCGATGATGGCGGTGTCGTGCATGCCGCGATCACCGATGTGTCGCTGTGCCGATCCGCTCGGCGCGTCGCGCTCGGGCGCCATCATGCCTCCCGGAGCGTGCCCCCGGCTGCGGGCCGCATCGCTGCCCATTCGGCCCGGCTGCGGAAGGACCGGCCTTCACGTCCCGCCGAGCCTCGCTTGCGCCGCATCCCGCACGGTTCCGACCTCGTCGCGGGACAGCGCCGCAAGCAACGCCCTGCTGTCCGGCGCCAGGCGTTGCGCGGCGGTGTAGCGAAGCTCCCAGAAGAGCGACTCGCAATCGCGCATGTCCCATTCGGCGTCGGTGAATTGCCGCATGGGTTCCAGCAGCGAACGCCAGTGGTCGGGGCGGAGGTAGGCCTCGTCGAGCGCGTGAATTCCCAGCAGCGTTTCCGTCGAGAGCAGCCGGGCGCATAGCGGCGCGATCTTCCGAATCGCGCCCGGGCTCCGGTCCGCGAGCTCGAGGAGCGACCACAGGCTCGCCTTGTCGTTGACCTTCCAGAGCGCCGACAGCGCGGCATCGGCGGTCGAGGATGCGACGAACGGCCGGGCTGTCGGGCGTGGGTGCCCCCTGCCTGCGATGGCCACCAGCGTCCCTGCGCTCGAGCGCTGGCGTTGCTCGCCGAGGAACCACGCGATCGCGGCCAGCAGCTGCCCGTCCGCGGCCGCATGGTTTTCCACGATCTCGGCGCCGAGCGCCTCCAGCGCCGGAAGCGACAGATCGTCGCGCATCAGCAGCATCGCCTGGACCATGGTGGCGAGCTCGGCCATGCGGGCCTTGCCGAAGGGCGCAGG
Source organism: uncultured Acetobacteraceae bacterium (assembly GCA_964401305.1). Classification (GTDB taxonomy): domain Bacteria; phylum Pseudomonadota; class Alphaproteobacteria; order Acetobacterales; family Acetobacteraceae; genus JAIEOP01. The sequence continues at coordinate 17,217 of CAYNYQ010000029.1, read as the reverse complement.
CTCCCGATAGGGATAGGTGCCGTCGATGACCGCGGCGATCGCCAGGTCGATGCGTGCCGGACGACGGGTGATGAGGAAGAACCGCCCGTCCGCCGCGTAGTCGTGTGCGCGCAGCGCGTCCGCGGAGATCGCCACGGACACCGGGTCGGGCTCGAGCGCCAGGACCTTCGCCGGGGCTCCGGCCGGGCCTTCGGACGCGACGAGGCCGCTGTACCCGGCGGGGCCGCGCCGGAGTTCGAGGAAACGGTCGCGGAAATAGAGGTCCCAGAACCGGTCCGCGGCGATGGCTTGGGGCTGCATGCCTGCTTCCCTCAGTTCTTCAGCTTCTTGCCGCCGCTCGCGCCCGATCCCTTGCCTGCCGTGTCGAACTCCACCGCGCGGTCGTTCATCGGGCTGTCGGCCACCTGGCAAGGCGTGATGTAGTCGCTGCTGCCGCCCGTCATCTTGAGCAACTCGGTCTCGAGCTTCGAGTCGGTCAGGATGCGGGCCTTCGGATTGAAGGATCGCGCTGCTGCGAGCGTATTCGTCTTGTTCGCCGGCGAGAGGAAATCCATCTTCGCCGGCACCAGGTCAACGCCCGCGTTCTGGTATGACTGGTAGACGAAGTCCGCGCAGTAGACCCGCTTGGGGTCGTTGTTCCACGGATCGAAGAGATCGAAGACGTAGTCCGGATCCTTCGTCTGATCCAGGGCCCAGGTCGCGGCCTTCCTGGCGGCGTCGCAATCCTTGGGCCGCGCGACGATGCCCTGCGTTGCCTTGTGGCCGCAGAAGAAGTCGTCGACGCTGCTCGTCGCCACGGCGTTCTTGTTCTTGGGGCCGCGCCCAGGATAGGCGTCGACGACGACGAGCTTCCCCGTCGCGTCCTTCGCCACGATCCCGGCATGGCTGTAGGCGCACTTGCTGATCTTGGCGATGAACTCCGACTCCTCGTCGCCCCGCTCGCCGCGAAGCAGGATGTCGCCTTCCTGCACGTGGTTCTTGATCGCCGCGCAGTCGTCGGTCTTCACGGCCTTCGGGGTGGCCGGGCAGGCGGCGACCGGAGGCGGGGGCGGTGGGGCGGGCGCGGGCTTCGCCTTGGGCGGCGGCGCGCTCGCCGCGGTCGCGTCCTGGTAGTGGCGGCGCCATTCCGCCCGGAGGGCCGCGTCGGCCGGATCGTTCGTCAACTGTCGTCCGGCAAGCTCGGGATGCGCTGCCCACAGGCGCTGATTGGCAATGCGGACGGCGTTGGGATCCACGGTGCGGTCCTAGCGGAAATCCGGAATCCGGCGGCGCACGCGCTGTCGCAGCGCCTCCATCCGCCGTGCCCCGTCCCAGTCGGCGAGGTCGAGAACCTCCTGCGCCCAGGACTCCTCGAAGAACCGCGGCCCGTACATGACGGTCAGATCCAGGAACGAGCGGACGTCGGCCGGATCCTCGATCCGGAAGCGCCCCGCTTCCGCGCGTGCCGCTTCCACCATCCGCAGGAGCTGCGGTTCGGTGCAGCGCCCGAGATCGTCGGGAAACCGCGCGCGCAGATAGGCCGCCAGCCCCAAGGCGGCGATGCCGTCCAGCTGGCTTGCGGTGATCGTCAGCACGCGCCGGCCGTCCCGTGCAAGGGTGGGGGGTGGGAGGTCATGGGCGACGCGGCTCCGCAGGGGCCGCGATGCCGGCCGCCCGCCCCGCGGCGCGGAACCGCTCGACCGCGTCGCCTTGCGTCGTGGATTCATGGAGCCAGTCCGACAAGGGGCCGAGGACCTCATGCTCCTGGGCCGTGCTGCGCACCCGCGCGAAGCACCGCATCACCCTTGGATCGTAGTACCGGAACAGCATCACCCGCCCCCGCTCGTCCAGCACGCGCAGCAGCCGCCTGCAGTGCCGCGTCACCGCCCGCATGCCGGTCCCCGCCGGTGCCACCGCGAAGACGCCCCAGGCATGGCCCCAGGCGCGCTCGATCAGCTGTTCCGTGCTGTCCGTCCCGCGTTCCAGGCGCACCAGGAAGGGTGCGGCGTTGCGCAGCTCCGCCCCGAGCGCCTCGCCGTAGAGGCAGACATGCTCCAGCCCCCAGATCCGCAGCAGGGCCTCGATCCGCCTGTCGCGCGCGCCGTCGAGCACGGCATAGGCCTCGTCCCGCTCAGCCCCGGGCGGCCAGAGCGCCGCAAGCACCGGCGCGATGTCCCGCATGCCGCTCATGCCGCCTGTCGTGCCGCTTCGCACATCTCGCAGAACGGCGTGCCGTTCTTAGCCGCCTCGCGCAGCATCTCGGCCGTCTGGGCTTCGTCGACCCCCGGCAGTTCCGATGGTTCGGGCGCCGCCGCCGGCGGGGGCGGCGCGTCTGGCGGCGGGGGCGGCGGGGCTTCTGCCGCCTCGCCCGCGGGCTCCTCGACGCCGCGCTCCTCGAACTCCCGCGACATCTGCGCCAGCGTCGCCAGCGTCTCCCGCCAGCCGAGAAGGCGGGCGGCCTCGCGCAGCGCCGCCGCTGCCGTCTCGGCATCCTCTTCGAGCATGGCGGCGGCGCGCTGCAGCAGCCCCGCGGCCGCAAGCCACGGGCCGGTCCGGCGATGCGGGCAGACCGCCAGGATCGCCCCCGCCGCCGCCCCGGCCGGCACACCGCGACGGATGGACCAGGCCGCCAGCACCGTCGCGGCCGGCGCCCCCAGCGGGTCCTTGGGCGCGCCCGCGCCGGCCAGCGCGGCCATCGCCGCCGCTCTCGCACCCTCCGTCACGTAGTGCAGCCGCCCGAGCGCCGCGGCCTGCGATTCCATCCGCACCCGTGCGCCGCGCAGCGCGGTCGCCGGTAGCCGCATCGCCAGCAGCCGCCCCTGCAGCACGGCATCGGTCAGGTCCCTGTGCCCATGCGGCGGCGCCGCGCTCGGCAGCAGGCCGAGCAGCCGCCCGCGCAGCACCGGGTCGGCCATGGCGTTCCGCAGCGGGCGCTCCAGCGCGGTGGCGAACTGCCAGAGGTCGCCCTCGGCCGGCCAGGGGGCGCGCAGCCAGGCCTTCGCCCGCGGGCGGGCAAGCGCGACCGCTCCGGACCCTGCGTCGATGATGACGACGTCGTGGTCCATGCGCCCCTCAGCCCAGGCGCGGGAGCTCGCGTTCCACCGCCGCGGCCAGCACGCCGCCGCCATAGGGGATGGCCGCGTCGTTGAAGTCGTAGCGCGGGTTGTGCACCTCGCAGCCGCCGGCCTCGCCGGTGCCGTTGCCGACCAGGATATAAGCCCCGGGACATTCCTGCAGCATGTAGGAGAAATCCTCCGAGCCCATCACCGCGGGCCAGCCGCGCTCGACATGCGCCTCGCCGACCAGGGCGGCGGCGGCGTCGCCGATCAGCCGAGCCTCGGCCTCGGTGTTCACCACGGGCACGGTGATCTCGCGGAAGTCGAGCTCGGCCGTCGCGCCGAAGCCGGCGGCGATGCTCTGCGCCAGGGCGCGCATGCGCTCTTCCACCAGGCGCATCGTCTCCACCGCGAAGGCGCGCACGGTGCCGCCGAGGACGACGCGCTCGGGGATGACGTTGTAGGCGGCGCCGGCGGTGAAGCGCGTGACGCTGAGCACCGCCGTCTCCTGCGGCCGCACGTTGCGCGCCACCACCGATTGCAGCGCGGCGACCAGGGCCGCGCCGCAGACCACGGGATCGACCGTGCTCTCCGGCCGCGCGCCATGGCCGCCGCGGCCATGGATGTGGATGTCGAAGAAGGCGGCCCCCGCCATCATCGCGCCGGCGCGCAGCCCGTAGCGGCCGACCGGCAGGCCGGGGCGGTTGTGCAGGCCATAGACCGCATCGCAGGGGAAGCGCTCGAACAGGCCGTCGGCGATCATCGCCTGGGCGCCGCCCTGGCCCTCCTCGGCGGGCTGGAAGATGAAGTGGACGGTGCCGTCGAAGCGCTTCGTCTCGGCCAGGTACCGCGCGGCAGCGAGCAGCATGGTGGTGTGCCCGTCATGGCCGCAGCCATGCATCTTGCCCGGCACGCGGGAGGCATGGGCGAAGCCGTTCTCCTCCGGCATGTCGAGCGCGTCCATGTCGGCGCGCAGGCCGATGCGCCTTCCGTTGCCGTTACGCAGCACGCCGACGAGGCCGGTGCGGCCGATGCCCCGGTGCACCTCGATGCCCCAGTCGCAGAGCCGCTCGGCGACCAGGTCGCTGGTGCGCTGTTCCTCGAAGCCGGTCTCGGGGTGGGCGTGGATGTCGCGGCGCAGGGCGGTGAACTCGGGCAGCCACTGCCGGATGTGGTCGATCGGGCTCTCGGTGGTCACGCGCGGCTCCTTCGGGATGCGCCAGTATCGGCTGCGGCGCCGGTGCCGCAAGCCTTCTGCGCGCGATGGCTCAGGGGCCGGCGCCGCGGCGCGCCTCGGCGATCGCCGCCAGCAGCACGGCCTGGTCGCCGATATGGTTCGCCAGCAGCAGCACGAGCCGCGCATCGAGCCGGCGCGAGGCCTCGGCGTCGAGGTCGCGGTGAGCCTCCATCAGCGCGGCGTAGAACCCGTCCGGGTCGGGGATGCGCGGCGCGGTCCGCAGCCTGTCCTCGGTCATGCCGCCGCCTCCGCGGTCCGCCCCATGGCCCGGGCCAGCGCCGCGCCGATCGCCGCCGGCGTCGCCGTGCCGGCACGAAAGCGCGCCGCGACGTGCTGGTCGGGCCGCAGCAGCACCGCATCGCCCGGCCCGGCGCCGTAGCGCCCGGCGGCCAGCCCGCTCATGTCCTGCAGCGCGCCGGGCGTGGGCGCATCCGCGAGACGGAGCGGCGTGACCCCGGGCGGCAGCGGCGGCGCCTGGCCGAAGCAGAGCAGCGTGAAGCCGCCCGCCGCGCCGAGATGCCGCAGCAGCCAGTCCGGCCGATCATCCGGGCCGAGCAGGGGCGCATCCGCCGCCGGCGCGCCGGCCTCGAGCCCGCCCGCCCAGGGCCCCGCATCGGCCGAGGAGAGCGGGCTCTGCCGCAGCATGGCGGGGCGGGAGAGCCGGCCCGAATTCACCAGCGGCCGGGCGAAGGCATGCCGCGCCGAGAGATCCAGCACCGCGTCGCGATAGGCCTGGGCGGCGGCGTTCTTCGGCGTGATGAAATCCGTGCTGCGGGCCGAGTTCAGGATGTTCTCCTCCGCCGCCGGGATGCGCTCGGCATCGTAGCTGTCGAGCAGCGCCTCGGGCGCCGCGCCCGCCAGCACGGCGGCGAGCTTCCAGCAGAGGTTGTCCGCGTCCTGCACCCCGCCATTGCCGCCGCGCGCGCCGAAGGGGCTGACCTGGTGCGCCGCGTCGCCGAGGAAGAGCACGCGGCCGTGCCGGAAACGCTCGATGCGGCGGCAGCGGAAGGTGTAGACGCTGACCCATTCGAGGTCGAAGGGCACCTCGGGCCCCAGCATGGCGCGCACCCGCGCGCGCACCCGTTCGGGTTCCTTCTCCGCCTCCGGGTCGGCGTCCCAGCCGAGCTGGAAGTCGATGCGCCAGACATCGTCGGGCTGCTTGTGCAGCAGCACGCTCTGCCCCGGGTGGAAGGGCGGGTCGAACCAGAAGCGCCGCTCGGCCGGGAAGGGGGCGTGCATCACCACATCGGCGATGAGGAAGCGGTCGCGGAAGACCTGGCCGAGGAAGGGCAGGCCCATCGCCTCGCGGATGGTGCTGCGGGCGCCGTCGGCAGCCAGGACCCATTGCGCGTGCAGCCGGTAGTCGCCCGCCGGCGTCTCGACCCGCAGCAGCGCGCCATCCGCCCGCGCCGAGAACCCCGCCACGCGATGCTTCCAGCGGAGATCGACGAGGCCGGTGGCGGCGCAGGCCTCCACCAGCCATTCCTCGGCGTAGTACTGCTGCAGGTTCACGAAGGCCGGGAATTCATGGCCCTGCTCGGGCAGCAGGTCGAAGCTGTAGGCCTCCCGGTCCTGGTGATAGACGCGGCCGGTGTTCCAGGTGACGCCCTTTTCCAGGAAGCGCTGGCCGAGGCCGAGCCGGGCATAGATCTCCAGCGTGCGCTTGGCGAAGCAGATGGCGCGGGAGCCGAAGGAGACGGTGTCGTCCTCGTCCAGCAGCACCGTGCGCACGCCGCGCCGGGCGAGGTCCAGCGCCGCGGTCAGCCCGACCAGGCCGCCGCCCACAATCACCACCGGCGCCTCCGCCTGGCCCGAGGCGGGAGGCGGCGGGGAGGGGTAGCGCGGGTTGACGTAGGTGCGGGGCATGGCAGGGCTCAGCGGCGAGGCGCGCGGGAGTCTAGCGAGGCGTTGCCTCGCGCTCCACCAGGGAGGCGCTGCCTCCCTGGACCCTCCGCCAGGGTGCCGGGCACCCTGGACCTCCGGGGTCAGGCGTCGAAGGCGGTGGCGACCGCCGCCGTCTCCCAGGCGGCGAGGTCGGCGAGCAGGCGCTCGGCGTGGCCGCGCACCGCCTCCACCGCGTCGCGGCCGAGCTGCAGACGCAGCGGGGTGGCCTCGGCGGCGAGCGCGCGCTCGATCGCGGCCGCCGCCTTCATCGGGTCGCCCGCCTGCGTCTCGTGCATGCCATGGGCGAAGTCGCGCGTGCCGCCGACCACGGGCTGGTAGGCTGCCATCACCGGCATGTGCCGCAGCACGCCCGCCCCGGCGAAGCCCGTGCGGAAGGCACCCGGTTCGACGATCAGCACCTTGATGCCGAAGGGCGCAAGCTCCGCCGCCAGCGCCTCGGAGAGGCCCTCGAGCGCGAACTTGCTGGCGGAATAGGCGCCGAAGCCCGCGACGCTCATCTGCCCGCCCATGGAGGAGATCATCACCACCGCGCCCTCGCCCTGCGCGCGCAGCTGCGGCAGCGCCGCGCGGGTGACGGCGACGGCGCCGAAGAAGTTCGTCTCCATCTGCGCCCGCAGCTCGGCCTCGGGCGTCTCCTCGACGGCACCGACGATGCCGAAGCCGGCATTGTTGATCACCACGTCGATCCGGCCGTAGCGGGCGATGGCCGCCGCGACCGCCGCCTCGGCGTCGCCGGCGCGCGTGACGTCGAGCGGCAGGGCGAGAACCCGCTCCGGCGCGAGGCCGACGATGGCCGAGAGCTTCGCCACGTCGCGCGCGGTGGCGACCACGCGGTGCCCCTGGGCGAGGGCATGGCGGGCGAAGGCCTCGCCGAAGCCGCTCGAGGCGCCTGTGATGAACCAGACCTTGGTGGACATGACCCTGTCTCCTGCTGCGCGGCGCCCGGTTGCGCCGTGCCTGGACCATCGCGCCCGGCGGGTCATTCGATAATGCGGTTCTTTTCGCATGGATCATGCGATATGGTTCAGCAATGGACCGCGACATCCTGTCCCACCTGCCGGTGGTCGCCGCCGTGGCCCGGCTGCGCAGCTTCGCCGGCGCCGGCGCCGAGCTCGGCATGAGCCCCTCCGCCGTCAGCCATGCCGTCCGCCTAGTGGAGGACCGGCTGCGGACGCCGATCTTCGCCCGCACGACTCGCAGCGTGGCGCTGACCGAGGCCGGGGCCGGCTTCCTGGCGCGCGCCGAGCCGGCGCTGCGGCAGATCGCCGAGGCGGCCGAGGCGGCGCGGGCGTTGAAGGGGATCGTGACCGGCACGCTGCGGATCAGCGCGCCGCGCGTGGCGCTGCCGATGGCGGTGACGGACCTCGTCGCGCGCCTCTCCCGCCGCCATCCGGACCTCGTCGTGGATGTCGCCAGCGACGACGCGCTCCTCGACATCGTGGCCGAGGGCTACGATGCCGGGATCCGGCTCGGCGAGATGATCGCGGAGGACATGGTCGCGGTGCGGCTGACGCCGCCCTTCCGGGCGATCATGGTGGCGTCGCCGGCCTACCTGGCGGCGCGCGGCGAGCCGCGGGCGATCGCCGAGCTGCAGCGGCACAACTGCATCAACTACCGCCAGGCGAGCACCGGCGGCACCTATGCCTGGGACCTTGCGGATGGCGGCAAGGACGTGGCGGCCGCGGTGCGCGGCACGGCCAGGGTGTCGGACTCGCTCTTCGCGCTGGAGCTGGCGCTTGCCGGTGTCGGGATCGCCTACCTGTTCGAGCCGCTGGTGCGGCAGCGGCTCCGCGCCGGCGACCTCCGCCAAGTGCTGCCCGAGGCGGCGATCGAGGAGCCCGGGCTGTTCCTCTACTTCCCCCGCCGGGGCGCGGAGACGCCGAAGCTGCGGGCGCTCATCGCCGCCGCCCGGGAACGGCGTGCCGAGGGCGCGCCCGGGGTGGCCGTGGCGGAACGCCGGGCGGAGGCGGGCTGAGGTCGACCCTCCCCGGTCAGGCGTGCATGCGCGCGCCCTTGGTGATCTTGTCGACGAGCTTGCGTTCCTCCCGCAAGGCCAGGCCGACGACGCTCATCTCCTCGGGCCGGCGTCCCCGCACCGCCTCGCGGTTCGCGGCGTCGTGGGTCGTGGCGAACATCTCCTCGATGTAGAGCGCGAGCCGCGCGCCGCGCTCGAGGCCGCGGTGGTGGATCGCCGCGAGGGTCTCGCGGTCCGCACTCAGCACGATCATCGGCTGCACCACCAGCGGGCTGTAGGCGTTGCCCGCCGCGTCCGCGTAGGGCTCGCCGAGGATGCCAGGGTTGGCGCCGACGACGCCGCTGGCCAGGAAGGCGGTGACGTTGAGCCGCTGCCAGCCCGCGAGGTCGTCGCGCACCACGATCGCGATCTTCGTGTCGAACACCACCCGCCCGTTCCCTGCCTACCCGTCCGCGAGGCGCCGCAGCGCAGTCATCGTCCCCTGCGCGCCGCGGCCGAGCCGCGCGGCCACCTCCCCGTTGAGCGCGTCCATGGCGGCATCGAGCGCGGGCACGAGGCGGCGCCCGCGCGCGGTGAGGTGCAGGCGGCTGACGCGCCGGTCGCCGCCCGCATCGGCGCGGCGTTCGGCGAGGCCGGCGGCCTCCAGCCGGTCGGCCAGGCCGGTGACCGTCGCGCTGTCGAGCACGAGCCGGTCCGCGATCTCGGTGAGCGACCGGCCATCGCCTGCGGCGCCCTCCGCCAGTGCCTTCAGCACGGCGTATTGCGGCGGCGTCACGCCGTGCGGCGCGAGCAGCTCGCGCGCGCGGCGGGAGACGGCCTGCGCGGCCTTGGCGAGGATGAACGAGGCGCAGTCGTCGATGCGGTCCAAGATCCGTCCCGCCGCGGCCCGGGGAGGGGCAGGGTTGCTTGCAGGCAGGTATCTTGCACGCAAGAGATCTCGCGGCGCAAGGCGCGGCGCCCGCCGGCATCCGGGCGGATACCTCGCCAGCGCGCCGCTCGTCGTCGCCCTGGGGACATGCGCGCACCGTCGGCACGGCGGCGGCTCCGGCCACGGCCCATCCTCGCCTATGGTCGACCCTGCGCCCGCACCCCCTTGGCACCCCGTCCCGCCGGGCCTTCACTCCCCCTGCCCACGCCACCGCCGGAGGACGCGCCCCCATGAGGAAAGGCTACAAGGCCCTGCTGGCCGAGGCCGAGGCGGTGATCGAGACCATGCCCGTCGCCCAGGCCCTCGCCCTGCATGGCGACCCCGGCGTGGTCTTCGTGGATCTGCGCGATCCGCGGGAGATCCAGCGCGAGGGCCGCATCCCCGGCGCCTTCTCCTGCCCGCGCGGGATGCTGGAGTTCTGGGTCGATCCCGAAAGCCCCTACGCCAGGCCGGTCTTCCAGGAGGCGAAGCGCTTTCTCTTCTACTGCGCCTCCGGCTGGCGCTCGGCCCTGGCGGCGCGGGCGGTGCAGGAGATGGGCCTGCCTGACGTCGCCCACATCGGCGGCGGCTTCACCGCCTGGCGCGAGGCCGGCGGCGCGGTGGAGATGCCGCCGTCGCGCTGACCGTGGCGCCCGGCCGCGGCGCCCCTCGGGGCCGCAGCAGGCCGGGCGCGGCGGCCTCTCAGCGCGCGATCTCGCCGTCCTTCACCCCGTGCTCGAGCGACTTCCACATCTCGATGTCGCGCTCGGCGGTCCAGATGCGCGGGCGGTCGATGCCCTTCGCCTCGTCGAAGGCGCGGGAGACGTTGAAGGGCATGCAGTGCTCGAAGATCACCCAGGACCCGTACGTCGGGCGCATGTGGTCCATGGTGTCGCGGTAGATGTCGCCGAGCGCCCAGCCCTTCGCCACGCCCTCGCGCACGCGGGCGAAGAGCGTCGCGGTGAAGGCCTCCGTGTCCGCCAGCCCCTGCGCGACATCGGCCTTCGTCAGTAGCGCGCGGCCGCGGCCGGGCACCAGCTTCTCGGGCCCCAGCTCGCGGATGGCGGCCAGGGTCGCCGGCCAGTCGGTGAAATGGGCGTCGCCGCAATAGGGCGTGGCGCCGAACTCCACCGTGTCGCCGGCGAACATCACGCGCTCCTTCGGCAGCCACACCACCGTGTCGCCCATGGTGTGGGCGCGGCCGATATGGATCACCTGCGCCTCGCGCTCCCCGAGCCAGAGCGTCATCTTCCGCTCGAAGGTGTGGGTCGGCCAGGTCAGGCCCGGGATGCTCTCCTTGCCGCGGAACAGGCGCGGGAAGCGGCCGATCTCGCTGTCCATGTCCTGCTGGCCGCGCTCGACGATCAGCGCCCGCGTCACGTCCGAGGCGATGATGCGCCCGCGCGCCGCGGGGTAGCCGCTGGCGCCGAGGACGCGCACCGCGTGGTAGTGGGAGAGCACGATCTGGTCGACCGGGCGATCGGTCACCGCGGCGATGCGCGCCTGCACGTCCTGCGCCATGGCCGGCGTCGCCTGCGCATCCACCACCACCACCCCGTCGGGCCCGACGATGATGCCGGAATTGGGGTCGCCCTCGGCGGTATAGGCGTAGAGGCCGGGGCCGAGCTCGTCGAAGGAGACGGTCTTCTCCGCGAGGTCGTTGGTGGAGGCGAAGCCCGACATCGGCGTTCTCCCGCGGCGCCCGGCCGCGGGGCGGGGGCCCCGGGGCGCGGCCCCGTCGCTTGGTGTCATCCCCGGCGCATCCCCGGGCTCTCCCCGGGAGAGGCCGCGCTGCCCGGCGGCGCCGGCCGCGCCCGGCCCCCGTGATGCCGCGCCCCGCGCCCGCTGCCAAGACGCCATCGGGCCCAGCCCCATGGCCGTCCCCCGGGACGCGCATTAGGATGGGCGCGTTCTTCGCCCTGGGAGGGTTTCCATGCTCCGCCGCCTCCTCCTCGCCGCGCTGTGCGGCCTGCTCGCCGCCCCGGCCGCGCAGGCGCAGTCGACCGATCCCTCCTTCCGGATCGTCAACAACACGCGCAACGTGGTGAACGAGGTCTACGCCTCCCCCGCCGACGACCGCAGCTGGGGCCATGACCGGCTGGGCAGCGAGGTCATCCGCCCGGGCGCGACCCATATCGTGCGGTTGCCGCCGGGCCAGTGCGTCTACGACATCCGCGTCGTCTACCAGGGCGGCCAGGCGGAGGAGCGGCGCGGGGTCAACACCTGCAACATCACCGACTTCGTGCTCGGCGCCGCGGCGCCGACCCAGAGCCAGCCCCAGGCCCAGGCCGGCGCCAACCCCTCCTTCAACCTGGTGAACCAGAGCCGGCGGACGATCGAGGAGTTCTACGCCTCGCCCTCCTCGGAGCAGAACTGGGGCCCTGACCGGCTGGGCGATTCGACCGTCAGCCCGGGCAGCCGCTTCGCCATCCGCCTGCCGGTCGGCGAATGCGTCTACGACCTGCGCGTGGTCTTCGCCGGCGGCGAGGCGCAGGAGCGCCGGCGCGTGAACGCCTGCGAGCTGGTCGACTACGTGGTGCAGTAGCCGAGGGGAGGGCGGGCCCCGCGCCCGCCCCGCCCCCTCCTCCGCGCCCCGGCCGCCGGTCAGGCGGCCCGCTTCGCCCCGGCGATCGCCTTCCAGATCGTCTCCGGCGTCGCCGGCATGTCGATATGCGAGACGCCGTCGCCCGAGAGCGCATCGACCAGCGCGTTCATCACCGCCGGCGGCGAGCCGACCGCGCCGGCCTCCCCCGCGCCCTTCACGCCGAGCGGGTTGGTCTCGCAGGGCACCTCGATGAGATCGACCTCGATGTCCGGCAGGTCCTCGGCGCGCGGCAGGGCGTAGTCCATGAAGCTGGCCGAGAGCAGCTGGCCGCTCTCCGGGTCGTAGGCGGTCTTCTCCAGCACCGCCTGGCCCACGCCCTGCGCCACGCCGCCATGCACCTGGCCGCGCACGATCATCGGGTTGATGGCGTGGCCGACATCGTCCACCACGATGTAGCGCGGGATGTCGACGATGCCGGTGTCTGGGTCGACCTCCACCTCGGCGACATGGCAGCCATTGGGGAAGGTGTGGGACTTGATCTCGGCGACCTCGGCGGCGTCGAGCAGCGTCGCCGGCTCGCCCTTCGCCGCGCGCTCCTTCTGGATGCGGGCGAGGTCGAGGATGTGCACGCCCTTGTCGGTGCCGACCACGGCGAAGCGACCGGTGCCCGCGGTGAACTCGATGTCGGCGACCGCCGCCTCGAGGTGCTCGGAGGCCGCCTGCTTGCCCTTCTCGATCACCGTCGCGGTGGTCAGCAGGATCGCCTGGCCCTCGGAGTAGAGGCTGCGCGCGCCGCCCGTGCCGCCGCCGGTCGGGATGTCGTCCGAATCGCCCTGGATGATGCGGATCTTCTCCATGGGGATGCCGAGCTCGTGGCTCGTCATCATCGCATAGGCGGTCTCGTGGCCCTGGCCCGTGGACTGCGTCCCCACCAGCACTTCCGCGAAACCGTCGCTGGCGAATCGCACCTCGGCGCGCTCCGTCGGGCCGCCGCCCGTCGCCTCGAGGTAGTAGGCGAGGCCGATGCCGCGCCGCCTGCCCCGGGCCGCCGAGGCCGCGCGGCGCGCCGGGAAGCCGGCCCAGTCGGCCTTCTTCAGCGCCGCCTCCAGCACGGTCGGGAACTCGCCGCTGTCGTAGCGCTGCCCCATGGCCGAGACGTAGGGCATGGCCGCCTGCGCCACCATGTTGCGCTTCCGGATCTCGATGCGGTCGATGCCCATCTCCCGCGCCGCGGCGTCGATCAGCCGCTCGACCAGGTAGTTGCTCTCCGGCCGGCCGGCGCCGCGATAGGCGTCCACCGGCACGGTGTTGGTCAGCACGCCCAGCACATGCGCGTGGATCGCCTGGAAGCCGTAGACGCTGGCCAGCACCTTGGTCCCCGCCCCGGTCGGGATGAAGGGCGCGAAGGTGCTGAGGTATGCGCCCATGTTGGCGTAGTTCTTCGTGCGCAGCGCGAGGAACCTGCCGTCCTTGTCGAGCGCCAGCTCGCCCAGGGTGATGTTGTCACGGCCATGGGTGTCGGACTGGAAGGCCTCGGTCCGCTCGCTGGTCCACTTCACCGGCCGGCCGAGCCGGCGCGCCGCCATGCAGACCAGCGCATATTCGGCGTAGAGGTAGAGCTTCATGCCGAAGCCGCCGCCGACATCGGGGGTGACGACGCGGAACTTCTCCTCCGGCACCTTGAAGACGACGTTGGCCAGCAGGCCCTTGACCAGGTGCGAGCCCTGGGTGCCGGCGTGGAGGGTCCACTTGCCCGCCGCCTGGTCGTAGCTCGCCGCCGCCGCGCGCCCCTCCATGGAGGCGACGACGACCCGGTTGTTCACCACCGTCAGCCGCGTCACATGCGCCGCCTGGCCGATCAGCGCATCGGCCTTCGCGGCGTCCCCGGCCTCCCAGTCGAAGGCGATGTTGCTGGCGATGCCCTCCCAGACCAGCGGCTGGCCGGGCAGGTGCGCGGTGGCGAGGTCGGTGACCGAGGGCAGCTCCTCGTAGTCCACCATCACCGCCTCGGCGGCGTCGCGCGCCTGCTCGCGGGTCTCGGCCACGATGAAGGCGACCGGGTCGCCGACATGCCGGACCTGGCCCTCCGCCAGCGCGCCGCGCGGGGTCTGGGCGCGGTTCGAGCCGTCGCGGTTCTTCAGCGGGATGACGCAGGGGATCTCGCCCAGGCCCTCGGCCTTCCAGTCCTCGGCGGTGATCACGGCGAGCACGCCCGGCATGGCCTTGGCCGCCGCCGTGTCGATGCCGCGGATCCGCGCCGCGGCGTGCGGGCTGCGCAGCACGCTGGCATGCGCCGCGCCGGCAAGCGGAATGTCGTCCGTGTAGCGCCCGCCGCCCTTCAGCAGGCGCGGGTCCTCGATGCGGCGCAGCGGCTGGCTCAGCCCGAACTTGGCCATGGTCTTCCCCGTCCCGGTCCGATGATCCCCCATCATCTGTCCCCGGGGCGGGGTTGGGGAAGGGGGGGCGTGCGGGCGGACAAGGCGAAGTGCGCCACGGCGGCCGGCGCATCATCCGTTTGCGCGATGCCCGGGCGGGCCCTGGCGGGCAGGCTCGCCGCAAAGTCCGGCTCCCCGGCGGGACCACGGGCGGGAGGCGAGAGCATGAGTGGCAGCACCGGTGCGGCGGCGCCGATCCCCTATGCCCAGTTCCAGGCCATGCTCGCCGACCCCGCGGTGCCCGACCGGGAGATCGCCCGCTACCTGACCGGCGACCCGGAGGTCTCCTCTCCCTTCGCCCCGGCGCTGCGCCCCGACCCGGACCTTGTGATCATGCCGCCGGCGACGGCGCTCGCTGCCCGCGGCGCGCGGGGCATGCGGCTGATGAACAACATCGCCCGCTGGCGCCGCCGCCAGCGCTTCCAGGCCGCGGAGGGCGACGGCCGGCCGGTGCTGCTGGCCGAGGGGGATTCCTGGTTCCAGTTCCCCTTCCTGCTCGCCGACGTGGTGGACCAGCTCGACGGCGCCTTCCGCATCAACTGCCTCTCGGCGGCCGGCGACACGCTGCGCAACATGGTCATCGAGAACCCGGAATACCTCGAGGTCCTGCAGGACGCGGCGTCGGTCTCCGGGCTGCGCGCCTTCCTCTTCTCCGGCACCGGCAACGACTTCCTCGGCGAGGACGAGGAGACGGGGGAATCCCTGCTGGCCCAGGTGGTCCGCCCCTTCACCGCCGGCCTCTCGGCCGAGGCGCATATCGACACGCCCGAATTCCGCCGCCGCTTCGACTTCGTGCGCGAGGGGTTGCGGACGCTGCTGATCAAGGTCGACGAGGCGCGGCCCGGCCTGCGCGTGGTGCTGCACGGCTACGACCACGCCTTCCCCTTCGGCGGCCCGCAGGAGGTGCGCCCGCGCCAGGTCTATGCCCGGCAGGACCAGTGGATCGCAGGTCCGCTCCGCACCCAGCGCGGCATCACGGACTTCGCCCTGCAGCGCGGCATCGTGGCCGCCCTGGTGGACCGGCTGAACGACCTCATCGCCTCGCTCTGCGGCGGCAACGTCGCCGCCGGCGAGTTCCCGCACGGCTGGCATGCCGACCTGCGCGGCACGCTGCACCACCCGGCCGACTACGCCGACGAGCTGCACCCGACCGATGCCGGCTTCGCCCGGGTCGCGGCGAAGATCGCGCCGCTGGTGTAGCCGCCATGCCGCCACGCCCGGGCTGGGACCCCGCGCTCGCCGCCGCCGTCTATCCCGGCCTGCCGGACCCGCTGCGCGAGGCGATCGGCGCGGCGGTGGGCGCCGGCCCCGGCGCGGTGCATGCCGCCGAGTTGCCCCGGGTGCTGAACGTCCGGCCCGACCCGCCGGATTTCCGCGACCTGCCCTACGAGCCCGGCTTCCTGCCGCTGCAGGACCAGTGCATCCCCGAGCCCGACCGCCTGCCGAGGCCGCGCGACCAGGGGGACCTCGGCTCCTGCACGGGCCAGGCGCTGGCGGCGGTGGTGGACGTGCTGCACGCCCGCGCCGCCGGCGCCGCGCGGCCGGCGGTCAGCGCCCGCATGCTCTACGAGATGGCGCGCCACTACGACGAGATGCGCATCGACGGCCTCGACGGCTCGAGCCTGCGTGGCGCGCTGAAGGGCCTCTTCCACAACGGCGTCTGCCACGACAGCGTGGCCGGCGCGCAGTACGACCCCGGCGACCCGCGGCCCTTCGAGCTGACGGTGGAGATGGCGCGCGCCGCCCGCGGCATCGGCCTCGGCAGCTACCGCCGGCTGCGCCACGTCGCCGACCACTGGCATGCCGCGCTGGCCGAGACCGGGGCGATCCTCGCCTCGGCGGTGATCCACGAGGGCTGGGGCCGCGGCGCGGTGCGCCAGGCGGGCGGGCGCATCCCGCTGGCCGAGAGCCCGGCGCCGCAGGGCGCGCATGCCTTCGCCGTGGTCGGCTGGACCCCCGAGGGCTTCCTGGTGCTGAACAGCGAGGGGCCGGGCTGGGGCGGCTTCCGCCCCGCCGACGGGGCCGCGCCGCTGCCCGGCGTCGCGGTCTGGAGCTATGCCGACTGGGCACGCCACGTGCTGGATGGCTGGGTGCTGCGGCTGGCCGCGCGCGCGCCGGACGCCTTCCGCCTGGTCGGCGGCTATGTCGCGGCGAGCCCGCAGGCGCCGCGCAGCACCACGCCGCGAATCGAGATCAACGGCCACTACGTGAACCTCGAGCGCGGCCGGCTGATCGAGCAGGGGCCCTATCCGAGCCCGGCGCCGAGCCTGCAGCGCACCGCCGACTGGCTGGCGAGCCCCGAGCGTGCCGGCACCCACCCGCACCTGCTGCTGCATTTCGAGGACGCGCTGGACAGCCGCCCGGCCATGGCCGCGCGCGCCGCCTGGCTGGTGCCGCTGCTGAAGGCGCGCGGCATCTACCCGATCGTGGTGTTCTGGGCCGAGGGCTTCGAGGAGGCGGTGACCAGCCTGCTCGGTGGCATGGCGCCGGCGGTGCAGAAGCAGGCCGGCGGCGTCGGGGCGGTGGCGGACCTGATGCTGGAGGCCGAGGCGCGGCGCTACCTGCGCCCGCTCTGGCTCGACCTGCGCGCGCAGGCCAGGGCGATGGGAGACCCGGAGCGCGATGCGCATGCCGCGCTGGCGGTGCTGCTGGCGCTGCTGCGGCGGCGGGCGGAGGCGGGGCGGCCGATGAGCCTGAACCTCTCGGCGCATGGGGCGGGGGCGCTGGCGCTCGGCGCCATGGCGGGGCAGGTGGCCGGGTCGGGCCTTCCGGTGCGCAGCCTGCACCTGCTCTCGCCGCTCTGCTGCGACACGGAGGCGACGGCGATGGCCGCCGCGCTGCGGCCGGGCCTCGGCGCGATGCTGCTGGGGCCGCCGCTCGCCGAGGCGCGGGCGGAGCGCTGCGGTCCCTATGGCGGGCCGCTGGCGCAGCTGCTCGAGCGCTCGCTGGAGCCCGAGGAGGGGCGGGGCGCGCGCCAGGCGATCGCCGCGCTGGAGGTGGCCGTGCCGGGCCATGCGGTGCTGCGCGAGGGGCCGGGGGGGCAGCCCCTGGCGCGCGGCCATGCGGCCATGGCGGAATCGGGCGGGGCCTGGGGGCTGGTGGCCTGGCGCATCGCCGGCGCGGCCAGTAGCGGATCGGGAAGCGGAACCCGTCCGCCCAGCCCTCGGTGTAGTGGCGG
>CAYNYQ010000028.1:0-25934 GCA_964401305.1 uncultured Acetobacteraceae bacterium | reverse complement strand
GTCCCCTCAAGCGCACGCGCGAGGAGAAGCAGCGCCTGCTGGCGGAGCTGAAGGAAACCGTGCGCGCCATGAAGCCGCAGGCCTCGCCGACGCTGCGCACCTCCATCATCGGCCGCATCCGGGAGCTCGAGGCCGACCTCGCCGCCCCGCCGCCGCCGCCGCGCGACCGCCGCCCGCGCGAGGAAGAGCGCTTCGGCACCGGCCCGCGCCTGCCGCGCCGCCCGCGCGCGCCGCGCGAGGAAGGCCAGGGCTGAGCGCGGGGCGCCTGCCGCCCCGCCTTGCCAGCCCGCGGCACGCCGCGCACCCTCCCGCCTCGACCAGGAACGGGGGAAGCGCCGCGCCATGCGCCTCAAGGACAAGATCGCCATCGTCATCGGCGCCGGGCAGAGCCCCGGCCAGGGCCTCGGCAATGGCCGCGCCACCTGCCTGCGCTTCGCCCAGGAAGGTGCGCGCGTGCTCTGCGTCGATCGCGACCTGGCCTCGGCCGAGGAGACGGCGCGCATGGTCCGCGAGGCGGGCGGCGAGGCCGCCGCCGTCGAGGCCGATGTGACGCGGGAGGCGAGCCTCGCCGCCGCCATCGCGGATTGCGTCGCGCGCTGGGGACGGCTCGACATCCTGCACTACAATGTCGGCCTCTCCATCGCCGGCGGCGACGCCCCGCCGACCGAGATCACCGAGGAAGCCTTCGACCGCGTCACCGCCATCAACCTTCGCGGCTTCGTGATGAGCGTGAAGCACGCGCTGCCGGTGATGCGGCGGCAGCAGGGCGGCGTGATCCTCTCGATCTCCTCCGCCGCGGCGGTGGAGAGCTACCCCTATGTCGCCTACAAGACGACGAAGGCCGCCATGCTCGCCTTCACCGAGCAGGTGGCGATCCAGAACGCCGAATACGGCATCCGCTGCAACACCATCCTGCCCGGGCTGATGGACACGCCGATGGCGGTGGATACGCGCGTGCGCGCCACGGGCAGGACGCGGGCGGAGGTGGAGGCAGAGCGCAATGCCAAGGTGCCGCTGCGCCGCCGCATGGGCACGGCCTGGGACGTGGCGAATGCGGCGCTCTTTCTCGCCAGCGACGAGGCGGGCTTCATCACCGGCGTCGCCCTGCCGGTCGATGGCGGGCGGCTGGTGCAGATCGGCTGAGAGCGGGGCGAGGGCGGCGTCCGCTGGGACGAGCATCCTCGCCCCAACGGATCGCTGGACCTGATCCGGCTCCGCGTTCCGGGCTTCGGCGGACATCGTCCCGGCCCCCCTGGCTATCGGTGCCCTGCTGATCCGTTCCGCCTGCGGTTGCGCGCGAGCTTCGCCGGCAGGGCATCGGTGCAGCCAATCCCTGCTTCTGATGGAACGCAGTCGCGCTCCGCCGGAGCGGGGGCTGCCCTGGACCAGGATGCGCGAGCACGGGATCGCGCATGGTGGCCTGGCTCGTTGCTCGGTCGCACGGCCCGTTGCGCCGATGTCGACGCACCGGTCCGGCGCCGACCGGCTAGATCGGCCTGATCTCCACCTTCCGGAAGCGCACCACGCCGCGGTCGTTCGGCACGCCCTTGTCGTCCCTCACGCCAGGACCGTGCTGCAGCGCGATGCGCCCGCTCGCGTGCCTGGCGTCCCTTGCACCGTCGACGGTCTTCTGGCCGTTCAGCACCACGGTCAGGCGGTCGCCCTTGGCCGTGATCTCGAAGACATTCCACCGCCCCCCGGCCTTCGGCATCGGGTCGACCGCCGCTATGTCGACGATCGCCCCGGTTCCGTACTTCGGCTCGGGCCGCTCGTCCCAGATGTTCACCTCGTAGGCGTTGGCCGCGGTGATCCGTGCGGGGTCCGTCGCCCGGATGAAGATGCCGCTGTTCGTGCTGGTTTCGGCCCAGAACTCCACGCGCAGTTCGAAGTCGCCATGCGCGGCCCTGGTCACCAGGAACCCATTCCCCCTGTCGGCGACCAGCGCGCCGTCCTCGACGCGCCAGTTGGCATCGCCGATCCGGTCCCATCCCTCGAAATCCCTGCCATTGAACAGGGCGCTCCAGCCGGCCGCCTGGCCGATGGCGCCTCGCCAGGGGGTCAGCCCCGCAAGACCCATCATCACGGACGAGCAAAGCATCAGCGACCGGCGGTTCATGCTGTCTTCCTCCCCAGGAAACGCGACGTTTTGTGCGGTCAGGCGGCCCGGGCGCGCAGCGCGCCACGGGCCCCGCAAGCCTACGCCTGATTCCGTTCCGATCCAGAGGAAACGCGCCACCCGCCCGCCCGAGGAACCTGGCCGCATCCGCGTCGGCCGTCCGCCACGCGCCGGGCGCCAGCGCGAAGGACCGGCCGCCGCGCCCGTGGCCTGGGAACTCGGCACCGTGCCGCCGCACCGCGCCGGCGTTCGGCCCGGATATACTTTGTCATGGTGCTGCGCGGCGCCGTCGCACACCTCGGGGCATGGAGGAGACACCCAGGAGCCGTCCATGCACCGTCGCCCCGCGCCGAACCGGCTGCCGGCCCTGCTGCGGGGCGCCGCCTTGGTTCTGCTCGGCCTGCTGCTGCTCGGCGGGCCGGGCGTTGCCCATGACGGGCACGACCACGGCGCCGCACCCGAAGCGACCGCCACCGCCCTGCCGCGCACCGAGGCACACAGCGACCTGTTCGAGATCGTCGCCATCCTGCAGCCGGCCGGCGCGCTCATCGTCACGCTGGACCGATATGCCGACAACAGCCCCCTCGACGGCTCCGTCACGCTGACCATCGATGGCCAGGACGTGGTCGCCGAGCGGCAGGCCATCGGCCTCTTCGTGGCGCGCCACCCGCTGCTGGAACGGCCTGGCCGCCTCGACCTGGTCTTCACGGCCGCGGCGGGCGAGGACATGGATCTGCTGGCGGCAACGCTGGAGGTACCGGCGCCGGCGGCCGCACCCGCGACGATGGCCGGGACGCAGGCCCTGCTGCGTGACGGCATCGTCCAGGTCGGCATCGGGCTCGGGCTGCTCGTGCTCGGGCTCCTGCTCGGGCGCGCCTCCGTCCGCCGTCCCCTGCCGCCCATGGTCGAGGAGGCGCCCGTCATCCATCCCGTGGACGTCCGGCCCGCCGGCACGCGCCGCGTTGCCGCATTGCTGCTCGCGACGGTCGTCGCCGCCGGACCCGCCGGCGCGCAGCAGGCCCTGGTCACCGGCGAGGCGCCGCGCCGGCTGCAGGACGGCGCGATCTTCGTGCCGAAGCCGTCGCAGCGCCTGCTGAACCTGCGGACCCAGCTGACCGAGATGGGCGAGGCCTCGGCCGCAGTGCGGATGATCGGGACGCTGGTGCCCGACCCGAACGCCTCGGGCCGGGTCCAGGCAAGCCAGAACGGACGCCTGGAGCCGGGCGATACGGGCTTCCCGACGCTCGGCCAGCGGGTCGAGCGTGGCCAGGTGCTGGCCTATGTCACGCCCACCTACAGCGCGGCCGAGCGGGGCAGCCTCATCCAGAACGCCGCCGAACTTGATGCGCAGATCACCATCCTGGAAGCGCGGGTCCGCCGCCTGACGACGCTTCGCGGGACGGTCGCCGAACGGGAGATCCAGGACGCCCAGGCCGAGCTTGCGGGGATGCGGCAGCGCCGCACCGCGATCCAGCCCGCCCTCTCGGGGCGCGAGGCGCTGGTTGCGCCGGTCCCGGGCATCGTGTCCACCGTGCGCGGCGCCGTCGGCCAGCTTGTCGACAGCGCGACCACCGTGGTCGAGATTGTCGATCCGAGCCGGCTGTGGGTGGAGGCCCTCGCCTTCGACCGCGTGGCGCTGGAGCGAATCACGGGCGCCAACGCCACCCTGCCGGACGGCCGCGTGCTGGACCTCGTCTTCATGGGCCGCGGGCTGACCGTGCGGCAGCAGGCGGTGCCGGTGAACTTCCGCGTAGAAAATCCTCCGCCCGATGCGCCTGTCGGCACCTCGGTCCTGGTCACCCTGCGCACGGCCCGCGCCGTCCAGGGCATCGCGCTGCCGGCCGACGCCGTGGTGCGCAGCGCCGAGGGAACGCAGGTGGTCTTCGAGCACGCGACCGCCGAACGTTTCATTCCCCGCCAGGTGCGCGTACAGCCGCTGGACGGCACGCGGGTGGTGGTGACGGCCGGACTCGCGGCCGGGCAGCGCGTGGTGGTGCAGGGCGCGGCGCTGATCGCGCAGGTGCGTTGAGCCATGCTGTTCAACGCGATCGTCCGCTTCTCGCTGCGCAACAGGCTTTTCGTGCTGGTGGGCGCGCTGCTGGCCAGCCTCTACGGCGTGTTCACGCTGGCGCGCATGCCGGTGGATGTCTTCCCCGACCTCAACAAGCCCACCGTCACGCTGATGACCGAGGCCGAGGGCTTCGCGCCCGAGGAGGTGGAGCAGCTTGTCACCTTCCCGATCGAGACGGCGGTGAACGGGCTGCCGGGCGTCACGCGCGTGCGTTCCGTCTCTTCCGTCGGGCTTTCGATCGTCTTCGTCGAGTTCGACTGGGACGCCGACATCTGGCGCGCGCGCCAGCAGGTGGGCGAACGTCTCCGCCAGATCCAGGCGCAGCTTCCCCAACGGGTGCTGCCGACCATGGCGCCGGTCTCCTCCATCATGGGGGAGATCATGCTGGTGGCGATGACGGCGCCGGCGGAGGGCTCGCTGGGCCCGATGGACCTGCGCGACCTCGCCGACTGGGTGATGCGGCCGCGGCTGCTGACCATCCCGGGCATCTCCCAGGTCATCCCGATCGGCGGCGAGGTGCGCCAGTTCCGTGTCATGCCGGACCTCGATAGGCTGCACGCGCTCGACCTGACGAACGACCAGCTCATCGCCGCCCTGCGCCAGTTCGGCGTCAATGCCGGCGGCGGCTACGTGGACCAGGCCGGCCGCGAATTCCTGATCCGCAACATCGGCCGCACCACCTCGCTCGAGGACCTGCGCAACGCCACGGTTGGCTTCCGGGACGGGCAGCCGATTGCCCTGCGGCAGGTGGCGCAGATCGACTACGGCGCGCGATTCAAGCGCGGGGAGGCGGGGGTCGATGGCCAGCCCGCGGTGATCCTCGCCATCGCCAAGCAGCCCGGCGCCGACACGATCCGCCTGACCCGCGCCGTGGAGGCGGCGCTGGCCGAGTTGCAGGCCGGCATGCCGCGAGGCGTGGTGGCGGACCGGATCAAGTTCCGCCAGGCCGACTTCATCGCGCAATCCATCGCCAACCTGCAGCAGGTGCTGGCCGAGGCCTTCGTCGTGGTGGCGATCGTGCTGTTCGCCTTCCTGCTGAACACGCGCACCACCTGCATCTCGCTGGCGGCGATCCCGCTGTCGATCCTGCTGACGGCGATCGTCTTCGCGGCCTTCGGGCTGTCGATCAACACCATGACTCTCGGCGGGC
Source organism: uncultured Acetobacteraceae bacterium (assembly GCA_964401305.1). Classification (GTDB taxonomy): domain Bacteria; phylum Pseudomonadota; class Alphaproteobacteria; order Acetobacterales; family Acetobacteraceae; genus JAIEOP01. The sequence goes on along the minus strand of CAYNYQ010000028.1, from coordinate 20,597 downwards.
TGGCCATCGCGGTTGGGGAACTGGTGGACGACGCGGTGGTCGACGTCGAGAACATCCTCCGGCGCCTGCGGGCGAACGCCGCACGGGCGGTGCCGGAGCCGGTGATGCAGGTGGTCGTCGCGGCGAGTGCGGAGGTACGGTCGGGCATCGTCTATGCCACGCTGATCATCGTCCTGGTGTTCCTTCCGCTGTTCGCGCTGACCGGGATCGAGGGCCGGCTCTTCGCGCCGCTGGGCATCGCCTACATCGTCTCGATCCTCTGCTCGCTCCTCGTCGCGGTGACCGTCACGCCGGTGCTGTCCTACTGGCTGCTGCCGGGGATGCGCCGCGTCCATGCCGGGGACGGGATGCTGGTGCGCCGGCTGAAGGCGGGACAGGAGCGGCTTCTGCTGTGGGCCTTCGCGCACAGGCCCCTCGTGCTCGGCCTCGCCTTCGGTAGCGTCGTGGTGGCGGCGGCCACCGTGCCGTTCCTGCCGCGCGCATTCCTGCCGGCCTTCAACGAAGGCACGCTGGTCATCAACGTCACCTACCAGCCCGGCATCTCGCTGGCCGAGAGCGATGCGCTCGGCCGCGTGGCGGAGCGGCTGCTGGCGGAGGTTCCCGAGGTGAAGGGCGTGGGTCGCCGCACCGGCCGCGCTGAGCTCGACGAACACGCGGAGGGCGTCCACTCCTCCGAGCTGGACCTCGACCTCCGCGACGGCGGGCGGCCGCGGACCGAGGTGCTCGGCGACATTCGGGCCCGCCTCGCCGCCCTGCCGGCAGCGGTGAACATCGGCCAGCCGATCAGCCACCGGCTGGACCACATGCTCTCCGGCGTGCGGGCGCAGATCGCGCTGAAGATCCATGGCGACGACCTCGACACCCTGCGCACCCTCGCCGAGACGCTGCGCCACCGGCTTGCGGCGAACGTGCCGGGCCTGGCCGACCTGCAGGTCGAGCGCCAGGTGCGGATCCCGCAGCTGCGCATCGCCATCGATCACGAGCGGGCCAGCCTCTACGGCGTCTCGGCGGCGGCGTTGACCGATGCGCTGGCGTCGCTCACCGGCGGCACCGTCGTGAGCCAGATCCTGGACGGGCCGCGCCGCTTCGACGTGGTGCTTCGCCTGGCCGACGAGGACCGGACGACGGCACGCCTGGCCGAGGCGCTGGTGCCGACCCCGCATGGTCGCGTGCCGCTCGGCCTGCTCGCGCGGGTCGAGGAAGGCGACGGGCCGAACCAGATCCTGCGCGAGGGCGCGCGCCGCCGCATCGTTGTCCTCGCCAACACGACGCCGGATGCCGACATGGCGCAGGCTGTCGCCGCCATCCGCGCGGAACTCGCGCGTGTTCCGATGCCCGCCGGCTACACCGCGACGCTCGAGGGTACCTTCCAGGCGCAGGAGGAGGCCATGCAGACGATCGCCGTCCTCGCGCTGGTATCGCTCGGGCTGATCTTCGTCGTGCTCTTCTCGCGCTACCGCTCGGCCATGCTCGCGCTGATCATCATGGGCAACGTGCCGCTCGCGCTGATCGGCGCCGTGGCGGCGATCTGGATCTCGGGTCAGCCGCTCTCGGTCGCGACTCTGGTGGGATTCGTGACGCTCACCGGCATCGCGACGCGCAATGGCATCCTGAAGGTCAGCCACTACCTCAACCTGGCGCTGCACGAGGACGAGCGATGGGGCCTCGCCCTGGTCCTGCGCGGCTCCGCCGAACGCCTCACGCCGGTGCTGATGACCGCGCTCTCCGCCGGCCTCGCGCTGATCCCGCTGGCCATCGGGGCGGACGCGCCCGGCAAGGAGATCCTGCACCCCGTCGCCATCACCATCCTCGGCGGCCTGGTCAGTGCCACGCTGCTCGACACGCTGGCGACGCCCATTCTGTTCCACCGATTCGGTCGCCCGGCGCTGCAAAGGCTTCGGGCCGAGGCCGAGCATCGCCGCGCTGGCGGCGCACCCGTCGCAGAGACATTCTGAGCCAGGGAGATTCCGATGCCGACCAAGCGCAGCCTGATCGCCGCGACACTCCTGGGGCTGCCGGCCCTGGCGCTGGCACATGGACCCTCGCGCGGCCCCAACGGCGGCCAGATGCAGGACATCGGCAGCTATCATGGCGAGCTCGTCGCGCAGGATGGGAAGCTGACCTTCTTCCTGTTCGACACCGACGACCGGCCGCTCTCCGCCAGCGCTGCTGCCGCGACCGCCATCGTGCTCGCCGGGGGCCGCCAGCAGACACTGTCCTTCGCGCCGCGGCCGGATGGCGCGGCACTGGTCGCCAGTGGCGATTTCCGCGCCGATCCCGGTTTGCGCGTCGTCGTCCAGCTGGTGCCCGGCCCCGGCAAGCCGCGTATCCAGGCGCGCTTCGCACCGGTCCCCGCGGCCCGATGACCGAGAACGCGGAACGTCGCCTCCTCGACCCGGAGGCGCATATCCTGATCGTCGAGGACGATGGCGAGATGCGCAATCTCGTCGGCCGTCTGCTGCGGGAGGCCGCCTTCCGCGTCACCGCGGCGCGCGACGGGCGCGAGATGTGGGAGCTTCTCGACAGTCCCGCCGGGCAGCCCGACCTCATCCTGCTCGACGTGATGCTGCCCGGCGCCTCTGGCCTCGACCTCCTTCGCCGCCTCAGGGAGCGTTCGCGCGTGCCGGTCCTCATGCTGACCGCGCGGGGCGAGGAGATGGACCGCGTGCTGGGCCTCGAGCTCGGCGCCGACGACTATGTCGCGAAGCCCTTCGCGCCACGGGAACTCGTCGCACGCGTCCGCGCGCTGCTGCGCCGCGCAGCGCCCGCGGATACGCCGCCCGACCCGCGGTCGCGGCGGCTGGCCTTCGCCGGCTGGGTGCTCGACACGGCACGACGGGACCTCATCTCCCCCGAGGGGGTGGCAGTCGATCTCTCCGGGGCGGAGTACGACCTGCTGATGGCCTTCCTCGAGCACCCCCAGCGTATCCTCTCGCGCGAGCAGCTTCTCGAGGTAGCGAAGCGCCGCGTCGGCGCCGATCCCTTCGACCGGACCGTCGACGTCCAGGTCAGCCGCCTGCGGCGCAAGATCGAGCCGGAGCACGACAGCCCCTCCCTCATCAAGACCGTGCGCGGCGCAGGCTATGTTCTCGTTGCGGACGTGACGCGCGCATGAGGTCGCCCTGGCCCGCCAGCCTGGCGGGGCGGATCACGCTGCTGCTGCTGGGCGGGCTGATGCTGCTGCATGTCGGCAGCATGTGGGTGCACGAGCGCTCGCTGCGGGGCTCCGAGCACGGGGCGAGGCTGGACCGCATGGCCGACCAGCTCGCGGCGGCACGCGCGGCGGTCGCGCCGCTGCCCGAGGCGGCGCGCGATGCGGCCGCGCACGCCATCTCGCGCCCCGGACTCGAGATCCACTGGGACCGCCTGCCGCCGCTGCCTGCGGCACCGCCGCCCGATGCCCTGGCCGAAGCGCTGGCGCGGCTCGGCGCCGGTGCACGGCTGGGCTGGGATCCGAAGGCCGAGCCCGGGCATCGCGTGCTGGGCGCGGTGCCTGCGGAGGGGGGCGGCTGGATCGTCTTCTCGGCACCCTGGCTCGCGGGCGGCGGCAGGGCGCTCGACCATGGCGCGATCGCCTCGATGGTCGCCATGGCGCTCGGGATTGCGCTGGTTTCGATCCTGGTGGTGCGCTGGATCACCGGGCCGCTGCGGCGCCTCGCGGCCGCGGCGGACCGCATCGGCCGCGACCCGAGCCCGCGACCGGTGCCGACCGAGGGCCCTGAGGAGGTGCGCCACGCGGCCACGGCCTTCAACGCCATGCAGGACCGCATCGCGCGTCTGCTGGAGGACCGGACCGAGGCCCTGGCCGCGATGAGCCACGACCTGCGCACGCCGCTCTCCCGCCTGCAGCTGCGCGTGGGGTTCCTGCCGGAAGGCGAGGACCGGGCGCGGCTGGAGGCCGACATCGCCGAGATGGAATCGATGATCGCGCGCACCCTCGACTACATCCGCGAAGGCCGTGACGCCGAGCCGGTCCGGCCCGCCGACCTTGCGGCGATCCTGCAGACCCTCGCATCGGACGCCGCCGACCAGGGCCACGACGTCGTCTACGAGGGCCCTGGACGCGCGGTGCTGCCGTTGCGTCGCATCGCGGCGAAGCGCGCGGTATCGAACCTGGTCGACAACGCGCTTCGCCACGGCCGCCCCCCGGTACGGCTGCGCATCCGCGACGAGGGCCCGGTGCTTGCCGTCGAGGTGGCGGATGCGGGCGACGGCATCGCCGAGACCGACCGCGCACGGGCGGTGGCGCCCTTCGTGCAGCTGGATCCGGCGCGCAGCGGCTCCGGCGCCGGCCTGGGCCTTGCGATCGCGCAGCGCTTCGCGCAGGCCAGCAACGGCAACCTGGAACTGCGCGAGTCCAACGAGGGTGGGCTGCTGGCCAGGCTGCTTCTGCCGCGACAGGCCTCCTGAACGCCGCGCCTCGGCGACATGATTTGTCATGCCGCGGAGAGGCTCCGCAGCAGCCCTGCCTGCATGGTGATCGGGTCGAAGACCCGGAGTTGAACCCATGCGTCGCCTGTTCCTGTCTGCAACCGCGGCCGTCGCGCTGCTTGGCGCCGGCGCCCTTGCGCTGGCCCAGGTCCAGCCGCAGCACGCCCCGGGGCATGCCATGCCGATGATGCCGGGCGGAGGGCACGCCGGCCACGGCGCGGCGGAGCTGCCCGCCAACGCAAGCGCAGTGACGCGTGCCTTCATCCTGGCGAACGAGACGATGCATCGGGACATGGCGATCGCCTTCTCGGGAAACGCCGATCGCGACTTCGTTGCGGGAATGATCCCGCACCATCAGGGCGCGATCGACATGGCGCGGATCGTCCTGGAACATGGCAGCGATCCGGAAGTGCGGACCATCGCGGAGGCCATCATCCGCGAACAGGGGCGCGAGATCGTGCAGATGCGCGCGATCCTTGCCCGGCTGCCCGCACGATGAGCCGCCGCGGTCTGCTCGCCTCCGCTGCAGCAGCCGTGGCAGGACCTGCCCTGGCGCAGCGTCGCGATCGGGGGGAGAACTGACGCGCCCCTAACTGCGGGCGCTGCTCCGTCCGGTCGCCTCGGCAACGCACTCCGGCCCAGGAGCACGCTGCTCGATTCGTGGCCGCGCGGCACGGTCACCGAGGCCAGGTGCGATGCGGATGCTCGAGGAAGAATCGCAGCATCTCCCGCGATGCATCCGGGCCGCGTGGATCGGTGTAGGATCCGGCCTCGCTGCCGCCGGACCAGGCGTGGCCGCCGCCATGGACCAGCCATTGCTCCAGCACCGGCTGGCCGGCGGCATCGGCATGGATGGTGCGGCTGTAGGCGTGGCCGCCCGGCACCTGCCCGCGCTGCACCTCGCTGCGCAGGCCGGCCGCCGCCGCGGACTGGGCGATGACCTGGTCGCCGTTGCGCGGATGCACCGTCTGGTCCTTGTCCGCATGGAACACGATGGTCGGGACGATGCGCCGGGATGCGCCGCCGACCTCGCCAGTGCCGGATCGCGGCGTCGTCGCCGCGCCCTGGCGCATGGCGGCAAAGGCGGAGGGCATGTCGCGCGCCGCGCCGCAGGCGAGGCCCGAGTGCACCCCGGCCGCCGCGTAGAGATCGGGGTAGGCCTGCGCCATGATGGCGGCCGCCGCACCGCCGGCAGAGAGCCCGGCGACATAGACCCGCCGCGCATCGACAGCGTTGTCGCGCATCATCTGGCGGGTGATGCCGGCGATCAGCGCAGGTTCGCCCTGCTCGCGCTGCTGATCGCCAGGGCTGAACCAGTTCCAGCATTTCTGCGCATTGGCCGCCGGCGTCTGATGCGGATAGACCACGAGGAAGCCGTGCTCCTCGGCGATGACGTTCATCCGCGTGCCGGCGGCGAAGTCGTCGGGCGACTGCGTGCAGCCATGCAGCATGACGACCAGCGGCGCCGGCCCGCCGCGGTAGGTGCTGGGGATGTAGAGCTTGTAGTCACGGCGCCCGGCCTCGTTGCTGAACGACGCGGCCAGGAAGCGGGCGCCGTCCGGCAAGGGCTCCGCGGCGCGCGCCATCGATGCCTGGCCGAGCCCGCCCAACCCCTGCGGCAGGGCAGCATCCTCGATACGGTCGAGCAGGCCGCGCAACGCTTGCGGCATGCGCGGCATCGTGGCCGTGCGCAGACGGCCGGACGCCCAGGCGCGCGCTGACGGCGCGGGCGGCGGACCCGAGGCCTCGCCAGTCACGGGATCGACGTCGAGGATGCGCGGCGGACGCCCGGCCGACGGTGCGGCGGCGTCCGGCGGCGTGGTCGCCGCGGCATCGGTTGGCGTCTCGCCACGGGCCAGCCGCTGCAGCAGCGCGGAGGATTCGGACAGCCTGCCTGCCCGGGCAAGGCGGGTCGCCTCGAGCATGGCGTTCGGAAGGATCGGTTTCATGCCTGGTGCTTTCGATGAACGGGCACGGGCCAGCCCCGATCGCAACGGGGCTCGCTCCGCATCCCGTCGCGGAATGGCGATGGTGGAAGGGGTGGTCGCCGTTCGGACGCGGAACGGCGTTCAGCGGGAAGCAGCGCGGCCTGCGCCGGTCAGCGGGTGCGGTCGGCGAGCGCGGCCTTCACCGCGGCGCTGGCCTGGAGTGCGCCCAGGACGGAGATAGAGGCGATCGTCGCCCGGGCGAGTTCCGCCGTGACGTCGGTCGCGATGCTGGCAAGACCCAGCACGCGGATGTCGAGCCGTTGGCCAGCCGCACGCGCCGCCTCGAGATCCTCGCGGGTGAAGTGCCGTATTCCGAGATCCAGGCTCTTCCTGGCGACGGATTGCCGGGTCGCCTCGGCGTGCCGCTCGATCTGGTTGCGGATCGCGGTGCGGATGAAGTCCGTACGGTTCGAGTAGAAGCCGTCCTGCACAAGCAGGTCGATATGGCCGAGATCGACATAACCAAGGTTGATGGTGATCTTTTCGGTGTCGCTGCCGACCCTGGGCCGCAGCGCATGCGCAGGCTCGGCCATCCCCTCGACATCTCCATACCATCCGCTGGGATGGTAAATGAGCATCGGCGCGGTGGAATCAAGCGGCAACCCGACCCTGAGAGGGTGCCTGTGCCGGGAAGCGCTCGCCGTTGCATCCGCGCCACCGTGGAAGGGTCGCACGCGGTCAACGCCGCCCTCGGCGTGCCGGTCGGTACCGAGGCCTCCAAGCCCGGACGCGCCGCCTGAGCATCGGTTGAGCCGCCGTCCCGATGGCCGCATAAGCGGGCCTCCACCGGGGTGTTCGTCAATGCCGCAGACACGCAAGGCCGGGGCCGACCCGGTCGAGGAGGCCGTGGCGCTCGCTCGGACCGTCGCTCAGGACATCGACGCCATCCTGCTGACGCACTACGCCGATCCCGACACGCTGGACACCTTCCGGCCGGGCGAAGCGGATCTCGGGATGGTTGCCGCCATCAACCGCGCCGTCGCGGTCGAGTTGACCGCGGCCGGCGTCGAGCTCTTCGTCCAGAAGGCCGATCGGGCGGCGTTCCGCCGCTGGATGCGCGAGCGCGACGACACCCCGGAGACCCGCCGCCGCTGGGTCGACCGCGGCAAGCTGCTGCGCGGGGCGGAGGCACATCGCCTGCTTGGCATCGACGCGGCGCCGGAGGCGGGACGGCCGGCCTTCGGCAAGGCACCGGGCCCGATTGCGGACCGGCTGCTGGCGGCCTTCGACGATGAGGACGGATCAGCCTTCGACGATCTTGCCCAGGCGCTTCTCGCGGCGGGACGCGAGGACGTGCTGGACCTCGCGGTGCGCAAGATCGGCGAGGCCGAGGGGGATGAGGCGGCTGCGGAGTTCGAAGGGGAGTTGCTCGCGCTCGCCGAGGCCGGTCGGCTCGGCCCGTCCGGCTGGGCCGCGCTGGTCGCGCTGCCGGTCGCCCTGCAGGTGGATGCGCTGCCCGATGCGGTGGCGCTCGGCGAGAGCCTGATCGGGTCGGGCGCCGTGCCGGACACGGCCGACCTCCGCTTCCTGCCAGGCTGGCGATCTCCGGACGCACTCACCGAACTCCCGCCCATCGCGCTGAGGCGCGTTCTGCTCGACCTGCTGGCCGGACGCGAGCCCCGCGACCTGCCGCGCGGCGACACCGATGATCTGAAGCAGCGCGGGTTCGGCGTGCTTCTCGGCGTGCAGATCGACTGGACCATACCGGTCTGGGACGAGATCGCCGCCCGCGGCGGTCTGCCGCCCGCCCCCGTCGAGGAGGACGGCGAGACGCCGGAGGAGGCGCGGCGCGCAGCGCTGTTCGACCAATGGCGCGCCGCGACCTTCGAAACGAGCGGGAGCTGCGTTCCCCTGGCGCTGGTGCCACCCTCCGAGGTCGGCGCGGAAATCGCGGACTTCCTGGACGAAGCCGAGGCGCATGCGGGCGGCATCGAGGAGATCAGGGACTTCATCGCCGTGGGCAGGCAGGAGGCGGGTAGCGAGGACGTGGTGTGCCGCGCCGAGGTCGTTGGAGACGACCTGGCGCTGTCGCTCTATACGGAGCGCGGCCGCTTCCTCGACGCCCTGACGATGCCCGCCGACCGCCTGCCGGCCAGCGCCGCGGAGATGCCGCAGCTGATCGCGTCCTTCGTGCGCGTGGTGAAGGACGCGCCCGGCCGGTGACGGTGCGGGCGGCAGCCCTCGTCGTGCGACCCGGCCTCGCGCTCCCCGCACGCTAGCGCTCGCCCCGGCACCCATCGCGGTTCCGGTCGGGGGATGAGGGAGCGCCGAGGAAGCGTCGGACGATGGCGATGAGGTCGGAGTCGCTGAACGGCTTGCCGAGAAACACGTCGTAGTGCCGGCGCGGATTGCAGGCGATCTTTTCGGCCGGGATCCAGGTCGTCAGCACGGCCGGGGTGGTCACGCCCGATGCGCGCAGCCGCTCCAGCATCGCCGCGCCGTCCATGCGGGGCATCATCAGGTCGGTGATGATCAGGTCGGGCTTCTCCCGCTCGGCCAGCGCCAGCCCTTCACGACCATCCGTTGCCAGCACAACGGCGTAGCCTTCGGCTTCGAGGACCATCTCGACGCTCATCGCCACGACGATCTCGTCCTCGACGACCAGGATCTTCTTCATGTCATGTGCATGTCATGTGCCAGGGCGAGGCACGGCGTCGATCGGGGCAGCGTCGCCTCGAACGTCGAGCACCTCGGCGGGTCGGCCAAGCGGCAGCGGACGCGGCCCGAAGCGCAGGCCCTCGCTCGTGATGTAGAACTCCTCCGTCACCGGGTCGAAATCGCTGTCCCGGACCTTCAGGATCGAGAGCATGCGCCTGAGCATCCGATCCTGGCGGATGTAGTGGATGAGGATCAGGTTTTCCGCCATGGCCGACATGTCGTCGTTGCCGAGCCGGTCGAGGGCGTGCAGTTCCGACGTCTCCCGCGTGTAGATCATGGTGGCACCGAGTGGCTTCACTGCATTGTTGATGGCGTTGATGAAGGATGGCAGACGTTGCCGGAACAGCATGGCGCGTTCGATGGCGCCGACGCCGTCGACGACGACCCGCTTCGCTTGCCTGCGCCGCACGGCTGCAACGAGCCTGTGGCCCAGCTCGTCGACCAGGTTCTCGGCGTCGGGCTGCCAGATGACCTCGATGGCCCCGCTGGCGACGAGCCCTTCCAGATCGATCCCCACGCTGCGCGCCTTGGCCATCAGGCGCACCGGCGTCTCGAAGAAGCCGAACAGCACGCCGGGTTCCTCCGCCGTGCACGCCGAGAGGAACTGCAGGCCCATGGTCGTCTTTCCCGAGCCGGACGGCCCCAGGATGAAGGTCGCAGACGCCGCGGGATAGCCGCCGAACAGCATGGTGTCGAACGGCTCGATCCCGGAGCCGACCCGGCCGGTCGTGGCACTTGCGTCCGGCTCACGCCTTTGCAGTGCTTCCATCCGCGGGAACACCGCGATCCCGTCCCCGGTGATCCGGAACATGTGGCGGCCGCGCAGGTAGTCGGTGCCTCGCTGCTTGTGCACGACGATCGCCCGCACGGCCCGCAAGGCATGGATCTCGTCCAGCAGCTCGATCCAGCCGTCCACCATCGTGTGCTCGGGTGCTGACCGCGCCCGATCCTGGTTCGTGAGCATGAGCAAGGTGCACTGCGTCAGGCTGGCCATGCCCTGCATCTCGTGCACGAAGCGCCGGAAATCGGGTTCCGAAGCGAAGACGTCGTGCACGACGAACAACCCGTCGAGGACGACGATGGTGGCACCGCGGCGTCGGGTCTCCTCGAGCACCATGCGCTGGAGCGCGCCGGGACCCTCCTTCTGCAGGATCGGGAAGGCACTGACGTAGAAGACGCGGTCCGGCACAGCGGCGGCGTCGTAGAAGCTCATGCCGCTGATGTAGCCGAGCAGCCGGTCGTGCGATTCGGCAAGCAGGCTGACATAGAGCGCCGTTCCGCCGCGGGCCCCATGATGGAAGCATAGCTGGTTGGCGAGGATCGTCTTCCCGGCGCCTGGTGGTCCCTGGACGATGTAGGCAGCGCTCCGGAGGAAGCCGCCGCCCAGGACCTCATCGAGGCCCTGGATGCAGGTGGGAACCTGCAAAGGCGCCGTCACGTCCTTCGCCATCCTTCGCGCAACCCCGTCCGCGTCCTCCACGGCATCGGGCACCCCACCCCCTTCGGCAGCATTCGCCGGGGAGATCGCGACGGGCGCTCCTGCCGCAGTCCACGTTCGTCGCGGCACCATCGGCAGCGAATGAACGCTGCAATCCAAGCGGAGCGGCTCCCGCCCCGGGCAGCGCTCCTGGTCTCGCACGTCGTCCGCCGTTGTGCGCGCCCGACCTGCGTTCGACGTCCAGCCAAGTCTTCCAGGAAACGGCATGGGATCCCCCATTCGAAGCCTCCGCAGTGAACGCAGCGATCGCAGGAAGGGATCGTGGTTGCTCCGCCGTCGAGGGCTTCGGATCCGCATCGACGACAGGGCAGTGCTTGCGTGTGGCGCTCGGAGCCCTCGTTGCAAGGCAGGATCACAATGACGGGACCATCGCTGATGGCCGTCCTTGGGGCGCATCCCCGAGTGTTACAGGGCAGCATTGCCGGCCACGAGAAAGTACAGACGTCGCAATGAATTGCCCTGACGCCGCAGCGGCATTGCCTGCAGGCATCGATTGGATCCACGTGCTGGCGGCCGTGCCAGCCCCCTGTCTCCTGCTGCGGGCGGATGCGCCGCAGTTCACGATCCTGGCCGCGAGCGATGCCTATCTCGCCGCCACCTCCAGCCAGCGCAGCGACATCGTCGGGCGTGGCCTTTTCGACGCGTTCCCGGACAACGCCCAGGACCCTTCCTCGACAGGGGTACGGGACCTGATCTCGTCGCTGGAACGCGTCCTGGCGACGCGCGGCGCCGACGCCATGGGGCTGCAGAAATACGACATCCCGCGCCGCGACGGCAGCGCCGGTTTCGATGTCAAGTACTGGAGCCCGGTGAACGCACCGGTTCTCGGGCCCGCGGGTGCCGTTGAAGCCATCCTTCATCGGGTGGAGGACGTGACGGAGTATGTGCTGCTTCGCGAAGGAACAGCATCGCGGACCGCCAAGGACCTCCGTCGTCCGGCAGAAGCCGAGATCCTCCGCAGTGCGCGCGAGGTGAAGGAGATCAACCGACAGCTCAAGGCGGCGAACGACGATCTCCTCCGCAGCCGGCTCCGCCTGGGCGCGGCGCTGGATGTCGGACGCCTCGGCGCATGGGAGATGGACCTTGCGACGGGTGCGGCCGAACTCTCGCCGCTGCACGACGAAATCTTCGGCCTTGCCGCGCCCCCGCCGCGCTGGGGCGTCGAGGACCTGCTTGTACGGGTCGTCCCCGAGGACCGCGACGCCGTCGCGGCGAGCTTCCGCGAAGCCGTGGACAAGGGAACGGTCTGGGCAAGCGAGTGTCGGATCCGACGCATGGACAATGGCGCGCTGCGGTGGATCCGGCTGCAGGGCAGGCCCCTGCGCGGGCCGAACGGCGAGGCCACGCATCTCCTCGGCGTGGTCGCGGACATCACGGGCCGCAAGCGAGCAGAGGAACGACAGCAACTCATGCTCGCCGAGCTGAATCACCGGGTCAAGAACTCGTTCGCCGCCGTTCAGTCGATCGTGGCGTTCACGCTCAAGTGCGCGCGCTCACTGGAGGACGCCCGACGCATGCTGATGGGCCGCCTCGTCGCGCTCGGGCGTGCGCAGGACCTGCTGACGCAGACGGCCGGAAGCGGCGCGCCGCTGAGCGAGATCGTGCGCCAGACACTGTCGCCCTTCTCGGCAGAGGATGCCGCCATACGGCGCGTCAGCTTCGCGGGGCCGGAGCTGGTGCTTGCCCCGAAGGCCGCGGTGGCACTGCACGCCGTGCTCCATGAGCTCGCCACGAACGCGGCCAAGCACGGCGCGCTTTCGGTATCCGATGGCTGTGTCTCGATCGCCTGGACCGCCGACGCGCATGCGGACGCCCCGGCCCTGGTCCTCACCTGGACCGAGCGAGGCGGCCCTCCCGTCTCGCCGCCCAGATCCAGGGGCTTCGGCTCCCGTCTCCTGGAGCGGAGCGTCGTCACGGAGCTTGGCGGAACGCTGGCGACCGACTTCCAGCCGGGCGGGCTGGTCGTCGTGATTCGGATACCGCTGTCCACCTGGGGGTGGGCCCTCTGACCGCTCGTTGCCGGCGACGCCGGCTGCCATGCATGAAGCATCGGCGCAGGGCCATTTGCGTCCTGGTGCCAGCGTGTCGCTGCGGCGGTGCCGATCCTGCGGGCGGCGCGTCGCGCGGCGTCATCGGCCTGCGCCCTGCGCACGCTCATCAACCCTCCGCGTCGCGTCGATGCTGCGGCATCCGGGCGAGGATGTCCGACAGCTCGGCCGCGCCGAAGGGCTTCTCGAGAATCGGCGGCGGATGGGCGGGGTCGAGGGCGAAGACCGCCGCAGGCCCGGCAACCATGTCGCCGGTCATCATGACGAATCGCTCGCGCAGCGCCGGCTGCCCGGCAAGGGCGGCGCGCCACACGGCAGCGCCGCCGCCACCGGGCATTCGCAGGTCGCAGAACACCAGGTCGTAGGGCACGCGCGCCAGCAGCGCCTCCGCCTCGGCTGCGCCCGCCGCCACGGCCGGGACGAAGCCCAGGCGACGCAACGCCGCCGCCAGGGTCTCGGCAACCTCGGCCTCGTCGTCCACGATCAGCACCCGCGGTGCGCCGGCGCGCGGCGGCGTGGCGGGGGGCGTCGCGGTGCCCGGCACCGCCGCCTCCCCGGCGTGCGAGCGCGGCGGCGGCGGCAGGGTCAGGGTGAAGCGCGCTCCGCCCAGCGCCGGGCTGTCATCCACCTCCAGCGTTCCGCCATGCGCCGCGACGATGTTGCGGCACACGGCGAGCCCGATGCCGGTGCCGGCTCCGAGCGGCTTGGTCGTGAAGTACGGCTCGAAGATCCGGGCGCGGATCGCCGCGGGCACGCCGGGCCCGTTGTCCTCGACCGTCACCCGGACGCCGCCCTCGGCCGTCGGCGTGGTGCCGAGGCGGATACGGCGTGGCTCCGCCGCCCGCGCCGCCAGCGCCTGCTGCGCGTTCACCAGCAGGTTCACGGCGACCTGGACTAGCTGGTCCGCGTCCGCCTCGACCACCGGAAGCTCCTCGTGCGGAAGCTCCTCCAGGGTCACGCCCTGGGTTCGCAGGCCATAGGCGATCAGCTCGACCGCGCCGCGTAGCACCTCGTTCACCCGCACCGGGCCGCGCCGCGGGGCCTGCTGGCGCGCGATGCCGAGGAAGGTGCGCACGATCCGCGCGCAGCGCTGCGCGGCGGCGTGGATCCGCTCCGCGCGCTCGGCCAGGGGCGTCCCCTCCGCCAGCTCCTCCAGCAGCGTCGCCTGCATGGTCACGACCGAGAGCGGGTTGTTCAGCTCGTGCGCGACGCCGGCGAGCAGCGAGCCGAGGGCGCTCAGCTTTTCCGCCTGGTGCAGGCGATCGCGCTGCCGCGCCAGCTCCGCCTCGGCCTCCCGCATCGGTGTCAGGTCGCGCAGGAAGGCGGTGAAGTGGAGGCCTGCGGGCTCCTGCTCCACCGCCTGCAGCAGCACCTCGACGGGAAACTCGGTGCCGTCGCGCCGCTGCGCCGGCAGCTCGATGCGTCGCCCCAGCACGTGGGGCGCGCGCGTCGCGTGCCAGCGCGCGACGCCGGCGTCGTGCATGGGGCGCATGCGGGGCGGCACGATCACCTCGCCGACGCTGCGGCCCAGCGCCTCCGCCTCCGTCCAGCCGAACATCCGCTCCGCCGCGGGGTTGAAGGCGATGACGCGCAGGTCGCGGTCGGTGGTGACGACAGCGTCGAGCGAGGCCGCGATGACGCCCGACTTCAGCGCCTCCGCCGCGCGCAGCTCGGCGACCAGGCGCTTCTGGGCGGCGAAGCCAGCCGCCAGCCGGTCGGCCGCCTGCCGCCAGGGCGCCGGCAAGGTGGCATCGGCGGCGCCGGCCTCGGCGCGCAGCATGCCGACCAGCGCCAGCGCCGGCCGGACGAAGTGCCGCAGCAGAAGCCAGTAGCCACCGGCAAGAACGAGTGCGAGCGCGAGGATGAGGCCGAGCCGCGGCAGCGCGATGCGCAGCGCCTCCCGCTCGACATCCGCGGCCGGCACGGCCTGCACGAGGCGCCACCGCGTGCCGGGCAGGTCCAGCGCGACCTGGTACGCTGCGCCGATCCGCGCCGGCCCGACGGGCGGGGGAGTGCCATCCCGGGGTTCCACTCGCCGCGCCATGAGCCACCCGCCACCGGGCAGCGCGGGCATGGCCTGGCCCGCAAGCGCCGCGAGCGCCGTGTCGGGCATGCCGGCCAGCCTTTCGGACCGGGCCACGGCGTCGCGCAGGACCGCCTCCAGCACGGCGGCGCGGCCAGCCCTAAGCTCGCCCCATGCAAGGATGACGAGCATCCCCAGCACTGGCGTCGCAAGCAGCGCCGAGGCGCTTGCGAAGCGACGTCGAAGCGCGGCGGTGGGATGCGCCGTGTCCAGGGGGGGCGTCACCATGCCGGGCCCTTACACCACGATCCGCGAGGACTGAATCGCGGATCGTGGTCTAGCTCGTTGTTTCGTCGCGTGATTCACGCCTGCGGGCGTTACGCCCTTCGGCGATCACGCTCTAGCGGCGCGCGCGCCTTGTTGTCACGCCGCCGTGAGCGGGGGCATGCTGCCGCCGCACCCGACGCGAGCCGCATGCCGGATCAAGCCGCCCATATCGCCGTCGTCGACGACGATCCGGACATCCGGAGCGCGGTGGCGGAGTACCTGCAGTTGCGGGGCTACCGCGTCACCGCCTGCGCGGACGGCCGGGCGCTCGATGCGGCGATGGCGGAGGGCGCCGAGGCCGTGATCCTCGACCTGCACATGCCGGGCGAGAACGGGCTCGACCTGGCGCGGCGACTCAGCGGCCATCCCGCGCGGCCCGGGGTCATCATGCTGACCGGTGATGCGACGCTGGTGGACCGCGTGCTGGGCCTCGAGGTCGGCGCCGACGACTACCTCACCAAGCCCGTGGAACTGCGCGAGCTTCTGGCCCGGCTGCGCGCCGTCCTCCGCCGCCGGGCCGAGGCGGGCATGCCGGCCGCTGCGTCCGCCACCGCCACGGAGGAGACGGCCGCGGCGGCGGCCGAGGACCGTGCCGCGCCGGACGGGCCGCATGCCGCCTTCGCGCTGCGGCTGCGGCGCGCGACGCAGCGGGCGAATTTCAGCCGCGGGCAGATCGCGCGGGACGTCGCGGCCGACAAGTCCGCCGTTTCGCGCTGGTTCCGCGGCGCGGTGCGGCCGCAGGAGAACAGCCTCGTCGCCCTGACCGCGCTGATCGCCGCGCGGCTGCCCGGCTTCACCCGCGCCGCCTGGGACGCGCCGGAGCCCGCCTTCGCCGCCGCGATCGGCGAGGTGGCGCCCGCCATGCCCATCGGCGCGGCCGCGCCCGTTGCGCCGGACGCGGCCGAGGTGCTGCCGCGCTTCGAGGGGCTCTGGCTCGGCTTCTTCCCCTATGCGGCGCCCGGCCGTTGGCTCGGCGGGCTGCTCGAGATCGGGCATGGTCCGGCGGGGCCGGCGATGCGCCTCGGCGCGGCGTCGGGGTGGGAGGCCGAAGGCGAGGCGCATTTCGACGACGGCCAGCTCTGGCTGACCGCGCGCCAGACCCGCCCGCGCGCTGGCCTTGGCAGCTTCGCCTACTGGGCCGGGAATGCCGGTCGGCCGGTGGTGATCGACGGGCTTCTCCTGGTTCGCGCCTCGTCGCCCGGCGGGGCGCCGACGGCAAGCCGCACCGTCGCCTTTCGCCTGGGCCGCGCGCCGGGCCCGTCCTTCGCCCGGCACGCCGCCGCGGTGGCGCGCCTGCGCGGGCAGCCGGTGGAGACGTGGCAGGCACGGGTCGCGGCGGCGCTGGCGCCGATCGCCACGCATCCCGCCGGCGCGCCCTGGTTACTGCAGGTCTCGCCGGAACAATCGCTTGCGATCGACGAGGGCACCCTGGCCGCGGTGGAACCGCGCGACGGGCCGCGGCGATCCGCCCTCGCTTCCCTGCGCGGCGCCTTCGCGGACCTGCTGCAGGGCGACTGATCTCGGCGCGCCACGCGGGCACCAGGCCGTGCCGCGAGATGCAACCATCTGCACGACGGTGCCACTGCGCGCAGCCCCGGGGCGGGAGCGATCCTCGGCCTGCGATCCCGAGGCGCCTTGCCGCGGGGCAGACACGGAGCACCGAGATGTCCGACACCCTCATGAGCCCGGCCGGCTTTCCGCAGCCGAGCCTGCCCGCATCCCGGGCGCCCCGGCGCGTCCTCGGCGCCGCGGCGCCGGGTGACGACGAGCCGACCATCCGCATGACGGCAGCCGCCATCCGCCGGTGCCAGGCGCGGAGTGCCGGCAGCGCGACGGGCCTCGTCGTGGCGCTGCGCGCCATGTTGCAGGCGATGCTGACGCGCCGCAGCCTGGAAGGCCTCGACGACCGCATGCTGAAGGATATCGGCCTGAGCCGCGTCGATGCGCTGGCCGAGGCCGGGCGCCGGCCCTGGGATCTCGGGCCGTACCACCAGCGGTAACGGCGTCCGTCCCGGCGTCACTGGAGATGGGGTGCCGGCCGAGGCCGATGAACGCCTCGACCGGCTTGCTCCCCGCCCCTGCCGCTCGAATCGAAGCGGTTGTCCCGGCTGACGACCGATGCAGAGGATGGGGTGCTCCACCGCCAATGCGCGCCGGCTGGGGCACGGTGCCCGCAACCGCCAGCAGCACGCCGGATCCGGCGACCTGCAGTTCAGCCGAACCAAAGGGCCACCAAGGGGGCGAGGGCGGACCAAGGGTGGCCCGGCAGGCATCGACAGGTCGATCCGGGCTCCAGGTCGGCGCCGCAAGGCTGCCATCGCCCGGATGAAAAGATAGCAAGATTCGTGAAAGACGGCGGGTACCGAGCAACCATATCCGGGGCGCTCGGGCGGCGGGGCCGCCCTTCCACCACGGAGACCCGAGATGCCAACGGCCGCCCCCACGCCAGGCAAGCTGCTGCTGAACCCGGCCGATCACACGCTGATCCTGATCGACCACCAGTCGCAGATGGCCTTCGCCACCAAGTCCATCGACCCGGTCCTGCTGCGCTCCAACGTCGCCCTTGTCGCCGAGGCCGCTGCCGGCTTCAAGGTCAGCACCATCCTGACTACGGTGGCCGAGAAGACCTTCAGCGGCCCGATCTTCCCCGAGATCAGCGCCGCCTTCGCCGGCCAGGACGCCTTCGACCGCACCTCCATGAACACCTGGGAGGATGCGGCGGTGATCCGCGAGGTGAACCGCATCGGCAAGGGCCGGCTGGTCATCGCCGGCCTCTGGACCAGCGTCTGCATCGTCGGCCCGACGCTCTCGGCCATCGACCAGGGCTTCGAGGTCTACGTGATCGCGGATGCCTGCGGCGACGTGACGGAGGAGGCGCATGAGCGCGCCATGCAGCGCATGATCCAGGCCGGCGCGCGGCCGATGACCAGCCTGCAATACCTGCTCGAGCTGCAGCGCGACTGGGCGCGGGGCGAGACCTACGACCTGACCACCGGCATCGCCAAGCGTTTCGGCGGCGGCTACGGCCTCGGCATCATCTACGCCAAGACCATGTTCGGCGCCGCCGAGGGCGGACACTGATCGTCGCTTCCGCCCGGGCGGCCCGTGCCGTCCGGGCGCGCCGCCATGAACGCACCAGGCGGCTTGCCGCCGACCGGCCCGGGATGCCGCGCATGACCTATCTGCTCTCCCTCGGCATCGGCCTTGCGGTCGGCATCGCCTATGCGCTGCTCGGCGTGCGCTCGCCGGCGCCGCCGATCGTGGCGCTGCTCGGCCTGCTCGGCATGCTGGCGGGCGAGACGGCGGTGACCTGGCTGCGCGGCCATCCCGCCGCGCTCGGCTGGATGGGACACGCCAAGACCTTCCACGCGGCGGCGCCGAGGCCCGCCCCCGTGCCGGAGGACAGCCGCGCATGACCGCCGCACCCGACCTCATCCTGCACGACGCCCGGATCACCACGCTCGATCCCGCCGCCCCCGAGGCGGAGGCGGTGGCGATCCGCGACGGCCGCGTCCTCGCCCTGGGTACCGCGCGCGAGATCCTGCCTCTCGCCGGCCCAGCGACGCAGGTGCTGGATGCCGGCGGCCGGCGCGCCATCCCCGGCCTGATCGACAGCCATATCCACGTCATCCGCGGCGGGCTGAACTACCTGATGGAGCTGCGCTGGGACGGCGTGCCGACGCTCGCCGACGCCATGGCCATGCTGCGCGCGCAGGCCGCCCGCACGCCGCCGCCGCAATGGGTGCGCGTGGTGGGCGGCTTCGTCGAGCATCAATGGCCGGAGAAGCGCCTGCCGACGCTCGAGGAGATCAATGCCGCCGCGCCGGAGACGCCGGTCTTCATCCTGCATCTCTACGACCGCGCGCTGCTGAACCGGGCGGCGCTGCGGGCCGTCGGCTACACGCGGGACACGCCCGACCCGCCGGGCGGCGTGATCGAACGCGACGCGCGGGGCGAGCCCACCGGCCTGCTGCTGGCGAAGCCCAATGCGCTGATCCTCTACGCCACGCTGGCCGCCGGGCCGAAGCTGCCGCCCGAGCTGCAGGCGCTCTCGACCCGGCACTTCATGCGCGAGCTGAACCGACTCGGCGTGACCTCGGCGATCGATGCCGGCGGCGGCTTCCAGAACTACCCGGAGGACTACGCCGTCATCGAGGCGCTGGCCCGCGAGGGCCAGCTCACGCTGCGCATCGCCTACAACCTCTTCACCCAGAACAAGGGGGCCGAGGCCGGGGATTTCCGCCGCTGGGCCGGCATGGTGCGGCCCGGCCAGGGCGACGACCTCTACCGCCACAACGGCGCCGGCGAGATGCTGGTCTTCAGCGCCGCCGACTTCGAGGATTTCCGCGAGCCGCGGCCGGAACTGCCGGCGGCGATGGAAGGCCAGCTCGAGGCGGTGGTGCGCATCCTGGCGGAGCACCGCTGGCCCTTCCGCCTGCACGCCACCTACGACGAGACGATCAGCCGCGCCCTCGACGCCTTCGAGCGGGTGCATCGCGACATCCCGCTGACCGGCCTCCACTGGTTCTTCGACCATGCCGAGACGATCTCGGCCCGCAGCATGGACCGCATCGCGGCCATGGGCGGCGGCGTCGCCATCCAGCACCGGATGGCCTTCCAGGGCGCGTACTTCGCCGAGCGCTACGGCCCCCGCGCCGCCGAGGAGACGCCGCCCGTCGCCCGCATGCTGGAGGCCGGGCTGCCGGTCGGCGCGGGGACGGACGCGACGCGCGTCGCCTCCTACAATCCCTGGACCGCGCTCGCCTGGCTCGCCACCGGGCGGACGGTGGGCGGCCTGCGCCTGACGCCGCCGCACCGGCGCATCGGCCGCGAGCAGGCGCTGCGGCTCTGGACCGAGGCGAACACCTGGTTCTCCTCCGAGGTCGGCAGGAAGGGCCGGATCGCGCCCGGCCAGCTCGCGGACCTCGCCCTGCTGACCGAGGACTTCTTCGCGGTGCCGGAGGAGCGCATCGGCGGCATCGAGAGCGTGCTGACCCTGCTCGGCGGCCGCGTCGTGCATGGCGCCGAGGAATTCGCCGGCCTCGCCCCGCCGCTGCCGCCGGCCGCCCCCGACTGGTCGCCGGTGCGGGCCTTCGGCGGGCATTGGAGCGCGCGCCGCCGCGAGCTCCGCGCCGAGGCGGTGACGCAGCGCCTCGCCGCCGCCTGTGGCTGCGGCACGGAATGCGCGGTGCACGGCCATGACCACGCCTGGCGCCGCGCCGTGCCGGTGCGCGATGCCGGGCGCGCCGGCTTCTGGGGCGCGCTCGGCTGCGCCTGCTGGGCGGTCTGAGGCGCATGGACGCGACGCCGCGGCCCGCGCCCCCGACCCAGGCCGGGCCGCCGCCGGGCGCCTTCGCACCCTTCGCGCACCGCGCCTTCGCCCTGCTCTGGGGCGCGACGCTGGTGGCGAACATCGGCACCTGGATGCGCGATGTCGGCCTCGGCTGGACGATGACCGAGCTCTCGCCCTCCGCGACGCTCGTCGCCGCCGTGCAGGCGGCCGCGGCGCTGCCGGTGGTGCTGCTGGCGCTGCCGGCCGGGGCGCTGGCCGATGTGCTGGACCGGCGCCGGCTGCTCTTCGCGGCGCAGGCGGGGCTCGGGCTGCTCTCCCTCGTGCTGGCGGT
>CAYNYQ010000027.1:0-25936 GCA_964401305.1 uncultured Acetobacteraceae bacterium | reverse complement strand
CGCAGTGGCTGGACGCCACGCATGACGGCTGGCGCCGCCCCTTCGGCGCGGTGCATCGCCGCCGCCTCTACCTGGCGCCGACCGGCGACGACCTGCGCGGCGAGGACGTGATCGAGCTGCTCGAGCAGAACGGCGCCCGCCCGGCCGGCTTCGCCGTGCGCTTCCACCTGCACCCGGCGGTGGTGGCCAGCCTGCAGCAGGACGGCGAGGGCGCGCTGCTGCGCCTGCCCTCCGGCCAGGGCTGGCGGCTGCGCGCCACCGGCGCCCGCGTCTCGGTGGAGGAGAGCATCTATCTCGGCGGCGCCGAGGCCAAGCGCACAAGCCAGGTGGTGCTGACCGCCGAGCCGGGGACCGACACCGTGCAATGGGCGATCGGCCGCATCCAGGCCGCCGGGCCGGGCACGCGCGAGCCCGGCGCTGCGGCGCGCGAGGCGCCGGCGCCCGAGCCGCCCGCCGAGGGGCCGGCGCGCGAGGCGTGACGCCTCGGGCCCCGCCCCCGGGATCGCTCCCTTGACGATCGCCCGCCTGAAGATCGCAGAAGTCATCAACGTCGACTTCTCGCTGCGGCATTTCCTGGTGCCGCTGATGCGCGGCGCGCGCGACCGTGGCCACGAGGTGGTGGGGATCTGCGCCGAGGGCCCGCTGCTCGACCTGCCGCGGGCCGAGGGCTTCCGGATCATTCCCGTCCCCATGGCGCGCAGCCTCGACCCCCGCGCGCAGTGGCGCGCCTGGCGCGCGCTGGAGGCGGTGTTCCGCGCGGAGCGCTTCGACCTGGTGCATGGCCACATGCCGATCAGCGGCCTGCTGGCGCGGCTGGCGGCGAAGCGCGCGGGGGTGCCTCGCATCGCCTATACCTGCCACGGCTTCCTGTTCAACCAGCCGGGGCCCTGGTGGCGGCGCGGCCTGTCGCTGGCGCTGGAACGTGCGGCGGGGCGGGTGACGGATGTCTATCTCACGGTCAGCGAGGAGGAGGCCGCCGATGCGCGCCGCCTCGGCATCCATCCCGCACCGACGGCGGTGCTGAACGGGCGCGACCCCGCCCTCTTCCGCCCCGATCCCGCGACGCGCGCGGCCATCCGCGCCGAGCTCGGTGCGCGGGAGGAGGACTGCGTCATCGTCGCCGTGTCGCGCCTGGTGCGCCACAAGGGCTACCCCGAGTTGCTGGAGGCGATGCTTGCCACGCCCCCGAACGCCGTGCTCTGGGTGGTGGGCGAGCGGCTGGCGACCGACCATGGCGAGGACCTGGCGCCGCATTTCGCGCGTGCCGCGGCCGCTCTCGGGCGGCGGCTGGTGCTGCTGGGCTACCGGCACGACGTGCCCCGCGTGCTGGCCGGCGCCGACGTCTTCTGCCTGCCCTCGCATTTCGAGGGCCTGCCGATGAGCGCGATCGAGGCCATGCTGACCGGGCTGCCCGTGGTCTCCACCGATATCCGCGGCCCGCGCGAGATGGTGGTGCCGGGCGAGACGGGCCTGCTGGTGCCGCCGATGCAGGCGGCGCCGCTGGCCGATGCGCTGTCGCGGCTTGCGGGCGATGCCGCGCTGCGCGCCAGCATGGGGCAGGCGGGGCGCGCGCGGGCGCTCGAGCGGTTCGACGAGGCGAAGGTGGTCGGGCGGACGCTGGACCTGCTGGGGTTGTAAAAGCGACGTTGCGCCGCCGTTTCCGCAAAGCCTCCTCACTCATTGCGCCGGCAGCGTGCCGCGGGTACTCAGCCACAAGGTGCGAAAGGCGCGGATTGCATAGGGGTGTATCATGCCGACTACCCTCCAACCCCATTTGGTAAATGTATACATCGCAGGTGTACAAAAAGGTGGCAGCACAGCGCTGTATGCCTACTTCAAGAAGCACCCCCTTCTGGCCCGCGCACGCGGAGGTAAGGAAATCCATTTCTTCGATGATGAGGAAATAGACTGGTCTGTTGGCGCTGATTACGACAGCCTTCATCGTCTCTATCCGGCACCTGCACCCGAACTTCTCAGGTACGATGCGAGACCGAGTTACTTTCATTGGCCGCCTTCCCTGGCCCGCATCTGCGCCTACAACAGAGACGCGAAGTTCATCCTGCTATTCCGGGACCCTGTCGAGCGGGCGTTTTCGCAGTGGCGGATGTACTTTGGGAGAAAGGTCGAGACGTTGCCGTTCGATCAGGCGATCCGCAGCGGCAGGGACAGGGTGATGGCGAGCCCGCCGTTGAGCCGAGCGAGGCGGGTCTTCGCCCATGTGGAGCGGGGCTTTTACGCTCGGCAACTACGCCGGGCCCTGGACTTCTTCCCGCGGGAGCAGCTGCTGTGTCTTCGGTCCCAAGATCTGCTTTCCGACGATCGCGCTGTTCTGGGGTCGATCTCCGACTTCCTGAATATTGATAGATTTCCAAAGATTCCGCAGCTGCGCCGCCATGTTGGAACATCCGAGAACGTACCGTCGAAGCCCACGGAGGAGGATGTGCAGATGCTGGCGGAGCTGTACTACGATGATGTACTCGAGTTCGCTGAGATGACCGGTTTACGGGTCGACGACTGGCTCACCATTCGCACACGGCGCGGGTCGACCTGACCCAGGGCAGGACGCGCCGGGACGCCCGCATCCGCCCCATGGCACGAACCCAGCACAATACGGAAGCGCCCGCCATGTCCGACATCGTCCCCATCCGCCGCGCGCTGCTCTCCGTCTCCGACAAGACGGGCCTGGTGGAGTTCGGTCGCTTCCTCGCGGCGCAGGGCGCGGAGATCCTCTCCACCGGCGGCACCGCGAAGGCGCTGCGCGAGGCGGGGGTGCCGGTGAAGGACGTCTCCGAGCACACCGGCTTCCCGGAAATCCTCGATGGCCGCGTGAAGACGCTCGTGCCGCAGGTGCATGGCGGCCTGCTCGGCCGGCGCGACCTGGCCGAGCACGTGGCGCAGATGCAGGCGCATGGCCTTGCGCCGATCGACCTCGTCGTCGTGAACCTCTACCCTTTCGAGGCGACGGTGGCGCAGGGCGCGGTCTTCGAGGACTGCATCGAGACCATCGACATCGGCGGCCCCGCGATGATCCGCAGCGCGGCCAAGAACCACGCGCATGTGGCCGTGCTGACCGAGCCCGCGCACCTGGCCGAGGTGCAGGCCGAGATCGCGGCCGAGGGCGGCACCCGGCTTGCGACGCGCCGGCGCCTCGCCGCCGCGGCCTATGCCCGCACCGCCGCCTACGACGCGGCGATCGGCGGCTGGTTCGCGCAGCAGCAGGGCGAGGCCTTCCCCCCGCGGCTCGCCCTCGCCGGCATCCTCCGCCAGACGCTGCGCTACGGCGAGAACCCGCACCAGCAGGCCGGCTTCTACGCCGACGGCACGAACCGCGCGGGCGTCGCCACCGCGCGCCAGGTGCAGGGCAAGGAGCTCTCCTACAACAACCTCAACGACACCGACGCCGCCTTCGAATGCGTCGCCGAGTTCGACCGGCCGGCCATCGTCATCGTCAAGCACGCCAATCCCTGCGGCGTCGCGGTGGCCGATGATCTCTCCGCCGCCTGGGATGCGGCGCTGCGCTGCGACCCGGTCTCCGCCTTCGGCGGCATCGTCGCGGCGAACCGCGTGCTGGATGCCGCCGCGGCCGAGCGCATCACCGCGATCTTCACCGAGGTCGTCGTCGCGCCCGACGCCGACGACGCCGCGAAGGCGGTCTTCGCGAAGAAGAAGAACCTGCGCCTGCTGCTGACCGGCGGCCTGCCCGATCCCGCGGCGCCGGGCCTCGTGGTCCGCAGCGTCGCCGGCGGCTTCCTGGCGCAGTCGCGCGACGCGGGCCGCATCGAGGCGGCGGCGCTGAAGGTGGTGACGCAGCGCGCGCCGACCTCGGCCGAGCTGGCCGACCTGCTCTTCGCCTTCCGCGTCTGCAAGCACGTGAAGTCGAACGCCATCGTCTATGCCAAGGGGCTGGCGACGGTCGGCATCGGCGCGGGGCAGATGAACCGCGTGGAGAGCAGCCGCATCGCCGCATGGAAGAGCGAGGCCGCCGCCAGGGCGGCCGGCCTCGACCGCCCGCTGGCCGAGGGCAGCGTCGTTGCCTCGGACGCCTTCTTCCCCTTCGCCGACGGGCTGGAGACGGCGGCGGCGGCGGGGGCGACGGCGGTGATCCAGCCGGGCGGGTCGATGCGCGACGCCGAGGTGATCGCGGCCGCCGACAAGGCCGGGCTGGCGATGGTCTTCACCGGCATGCGCCACTTCCGCCACTGACTCGCCCTGGCCCGGCGGCCGTTCCGGTGGCACGCTCGGGCGCATGAGCGAGACCACCGTCTTCCGCGCCCGGCGCATCCTCACCATGGATCCCTCCTGCCCGGAGGCGACGCATGTCGCGGTGCGCGAGGGCCGCGTCCTCGCCGTCGGGGGCGAGGCGGAGACCGGCGCCTGGGGCCCGGTCCGCCAGGACGACACATTCCGCGACCTCGTGCTCCTGCCCGGCCTGGTGGAGGGCCACAGCCATGCCTGGGAAGGCGGCATCTGGAACTTCGCCTATGCCGGCTTCTTCCCCCGCCGCGATCCCGAGGGCCGCGAATGGCCGGGCTGCGACAGCATCGAGGCGATGGTCGCGCGGCTGGCCGAGGCCGAGCGCGCCCTGCCCGGCGACCAGCCGCTCTTCGCCTGGGGCTTCGATCCGATCTATTTCGGCGAGACCCGCGTCAGCGCCGCCGATCTCGACCGCGTCTCCACGACGCGCCCCGTGGTGCTGCTGCATTCCAACGGCCATGTGCTGAACGTGAACACGCCGGTGCTGGAGCGGAGCGGCCTCGCCACCGCGAACATCGAGGGCGTGATCCGCGACGCGCGGGGGGCCGCGACCGGCGAGCTGCGCGAGATGGCGGCGAAGTACGCGGTCTATCGCGCCATCGGCAACCCGCAGCTCGGGCTGATGGCGACGCCCGGGCCGCTGCGCCGCTTCGCCGCGCTCGCCAACCGCGCCGGCGTCACCACCGCCACCGACCTCTTCACCGACCTGCCGGACCCGGTGGTGGCGAACTACGTCGAGACGCTGCGCGCGCCCGACGTGCCGCTGCGCCTGCTGCCGGCGCTGAACGGCCAGGCGCAGGCGCCGGCGGACGGCATCACGAAGATCGCCCGCCTGCGCCCGCTGGGGCACGACAAGCTGCGCTTCGGCCTGATCAAGCTGATGACGGACGGCTCCATCCAGGGCCTGTCCGGGCGGCTGAAATGGCCGGGCTACATCGGCGGCAAGCCCAACGGCATCTGGAACATCGAGCCCGAGCAGCTGCGCGAGGTGCTGCACGCCTACCACGCCGCCGGGCTGCAGTGCCACATCCACACCAATGGCGACGAGGCGATCGAGGTGACGATCGAGGCCATCGAGGCCGCGCTCGCCCGCACGCCGCGCTGGGACCATCGCCACACGCTGCAGCACTGCCAGATGGCGGAGGCGGCGCATTTCCGCCGCATGCGGGCCTTGGGCATCTGCGCCAACCTCTTCGCCAACCACATCTGGTACTGGGGCGAGCAGCACGCGGCGATGACCATGGGCCCGGACAAGGCGCGCCGCATCGATGCCTGCGCCACGGCGCTGCGTGAGGGCGTGCCGCTGGCGATCCATTCCGATGCGCCGGTGACGCCGCTGGCGCCGCTCTTCACCGCCTGGTGCGCGGTGAACCGCATCACGCCCGCGGGCCGCGTGCTGGGCCCGGAGGAGCGCATCCCCGTCGCCGACGCGCTGCGCGCCATCACGCTGGGCGCGGCCTATACGCTGAAGCTCGATGGCGAGATCGGCAGCATCGAGGTCGGCAAGCGCGCGGATTTCTGCGTCCTCGGCGAGGACCCGAGGATGGTGCGGCCGGAGGCGCTGAAGGACATCCCCGTCTGGGGCACGGTGGTCGGCGGCCTGGCCTTCCCCGCGACGTGAGGGCCTCCGGCGCGACGCGCATCCCGCTGACGGTGCTGGGGGGCTTCCTCGGCGCCGGCAAGACGACGCTCGTCAACGCGTTGCTGCGCCGCGCCGCAGGGCTGCGCCTCGCCGTGCTGGTGAACGATTTCGGCGCGGTGAACATCGATGCCGCGCTGATCGAGCGCGCCGCGGGCGACACGATCGCGCTCACCAATGGCTGCATCTGCTGCGCCGTCGGCGACGACCTCGCGGCGGGGCTGGCGGCGGCGCTCGATCGCCGGCCCGCGCCCGACCATGTGCTGATCGAGTGCAGCGGCGTCGCCGACCCGGCCGCCATCGCCGCCATCGCGGCGGTCGATCCCGAGCTGACGCTGGCCGGGGTGGTGGTGCTTGCGGATGCGACGAGCGTCGCCGCGCGCCTCGACGACCCGCTGCTGGCCGAGACGCTGCGCCGGCAGCTGCGCGCGGCGGAGCTGCTGGTGCTCACGAAATGCGACCTGGCCGGGGAGGCGGCCTCGGTGGAGGCGCTGCTGCGCCCGCTGGCGCCGCGGGCCGCCCTGGCGCGCGCCCGGATGGGCGACCTGCCGCCCGAACTCGTGCTCGGCGAATGGGCGGAGGGCCCGCGCATCGCGCCGCCGCCGGCGCGGCACGGCGCCGTCTTCGCCAGCCTGACGCTGCGCCCCCTGCGCCCGCTCGAGCCGCTGGCGCTGCGCGACGCGCTCGAGCGCCTGCCGGATGGCGTGCTGCGCGCGAAGGGCGTGCTGCCGCTGGCGGATGGCGGGCGCGTGCTGGTGCAGCGCGTGGGCCGGCGGCTCGACCTGCTGCCCCATGCCGGCGGGGGCGCGCCCGAGGCGCTGGTGCTGATCGGCACCGGCACCGCGCCCTGGGACGGCGCGGAGGCGCTGCGTGCGCTCGGCCTGCGCAGCGGCGGCGGCGGGATCGGCTAGAGCGTGATCGCCGAAGGGCGAAACGCCCGAAGGCGTGAATCACGCGAACAGAGCACAAGCTGGACCAGGATCCGCGAGTCAGCGCTCGCGGATCCTGGTCTAGTTGCCGCGCACGCCGCTCTCCTCCACCACCGCGGCCAGGCGGCGCCAGTCCTCGGCGATGACGCGCGCGAAGCTCTCGCGGCTGCCGCCGACCGGTTCCGCGCCGAAGCTGGCGATGCGCTCGATCACCTCGGGCAGCTTCAGGATCGCGTCCACCTCCGCCGAGAGACGGTCGAGGATCGCCGCCGGCGTGCCGGTCGGCGCGATGAAGCCGGACCAGAAGGTGACGTCGTAGCCCGGCAGCGTCTCTGCGAAGGTCGGCACCTCCGGCAGGATCGGCGAGCGCCGCGGACCCGTCACGGCGATCGGGCGGATGCGTCCCGCCTCGAGCAGCGGCCGGGTGGCAAAGGGGCTGTCGCTGGCGAGTTGCACGTCGCCGCGCATCAGGGCGTTCAGCGAGGGCTGGTTGCCGTTGAACGGCACGAGCGTCAGCTCAATGCCCGCGCGCCTGGTCCACATCATCACCGAGAGCTCGTTGATCCCGCCGCGCCCCGGATGCGAGAGGTTGATCCCGCCCGGCTGCCGCTTCGCCAGCGCCGCGACCTCCGCCAGCGTACGCGCCGGGAAGTCGTTGTTCGCCACCAGGATCATCGGCGAGGACTGCGCCAGCGAGATGGCGGCGAAGTCGCGCACCGGATCGACCGTCGCCCCCTTGTTGATCAGCGGCGTCACCACCGTGGAGCTCGAGGCGTACATCAGCGTGTGGCCATCCGGGGCGGCGCGCGCGACCATCTCGGCCGCCACCAGGGTGCCGGCGCCTGGCCGGTTCTCGATGATGAAGGGCTGGCCCAGCCGTTCCGAAAGCTTGTGGGAGAGCAGCCGCGCCATGATGTCCGTCGCGCCGCCGGCGGCGAAGCCGATCACCACGCGAACGGGCCTGTTCGGATAGGGCTGCTGCGCCATGGCGCGCGCCGCGGGAAGCGCCAGCGCCGCGCCCAGCAGCGCGCCGCGTCTCGTGATGCCGTTCATGTCGTCCTCCCGGCCCGCGACGGAGCCTGGCCGAGCATAGGCGGCGGCGGCGCCGTGGCTCCAGCCCTTCTTCCGCGATTGCGGCCGGGGCTGGGGCGCGGCAGGCTGGGCGCAAGAGCGAGGAGGAAGCGCGCCATGGGCCTCGACACGCGGGTCTGCGCGATGCTGGGCATCCGCCACCCCATCCTGCTCGCCGGCATGGGCCGGGCGAGCACGCCGGAACTGGCCGCCGCGGTCTCCAATGCCGGCGGGCTCGGCGTGATCGGCGCCGCGAGCTGCGGCCCGAACCAGCTGCGCGCCTGGATCCGCCGCACCCGCGAACTCACGGACCGCCCCTTCGGCGTGGACACGCTGCTGCCGGCCTCGGTGCGGCGCGGCGAGAAGCCGTCCAACACGGGCGGCCCGACGGCGGAGGAGATGCTGCCGCAGCATCGCCGCTTCGCCACCGAGTTCATGGCGAAGGAGGGCCTGGCTGCGGTGGACCAGGCGACCTTCGACCGCATGCTGGACCGCGACCCCGCCGATGCCGACGGCCCCGCGCCACTCAGCCGCGCCTTCTTCGAGGCGCAGATGGAGGTGGTGATCGAGGAGCGCGTGCCGCTCTACGCTGCCGGCCTCGGCAACCCCGCGCCCTGGATGGAGCGGCTGAAGGCGAACGGCACCATCGTCATGTGCGTCGTCGGCACCACGCGCCATGCGCGGCAGGTGGTGGAGTCCGGCATCGACCTCATCGTCGCGCAGGGGCATGACGGCGGCGGGCACAACTCGCCGGTCGGCACCATGGCGCTGATCCCGCAGGTGGTGGATGCGGTGGGCGGGCGCGTGCCCGTGCTCGGCGCCGGCGGCATCACGGATGGACGCGGCGTGGCGGCGGCGCTGATGCTGGGCGCGGAGGGCGCCTGGATCGGCACCGCCTTCCTGGCGACGCAGGAGAGCGGCATCTCGGAGGCGCAGAAGCAGGCGCTGGTCGAGGGACGGGACGAGGGCACCACCGTCTCGCGCTCGGTCACCGGCAAGCCGGCGCGCATGGTGCGCAACCGCTGGGCCGCCGCCTATGCCGAGGCGGGGATCGAGCCGCTGCCGATGCCCTACCAGGGCATGGTCTCGGCGCAGGTGACGGCGGCGGCGCTGGCCGCGGGGCGCGCCGATGTCTGGGGCGGCTTCGCCGGCCAGGGCCTCGGCATGATCCACGCGATCCGCCCGGCGGCGGCGGTACTGGAGGACATCGTCGCCGGCGCCGCGCGCGAGCTGGCGCGGGCGCAGGGAATGCTGCGGGCATGAGCACGCTGTCCGGCAAGGCCGCCGTCACCGGCGTCGGCGACACCGACTACACCCGCGATACGCAGGGGCGCAGCGTGCTGGCGCTGCAGCTCGAGGCCGCGCTGGCCGCGATCCGTGATGCCGGCCTGGCGCCGCGCGAGATCGACGGCATCGTCATGCCCATGGGCTCGGGCGCGACGGTGGCCGAGGATTTCGTCACCAACCTCGGCATCCCGGACCTGCGCTTCTCCACGGCGACGCCGCTCGGCGGGGCGGGCGCGGTGGCCGCGCTGCAATGCGCCGCGGCGGCGGTGGCGGCGGGGCTCAGCCGCCACGTGCTGCTGCCGCTCGGGCGCCTCGGGCGCAGCGGGCAGAACCAACGCATCGGCGCGCGCATCCAGCAGATGCCGCAATTCCGCACCGTCGGCGAGTTCGAGGCGCCGATGGGCGCGATCGCGCCGGCGCAATACTACGCGCCGATGGCGCGGCGGCACATGGCGCTGTTCGGCACCACCAGCCGCCAGCTCGCGGAGATCGCGGTGACGACGCGCCGGCACGCCATTCTCAACGGCAATGCGCGCATGACCAGGCCGATCAGCATCGAGGACCACCAGGCCTCGCGCATGATCGCCGACCCCTTCCGCCTGCTGGACTGCAGCCTCGAGAGCGACGGCGCCTGCGCGGTGGTGGTCAGCGCCGCCGAGGCCGCGCGCGACATGCGCCAGCCGCGGGTGCTGATCACCGGCATCGCCGAGGGGCATCCGGACAGTCCCTCCGCCATCACGCAACGGCCGGACATGACGCGGCTCGGCCTCACCAAGGCGGCGCCGCGCGCCTTCGCCATGGCGGGCGTCACGCCGGCCGATATCGACGTGGCCGAGATCTACGACTGCTTCACCTGGGTCGTGCTCTGCCAGCTCGAGGATCTCGGCTTCTGCGGCAAGGGCGAGGGCGGCGCCTTCGTCGAGGGCGGCGCGCTCGGCCTCGATGGCAGGCTGCCGGTGAACACGCATGGCGGGCTGCTCAGCCAGGCGCACATGGCGGGCATGAACCACGTGGTGGAGCTGGTGCGGCAGTTGCGCGGCCAGGCCGGCGCGGCGCAGGTGAGGGAGGCGGAGCTCGGCCTGGTCACCGGCTATGGCGATCTCGGCGACGGCACCATCGCCATCATGGCGAGGGCCTGAGCATGGGCACGGTTCCGAAGCCCGTGCCGGAGATCAGCGAGGCCACGCGCCCCTACTGGGATGGCCTGGCGGCGGGCAGGCTGCTGCTGCAGCGCTGCACCGGCTGCGGCACCATCCGCCACTATCCGCGCCCGCTCTGCGCCGTGTGCCACGGCTTCGACCACGACTGGGTCGAGGCGCAGGGCACGGCGACGGTGCACAGCTGGACCGTGGCGCACCACCCCTTCCACCCGGCCTGGCGCGGCGCGCCGCCCTTCACCCTCGTCACCGCCGACCTGCCGGAGGGCGTGCGCATCCTGGCGCCGCTGCGCGATGCCGAGGCCGCGGCGCTGCGCATCGGCACGCCGCTCGTCATCGGCGTCGAGGACAATGGCGAGGGGCTGGCGCTACCCGTGCTGCGCCTCGCCCGAAAGGATCACCAGCGCATCCGCCGCCACCGCGCCCGAGCCTGCGGGGCGCACCAGCAGCGGGTTCACCTCCACCTCCCGCGCCGCCGTGCCGAGGGCGAGCACGGCGCGGGAGAGCGCGGCCGCCGCCTCCGCCGCCGCGGCGACATCGGCGCGCGGCCGGCCGCGATAGCCGTCGAGCAGCGCGAAGCCCTTCAGGCGCCGCAGCATCGCCGCCGCCTCCGTCGCGTCGATGGGCGCCAGCGCGTGCTGCACGTCGCCCATCAGCTCGGTCCAGACGCCGCCGAGGCCGAGCGTGATCATCCAGCCGAAGACCGGGTCGCGCGTCGCGCCCAGCAGCAGCTCGACGCCGTCCGTCACCTGCGGCTGGATGGAGACGCCCTCGATCCGCGCGCCGGGCGCGTGGTGGCGCGCCGCCTCCAGGATGGCGGCGAAGGCCGTGCGCAGCGCCGCCGCGTCGCGGAGATCGAGGCGCACGCCGCCGACCTCCGTCTTGTGCGCGATGTCGGGGCTGGCGATCTTCGCCACCACGGGCCAGCCGAAGCGCTCGGCCGCGGCCACGGCCGCCTCCGGCGTCGTCGCCAGCGCCTCCGGCAGGGGCGGCAGGCCGAAGCCGGCGAGCAGGCGCTTGCCCTCGGCTTCGCCGAGCTGCGCGACACCCGCCGGCAGCGCCGGCGCCGCGCCGCCGCCCGTGCCGGCCGGCACCGCGGGCAGCACGGCCTCGCGCCAATCGGCATAGGAGGCCAGGGCGCGGGCGCACCAGGTCATGTCGGCGAAGTAGGCGAGGCCCTCGGCCTCGGCGATGCCGCGGTTGCCCTCGGCATTGGTGGGATCGACCACCACCATCAGCTTGCCCGGCCGCCCCGCCAGCATCGGCCGCGCGCGCGGCAGCAGGATGCTCGGCAGGTAGAGCAGCACATGGTCATGCGCCGGCGAGGCGAGCACCGCATCCAGCACGGCGCCGAACTGGCTGATGTCGTTCATCACGTTGCCGGTGGTGTCCACCGGGTTGCCGATCATGCCGTAGCTCGGCACCACGGCGCGCAGCGCGGCCTGGCTCGCCTCGGGCAGCGGCGGCAGGTCGACGCCGCGCGCGGTCAGCCCATCGGCCAGCACCGCGCCGGCGGCGCCGGAGACGGTGACCACCGCGGCCCGGCGCGTCGGCTGGCGCGCCGCCGCGAAGCGATGGACATGCGCGATGTCCACGAGATGCTGGATGTCCTCCGCCACCACCACGCCCGCGGCGCGGCAGGCGGCCTCGAAGGCCTTGGTGTCGCCGGCGAGCGCGGCGGTATGGCTGCGCGCCGCCTCGGCGCCCTTGGCCGTGCGGCCGGACTTGAACAGCGCGACAAGCTTGCCGCGCTCGCGCAGGGCGCGCGCGGTGCGCAGGAAGCACGCGCCGTCGCGCAGGCCCTCGATGTAGCCCAGCACGGTGCGCGTCGCGTCGTCCTGCAGCAGGAAGTCGAGGTACTCGGCGAATTCCAGGCAGCTCTCGTTGCCGGTGTTGACGATATGCGAGAAGCCGAGACCGGCATTGCGCGCCAGGCGGTACAGCATGGAGGACATGTTGCCGCTCTGCGTCAGCAGCGCGACCTCGCCGGGGCGTGCCTCCATGAAGGAGGCGACGAAGCTGTTGTAGATGCGGTCGGTGACGTTGGCGCCGCCCATGCAGTTCGGGCCGCAGACCGGCATGCCGCTCTCCCGCGCGAAGGCCGCCAGCGCGGCGCCGCGCGCAAGCCCGGCGGGATCGCCGCCCTCCTCGAAATCCGAGGCATAGACAAGCGCGGCGCGCACCTTCCCCGCCTGATGCGCCCGGCGGAGCTGCTCCACCACCAGCTCCGCGCCCACCGCGACGATGGCGAGATCGACCGGCTCCGGCAGGCTCTCGACATCGGGCAGGCAGCGCAGCCCCGCCACCTCCGCGTAGCGCGGGTTCACCGGGTAGAGCGGCCCGGCGAAGCCCCATTCCTTCAGGCATCGCACCGGCACGCCGCCGATGCGCTCGAGATTGGCCGAGGCGCCGAGCACGGCGATGGAGCGCGGCGCCAGCAGCGGCGCGAGGCGGTGCGTCATCGGCGGGCCCTCCGTGCGCGTCCCCGTCTCACGGCGCCGCATCCTCGACGCGGTTCACGATGCGCGTCGGCGAGGCATGGATGCCGATGATGCGCAGCACCCCAGGCCCGGCATTGCGGAAGACATGCGGCGTGCAGGCCGGCAGCACCACCATGTCGCCGGGCCCGAGGCGCAGCGGCGCGGCCTCGCTCCCTTCGGTCCAGGCCTCCATGCTGCCCTCCAGCACGAAGAGGCTCTCGACATAGGGGTGCCAGTGCAGCGGCGTGGCATAGCCCGGCTCGCAGGTCTGGACCCCGGTGAAGACCGGGTGCCCGTCCTCGCCGGTCAGGCGCTGGTAGCGGGCGAGCGGGCCGAAGGCGACGGGCTCGGCCTCGGCCAGGCGGACCACGCGGGCTTCCGCGGTCGGACGCATCGGCAACCTCCCTCGCTGTCTCCCACTGTGCGCGGCGTCACTCCGCCGCCTGGCTCCGGCCGCGCTGGATCGCGCTGGCCAGCCCCTTCTCGCGCGTGCGGCGGAACTCCTCCGTCACGTGCGCCAGCTGGTGCGTGTCGAAATGCGCCATGATGGAGCTGCGGAACCCCTGCATGTCGGCGGCGCGGTTCAGCGAGCGCTTGGTCAGGCGCAGCGCGAAGGGCGGCGCGGCGGCGATGTCCTCGGCCAGGGCCTGCGTCGCCGCCTCGAGCTCGGCGCGCGGCACGACGCGGTTGACCATGCCGACCGCCTTCGCCTCGGCCGCGCCCATGCGCCGCCCGGTGAAGAGGAATTCCTTGGCGCTCCGCAGCCCCATCACCCAGGGGTGGCACAGCACCTCCACCGCGCTGGCGGCCAGCGTGCGGCAGACCGGGTCGGCGAAGAAGGCATCCTCGCTGGCGACGATCAGGTCGCACATGTTCGCCACCATGAAGCCGCCGGCGATGCAGGCGCCCTGCACGCAGGCGATGGTCGGCTTCGGGCAGTCCCAGATGCGCAGCGAGTAGTCGAGGTAGCGCCGCTCCTCGTATTCCCAGCGCTGCTCCACGGTGAAGCCCTGGCGCTTCTCCTGCCCCTCCTTCAGGTCGTGGCCGGCGGAGAAATGGTCGCCCTTGCCGGCGATGACGATGCAGCGCACGGCCTCGTCGGCGATGGCAGCCTGCAGCGCCGCATCCAGTTCATCGAGGAGCACGCTGCTCTCGGCGTTGCGCAGCGCGGGGCGGTCGTGGAACAGCCAGCAGGCGGCGCCGCGCTGCTCGACGGCGATCTGGGTATGGGCCATGGGCGTCTCCTCCGCGGCGGCCAGCCTGGAAGCCGCCGCGCGGCGCTGTCAAGCAAGGCCGCGACGCGCCGGCGCGAGCACCGCCTCGGCGAAGTGCCGCATCTCCGCCTCGGCGCGCGCGGCGTCGCGACCCTCGAAGTCGAAGTCGAAGGCCGTGACGCCGAGGGCGCGCAGCGCGGCAATGTCGTCCAGCACCGCGGCGATGCTGCCGCTGAACAGGCGCCGATGCCCGTCGCTCGCCGGCGGCGCCTCCTGGCCGTGGCGCTTGACGCGATAGGTCACGCCGATGGCGGCCGGGTCGCGCCCCGCCGCCTCGGCCAGGCGCCGCAGGCGCGCGATCCCGGCCTCGAGGCGCGGCAGGGTGTCCAGCAGGTGCGCCTGGTTGCTGCCGATCGGGTACCAGGCATCGCCGAGCCGCGCCGCCCGCCGCATCGAGGGCCCGCTCTCGCCACCCACCCAGATCGGCGGATGCGGCCGCTGCACGGGCTTCGGGTCGAAGACCAGCCCGTCGAAGCGCACGTAGCGGCCGGCGATGACGGGCTTCTCCTCGGTCCAGAGCCGGCGCATCGCATCGAGGTATTCGTCGGTCACGGCGCCGCGCTCGGCGAAGGGGGTCGTCGCCACGGCATCGAGCTCGGGCTCGAGCCAGCCGGCGCCGACGCCCACCGTCAGCCGCCCGCCCGAGAGCACGTCCAGCGTCGCCAGCATCTTCGCTGCCAGCACGGCCGGGCGATGCGGCACCACCAGCACGGCGAGGACGATGCGGATGCGCGCCGTGCGCGCGGCGACCCAGGTGGCGGCGACCAGCTGCTCGTGCCGGTGCCCGGGCTCGGGCGTGTAGAAGGCGCCGCTCTCGGAGTAGGGGTAGCCCGGCACGGCGGTGTCCGGCAGGGCGATGTGGTCGGTCAGCGTGAGGTAGTCGAAGCCGAGCGCCTCGCCGAGGCCGGCCATGCCCGCCATGACCGCCGGCGCGGCCATCGGCCCGCTGACCGGCAGGTTGAACCCGATCTGCATCCGCCGCCCCCCCGCACCTTTGGTGGCAGGCTGCCGCAGCGGCGCGGCGCGGGCAAATGCCCGGTCAGGCGGCCTGCATATCGGCGAAGCGGTCGAGCAGCCGGCGGTGGAACAGCCGCAGCGAGCGGTTCATCGGCCGCCCGGCGGCAATGGACATGACGACGTCGAAGGCGGCCGGCGGCTCGGTCAGCAGCGGCCGCACGCGCGTGCCCGGCGCCGCGGGCGCATCCTCGGGTGCCATGGCCCAGCCGAGGCCGGCCGCCACCATGGCCGTGACCTCGTCGGCCGCCGCCGCGGCGTGCCAGCGCGTGTCGCCCAGGCCGTAGCGCTCCCGCATCCGCGCGCGCATCGCCGGGGCATGCTCCTCGAGCGCGAAGAGGACCATCGGCTCGTCGCGCAGCGCCGTCACCGGCAGCGGGGTGGTCTCGGCGGCGAGCGGGTGGCTCTCGGGCAGCAGGGCGGCGAGGCCGAGCGACCAGAGCCGCCAGTTGTGCAGGCGCTCGGGCATGGGGCCGACGATGGGGCCGACGATGACGTCGAAATTGCCCTGCAGGATGCCCTCGATGAGCACGGGCGCGAGGCCGCGCCGCACCTCCAGCCGCGCGCCCGCCACGCGGGTCGCCACCTCGCGGATCGGCTCGATCAGCGGCCCCATCGACATGAAGGCGCAGACACCGAGGCGCAGCGGCGCCTCGTCGGCCTCCCGCTGCCGCTCCTTCGCGCGGGCGATGGCGACCTCCGCGGCCTCATGGGTGCGCTGCAGCAGCGGCAGCATGGAGCGGCCGAATTCGGTCAGCTGGGTCAGCGAACGCTCGCGCAGCACCAGCGTGCCGCCGAGCGCCTCCTCCAGCCGCTGGATGCTGCGCGAGAGGGCAGGCTGCGTCACGCCGCATTCGGCGGCGGCGCGGGTGAAGTTCAGGTGCCGCGCCAGCACGAGGAAGTAGCGGATCTGCATCAGGTCCATGTCGGTGGCACCCCGCATCATCAACCAGTGATTATCATTTGCAGCGATCGATGTCACAGCCGCGGCCGTGGCGCGCGAACACCGGGGCGGGCATCCCGGGACGGGACGTCGGCCTGATGCGACGGTCCCGCGCGCTCATGCCACCGAGGCCTCGGCGAAGTGCGCGCGGACCAGCCGGTGGAAATGCCGCACCGCCCGGTTCATGGGCCGGCCGGCGATTCCGGCCAGCGCGACCGGGATGCGCAAAGGCGGGTCGCCGACCAGCGGCCGCGCCCGGACCCCGGGGGGCACCGCGGTCCCCTCGGGCACCATGCCCCAGCCGAGGCCAAGGGCGACCATCGTCGCCAGTTCCTCCGGCCCGGCCGCGCTGTGCCGCGGCGGCGAGACTAGGCCCCAGCGGCCGAGCCGTCCGGCCCTGGCCGCATCGGCGACCTCGTCGGTGGCCAGGGCGATCATCGGATGGTCGCGCAGCGCGCCGATGGGCAGTGGCCCCGCCTCCCTGGCCAGCACGTGGCGTTCCGGCAGCCAGGCCTCCAGCCCCATGGTCCACAGCGGCCAGAGCTGCACGCGCTCCGGCACGGGGCCGAGGCACGGCAGGACGGCCAGGTCGAGCGTCCCCTGCATCAGCCACTCCGTCAGCGCCGCCTCGGCGCCGCGGCGGAGATCGAGGCTGGCTCCCGCGACGGCATCCGTGACCTCGCGCAGGGGCCCGAGCAGCGGCCCCATGGCGAGGAACGCGCAGATGCCGAGGCGCAGCGGTGCCTCGTCCCGGTCGCGCCGGCGCTCCTCCGCCCGTCGGTGGGCCGCGTCCGCCGCGGCCTGGACCTCCTCGAGCAGGGGCAGCATGACACGACCGAACTCCGTCAGTTGCGTCAGCGAACGTTCGCGGTACAGCAGCGGCGCCCCGAGCGTCACCTCCAGCCGCTGGATGCCGCGCGACAGGGCAGGTTGCGTGACCCCGCACTCGGCCGCGGCGCGCGTGAAGTTCAGGCTGCGGGCAAGCGTGAGGAAGTAGCGGATCTGGGTGAGGTCCAAGGCACGGATCCCGGGCAGGGCCAGAAAAGCCCTGCTGCACAGCAGCATGCCGCGCAGGTCACCACCCATAGCGAAATTGTCAAGAATTGCTGCATGGCGCCCGGCGAGGTCGCCGTGGCGCAGCCGCACTTGCCTGGTTGTGCGGTTCAGGCCCCGGCGATGGTCTCGCCCCGCTGGCGCACGAGGCGGTCGAAGTGGCGTACCGCCCGGTTCATCGGCCGCCCGGCGACAGAGACCAGGGCGACCTCCACGCTGAGCGGCGGATCGGTCTGGACCACCCGCACGCCGTTCCCGGGCGGGGCGGCGCTCCCCTCCGGCACCAGGGCCCAGCCGAGACCCAGGGCCACCATCGCGCCCATCTCCTCCGCCCCGCCGACGACATGCCGCGGCGTCGGCGCGGGGGCGCCGCAGGCCCTGAGCGCGGCGCTCCCGATGTCGAGGTCGGGATCCTTCGCCAGGCCGATCATCGGCTCGTCGCGCATCGCCGCGGTCGGCAGCGGCCCCGCCTGCCGCGCCCGCGGGTGGTCGGCCGGCAGCCAGGCCATGAAGCGGGCCCGCCAGAGCGACCGGTGATGCATGCGGTCGGGCAGGGGCCGGATCCTCGGCATCACGGCGATGTCCGCGTCGCCCTGCAGCAGCCACTCGATCAGCTGGGGTTCGTCGCCACGGCGGATCTCCACCGCCGCCCCGTCCACTTCCTCGGTGACGGCGCGCAGCGGCTCGAGCAGTGGCCCCAGGCCCAGCGCCGGGCAGAGGCCGACCCGGAGCATGGCCGGGTCCTGCTCCCGCCGGCGCTCGGCGGCGCGTTCCCGCACCGCCTCGGCGGCCTCATGCGCCGTCAGCAGCAGCGGCAGCATGGCGCGCCCGAACTCCGTGAGCTGGGTGAGCGAGCGCTCGCGCAGCAGCAGCGGCGCGCCGAGATCCTCCTCCAGCCGCTGGATGCCGCGCGACAGCGCCGGCTGGGTCACGCCGCACTCCGCCGCGGCGCGGGTGAAGTTCAGCGTTCGCGCAAGCACGACGAAGTAGCGGATGCGGATCAGATCCACGGGGTGACGACCGACAGGGTGGGACGGGTTGGGGGGCGCGCCGGGCGCTCAGGCCGCGGCGCGTTCGGGTCCCGCGCGGCTGCGCAGCAGGCGCTGCAGGGCGGCGACGGCGCGGTTCATGGGGCGCCCGGCCACGGCCAGCAGCACGACGGGGAAGCGCAGCGGGGGCTCGGCCTCCAGCAGCCGGGCGCGGGTGCCGGCGGGCGGCGCCAGGCTGGCCGGCAGCAGGGCAAGCCCGAGCCCCAGCGCGACCACCGCGGCCACCTCGTCCGGCCCGGTGCCGTTGTGGCGCAGCACGACGGAGAGGCCATGCGCCTCGCGCAGGCGCTCGAGCGCGGCGGTCGCCACGGCGCCGCAGGCGGCGACCACGGGCGCGCCGCCCAGCGCCTCGATCGACAGGGGTCCCGTCTCGGCGGCCAGGGCATGCCCGGGCGGCATCAGCGCCTGCACCTCCTCGCACCAGAGGCGCCAGCGGTTCAGCCGCTCGGGCAGCGGCCCGGTCTCCGGCATGATGACCAGGTCGTAGTCGCCGCGCAGCAGCCCCTCGATCAGCTCGGGCTCGGGCTGGCGCAGCAGCTCGAGGTCGAGGCCCTCGACGCGCTCGGCCAGCTGGCGCAGCGGCATCTGCAGCCGATCCAGCGGCACGTAGGGGCCGAGGCCGAGGCGGAGCGGCGCCTCGTCCTGCTGGCGGCGCCGCTGCTCGGCCCGCGCCCGCGCGGCCTCGGCGGCATCGTGCGTCTGCTGCAGCAGCGGCAGCATGGCGCGCCCGAATTCGGTCAGCTGGGTGAGCGAGCGCTCACGCAGCACCAGCGGCGCGCCGAGCGTCTCCTCCAGCCGCTGGATGCCGCGCGAGAGCGCCGGCTGGGTCACGTCGCACTGCGCCGCGGCGCGGGTGAAGTTCAGCGTGCGCGCCAGCGCCAGGAAGTAGCGGATCTGCGTGAGGTCCAAGGCGACAGGCCCCGTCTCGGTTGGTCCCGGCATGCTCCGGCGCGGTCGCCGCGGCGGCAATGGCGGAGGGTGTTCCGCCCCCGGCGATCTTGCGCGGGGTTGCTGCGCCTGCGCCGGCCTGCGCGGCGCATGGAAACCATGCCGGCTTTGGTCAGGCCCCGATCATTGAATCCATAAGGTCGTCGCATTGGCCGAGGACCTTCCGTGCGGGGCAGACTGCTTCTGCGTAGGCGACGCGATGTCGCCAGGCGCCTCGGGCATCCGGTCGGCCACGGACGCCCGGGTGCCCCTCGCGGGACCCGCGCCCCTTCGCGCGGAGGGAGCGATACCGTGCCGACCATTCCCCTCACCCCGCCCGATCCGGCGGGGCCGAGCGAGCCGATCCTATCCCCATCCTGCGCCGCGCCGCCCGATACCGACTGGGGTGCCCTGATGGCGGCCGCCTGCAACGGCGATACCCGCGCCTACGACCGCCTGCTGCGCCTGGCCTCGCCGATGCTCCGCGGCATCGCCCGCCGGCGGATCCACGACCCCGCCGAGGCCGAGGACGCGGTGCAGGACACGCTGCTGACCATCCACCAGCTTCGCCACTCCTACGACCCCGAGCGGCCGATTCGCCCCTGGCTGGTGGCGATCTGCGAGCGCCGCTGCATCGACCGGCTGCGCCGGCGCGGGCGGCGGCAGGGCCGGGAGGCGCCGCTCGAGTCGGTGGAACTCACCCTCGCCGCGCCGAGCGGCGGCGGGCGCGACGGCGAGAGCCGGGTCGCCGCGGCCGAGCTGCACGCCGCCATCGCCGCCCTGTCGCCGAGCCAGCGCACGGCGCTCCGACTCGCCAAGCTCGAGGGTCTGCCGCTCGCCGATGCGGCGGCGCTATCGGGCCTGTCGGTCGGCGCGCTCAAGGTGGCGACCCACCGGGCGGTGCGGACCCTCCGCCGGCGCATGGGCGTGGAGCCGGCCGCCGCCTGACCGCGCCACGCCCCGGATCACCGGGGCCCCACTGGTCCAGCCCCCGCTGTTCGGCGCCGGAGCACCGGGGCGCCGCCGCACTCAGCCTCCATCAAGGTTTTGCGCCTAGACCGGCAGCGAGGCCGGCGCGGCGGTGGTCGCGGCCAGGACGGCACTGCGACGGCGCGGGCATGGCGACTATCCTTGGCGGGGCGGGGGACGAAGCGATCCGCGGCACCGCGGACGCCGACCTGCTCCTTGGCCTCGCCGGCGCGGATACGCTCGAGGGCGCGGAGGGCGACGACACCCTCGACGCCGGCACCGGGGCGGACCGGCTGGACGGCGGCGCCGGCAGCGACCGCGCCATCCTCGACCGCGGCGCCGCGACGGCCGGGCTGACCCTCTTCGTCCTCGCGCCCAGCTTCGCCACCGCCCTCGACGGCGCCGTCCTCACCGGCATCGAGCATGTCACGCTGCGGAGCGGCCTCGGCGCCGACCGCCTGGTCGGCGGGGCCGGCGACGACCGCTTCGAGGCGCATGACGGCGCCGATGCCCTGGCCGGCGGGGCCGGCGACGACACCCTGCTCGGCGAGGACGGCGCGGACACGCTGCTCGGCGCCGCCGGGGCCGACCTGCTCGAGGGCGGTGGCGGCGCCGATGCCTTCGCCCTGCAGGACGCCGCCGCCGCCACGGCCGATTCGGCCCTCGCGCGCATGGACACCATCCGCGGCTTCGACCGCGACGCGGGGGACCGGCTCTGGCTGCGCGGCCAGTCGGTCGGCGGCGCCGTGCTGCCGCTGGACGGGCCCGGCCGCTTCGGGCTCGCCGACGGGACCATCGCGCCGGTCGGCTTCGCCGGCAGCCTCGCCCCCCGGGCCGCGCCCCTCGCCGGCCTCGCCCTGCCCGACCCCGCCGCGGGCGAGGCCTTCCGGGTCTTCTGGCTGCCCTCCGCCCTTGCCGGCGACGAGGGCGGCTGGGTGATCCTCGACCGCGACCGCGATGGCCTGCTCGGCGCCGCGGACCTCGTCA
This sequence comes from uncultured Acetobacteraceae bacterium, assembly GCA_964401305.1. Classification (GTDB taxonomy): domain Bacteria; phylum Pseudomonadota; class Alphaproteobacteria; order Acetobacterales; family Acetobacteraceae; genus JAIEOP01. Next base: position 4,903 of record CAYNYQ010000027.1, on the reverse strand, counting down.
CCCGCATCGAGTTCGCGGCGCCGGGCGGCAGCATCGCCGCCGCGGACTTCGCCCCCGGCAGCTTCGCCACGCTTGGTACCGCGGCCGGCGACGTGCTGACCGGCGCCGCGGAGGACGAGACCATCCACGGCTTCGGCGGCAACGACCTGGTCGCCGGCCGCGACGGCGCGGACAGCCTGGCGGGCGGCGCCGGCGACGACACCCTCTCGGGCGAGGCGGGCTTCGATACCCTGCGCGGCGAGGCGGGCGCGGACAGCCTGGCGGGCGGCGCGGGCCTCGACGTGGTGGAGGGCGGCGCCGGCGACGACCGCCTCGACGGCGGGACGGAGCCGGACCTGCTGCTCGGCGGCGCCGGGGCGGACCTGCTGATCGGCGGCCTCGGCGACGACACCCTGGAAGCCGCGGGGCGCACCGACGGCAGCCCCCTGGCCGGCCCGGATGGCGGCGATTCGCTGCTGGGCGGCGCCGGCGCCGACCTCTTCGTGCTGCAGGGCGGCGGTGATGCGGCCTGGTCCAGCCTCGCCGCCCCCGCCACGGTCGTCGACTTCAGCCGGGCCGAGGGCGACCGCCTGCGCATCGGCGACGCCGCCCCCGGCGCCGCGGGCACGCTGACCGGCGCCGACGGCATCGCCCGGCCGCTGGTCTTCAGCGGCGGGCCGGCCCTGGCGCAGGTCTCGCTGGCCGCGGGGATGCGGCTGCCGGCGCAATCCCTGCCGGGCCTCGACGCCGTGCAGGTCTTCTGGATCCGCGCCGCCACCGCCGGCGGCGCCCCGGCCGGCGGCTGGCTGGTGCTCGACCTCGACCGCGACGGGGTGCTGGGCGCGGCGGACCAGGTCACCCGCATCGGCAGCGTGGACTGGCCGCTCGGCATCGGGCCGGAGGATTTCGTCGCCGGCAGCTTCCTCGGCTTCGGCGCCGCCGCCGCCCCTTCGGGCACGGCGGGGGATGACCGGCTGCGCGGCACCAGCCGCTCCGAGTCCTTCCTCGGCACCGCCGGGCACGACACCATCGAGGGCGGCGCCGGCGCGCCGAACGCCATCGGCTATGCCGGGCTCGCCGGCCCCATCGGCTTCGTGGCGGGCGCCGCGCCGGGGGCCGGCCAGGTGGCCAAGCCGGGCGACGAGACGGACCTCCTCTCCGGCATCCACGCCGTCGCGGGGACCGACGGGGCCGACACGCTGGACGCCGCCGCCGCGCCGGCCGACTCGGTGCTCGTGCTCTCGCTGGAGGGGCGGGGCGGCGCCGACCGGATCACCGGCAATGGCGGCCGCGCCGTGCAGGCGAGCTACGCCACGAGCCCCGCGGCGGTGCGCATCGACCTCGGGGCCGGTACGGCGGAGGATGGCTGGGGCAGCACCGACAGCCTGGACGGCATCCGCCGCATCGCCGTCACCTCCGCCTGGAACGACACCGTGCTGGGCTCGGCGGCGGACGAGGTCTTCCTCTCCGGCACGGAGGGATCGAAGCGCTTCGAGGGCCGCGGCGGGACGGACGAGTACCGCTATGCCGGCACCGGCGCCGTCACCATCGTGCTCGCCGAGGAGATCGTCGGCGTCTTCCGCCTGCCGCCGCGGGCGGACAAGCCCGGCGGCGCGCGCGACCTGCTCTACGGCATCAGCGTCGCCGTGGGCGGCGCGGGGGCCGACCAGCTGCGCGGCGGCGAGGGGGAGCAGCGCCTGGCTGGCGGCCCGGGCGCCGACACCATCGATGGCGGCGACGGGATCGACACCGTCTTCTACGACGTGCTTTCGGCCACGGCGGGCCTGGCGCAGGCCGGCGTCGTCCTGGACCTGGAGGCGGGCTGGGCGACCGACCCCTGGGGGGCGGCGGACACGCTGCTGAACCTCGAGAACGCCTGGGGCACCCAGCTCGCCGACGACCTGACCGGACGGGCCGTGGCGGGGACGCCGACCTTCCTGCGCGGGCTGGCCGGGGACGACACGCTGCGCGCCCCGCCCGGCGGCGGGCTGGTGACGGCCGACCATGCCACCGACCCCGCCGGCATCGTCGCCGACCTGCAGCAGGGCTGGGTGCTGGATGGCTGGGGCGGGCGCGACGTGCTGGCAGGCATCGCGCATGTCCAGGGCTCGGCCCATGCCGACAGCCTGCGCGGCTCGGCCGTGGCGAACCGCGTCTCCGGCGGGCCGGGCAACGACACGCTCGATGGCGGGGCGGGGGCGGACACGCTGCTGGGCGGCCCGGGCGACGACCTCTTCGTCCTCGACGAGGCCGGCGACCAGGCGGTGGAGGCGGAGGGCGAGGGCGAGGACACCGTGGTGGTGGGGGTGTCCTTCTACCTTCCCGCCGGCATCGAGCACCTGGTGCAGGTCGCCGGGCGGGGCGACCTCTTCGCCGTCGGCAATGCGGCGGCGAACCGCATCGCCGGCAACGAGGGGGCGAACCTGCTGCTGGGCGGCGGCGGCGCCGACACGTTGGACGGGGCCGCGGGCAACGACCGCCTGCTGGGCCAGGACGGGGAGGACAGCCTCCTCGGCGGGCTCGGCACCGACTGGCTCTTCGGCTTCGACGGGCTCGACACGCTCGACGGCGGCGACGGCAACGACGTGCTGTTCGGCGAGGCGGGCGACGATCTCGTGCGCGGCGGGGCGGGGATCGACCTCGGCTATGGCGGCGCGGGCAACGACACGCTGGAGGGCGGCGCCGATATCGACCGCCTCTATGGAGAGGCCGGGGATGACCACCTCCTCGGCGGCGCGGGCAATGACTGGCTGCCGGGCGGCGAGGGCCACGACACCGTCGAGGGCGGCGACGGCGCCGACGTGATCTTCGGCGACGCCGGCGACGACCTGATCGACGGCGGCGCCGACAAGGACTGGCTTCTCGGCAACGACGGCGACGACACCATCCACGGCGGCGCGGGGACGGATGTGCTCTACGGCCAGATGGGCAACGACTGGCTGTGGGGCGGGCCGGACGTGGACTGGCTGTTGGGGCGCGAGGGCGACGACAGGCTCGACGGCGGCGAGGGCACCGATGCCCTCTACGGCGAGGCGGGGAATGACGTCATCTACGGCGGGCCCGGCGCCTTCCTCGACAACCTCGTCGGCGGCGAGGGCAACGACACGCTGGACGGGTCGGGCCCGCCGGGCTCACCGGGCCGGAACCTCGGCGACGCCGACCGCCTGACCGGCGGGGCCGGCAACGACGTCTACTACGTGGATTCGACGCTCGACCTCGTCTTCGACCAGGAGAATGGCGGCTACGACGTGGTGCATGCCGACGTCACCAGTGGCGGCGGCTACCAGATGACCTTCTGGGTCGAGGACCTCTTCCTCTACGGCCGCACCCGCTGGGGCGGCGGCTCCCGCTTCAACAACAAGATGACCGGGTCGGATTCGGTGAACACGCTCTACGGCTATGGCGGAAACGACACGCTTGTCGGCGGGCGCGGCAACGACCTGCTCTACGGCCATACCGGCCTGGACGAGTTCGTGTTCCGGCCCGGCGACGGCGTCGACGTGATCGGCGACTTCCTGCCGCGCTTCGACAAGATCGTGCTGCAGGGCTTCGGCTTCGCCCAGCCGGCCGATGCGCTGGCCCAGGCGAGGCAGCTCAGCACGCGGGTCGTGGTCGATCTCGGCGGCGGCGACCAGGTTCACCTGCTCAACACACAGCTCTCGGCGCTGCGGGCGACGGATTTCCTGCTGCTCTGACTACGCCGGCCTGGCCCCGGCGCCGGCCGGCTCAGCCCGCCGCGTCGAGCAGGCGCTGCATCCGGGCCCTGCCATGGGCGAAGAGCGCGTCGTCGGGCCGGAGCCGCTCGCGCAGCGCGTCGCGTTGCGCCGCGGTCAGCCCCGCCTCCTCCGGCGTGTAGTGCTCGGCCGTCGCCTTCGCGTGGCCGACCGTCGGTGCCGCGCCGCGCCCGAGGTGCCGGAACATCCAGGGCACGAAGGCCTCCAGCCCATCCGCGGTGCCGACGAGCATGCGGTCGAGCCGCGCCTTGGCCTGGTCGAGCAGCGCGGCGAGCGAGGCATCGCGCGCACCGTCGCCGCGGTTCAGGCCCAGGTGGAAGAGCTGCGCATGCGCCTGCGCGGTGCCGAATTCGGAGAAGGCCCAGGTGCCGAAATCCGTCTCGCCGGCAAGCCGCATGGCCGGTCCCACTTCCGCCCCGCGCCGGGCGAAGTGGCGCCCGAAGCGGTAGGCGCTGAACAGCCGCTCGAAGGGATCGCGCAGGATCGTTACCGGGACGAAGTGCCCCGCCGCCCGCTCCTCGAGCCGCCAGGCGAGGAAATGGCCGGCGATGAGGTCGAGCGCCGTCAGCTCCTCGATCGGGATCGCGTCGAAGGCGGCCTGGGTGGCGACGATGCGCGCTTCCGGCCAGCCGGCACGAAGCGCCTGGGTGAAGGAGGTGCCGGCGGTCTTCGGGACATGGATGAAGGCGAGCGGCGGCGGCGCATCGCCCGCGCGCAGCCGCTGCGCCGCGGGGGCCGCCGCAGGGCGGGGCGCCGAGAGGCGGCGGACCCGCGGATCGATCGCGCAGGCCGCCTCGAAGGGATCCTCCAGCACCGTCACCTGCGCCCGGCCGACACCCTCCAGATGGCGCATGGGCAGCGTCCGCTCGGCCTGGCGGAGCTGCTTCGCCGCGGCGATCAGCAGGTGCATGGCCGGCAGCGCGCCGTTGTCGCGGTTGAACAGCGTCACGCGCGCCTTCACCTCGCCGCCCAGCAGCAGAGTGTGGAAGGCCGAGCCTTCGAAGCCGGCGATCTCCTCCGCCTCGGCCATGGCGGCGAGCTGCTGCCAGACCGACAGGGTCTGCGGGTGCAGGATGGTCCAGCCCGCATCGTGCAGGTGCTGCTCCAGCGTCTCCTCGCCGCGCACCTTGGCCAGCCCGTCGCGCAGCTTCGCGCGGGAGAGCCAGACGCGGCGGCCCGGGCGCGGCACG
>CAYNYQ010000026.1:0-26110 GCA_964401305.1 uncultured Acetobacteraceae bacterium | reverse complement strand
GTTGTCGAACTCGAAGGCGTAGCGGCTGCTGGTGAAGACCACGCGGTTGAAGGCCGTGTCGCTGTCGATGTTGACGTAGCGGGTGCCGGTGACGGTCTGGTCGCCATTCGGCGTGGCCGTGACATCGGAGCCCGTCAGCGTGCCGACTGGCGTCAGACCATCGAAGAACTGCAGCGTGTTGTAGTTGTCGATCGAGCCCCAGAGCAGCCCGAAGTAGAACTGCGGATCGGTGAAGCTCAGCTCCACCTTGGCGTTCGCGAAGGCGCCGGTCGAGCCGGTGGTCAGGAACACCGTCGCGTCCGGGCCGTCGGGCTGGTCGGGCGCGCCGAAGCCGACACCGTTGTTGCCCGACAGCACCGGGGCGGCATAGACGTTGACGACGCTGCCGGTGACGAAGGCGGCGTCCGGCGTCAGGGTGACGGTCACGCCGGCCGGGGCAGAGGCCGCGCCGCCGTTGAGGTTCCAACGCACGGTCCCCTGCGCGCCGCCGCCCTGGACGGCGTTAACGGTCAGCACTGCAGTCGCCTGCGCCCCGGTGGCCAGGCCCGCCGAGAGCAGCGCCGCCAGCCCCATCATGCCCTTGTTCATCATCATGCCACCTCCTGGTTTTCGAACACCGTCGATGTGCAACCGGGAAGCAAACCGCGTGCCAAAAAAATAAGACGATGATTTTGCTGCTTCTGTTCGCCGAGCGTTTCAGGGGTGTAAAGTGCGCCGACAGGCATTTCGGCTCGACCGCAGGCGCGCCTGGCCGAGGACACCGGGGCGAGGCTCTCATCACCAGGGCGCAGCAGCGCGACGGGGCACGGTTCGTCGGGCGCTCCGGTGGCGGAGAGGGTGCCGGTGAGGCCGCCGCCTACCCCGCCGCCCGCCGCGCCCAGGCGCCGTAGAGCCGGGGCCCCAGCAGCGCCGCCACGGCCAGCGCCAGGATCGCCGCGCTGACCGGCCGGGTGAGGAAGGTGCTCCAGTCGCCCTGGCTGATGGTCAGCGCCTGGCGCATCGCCTGCTCGGCCATCGGCCCCAGGATCATGCCGATCACCACCGGCGCGGTCGGGAAGTCGAAGCGCCGCATGAACATCCCCACCACCCCGATGCCGTAGAGCAGCACCAGGTCGATCACGCTGTTGGAGATGCCGTAGGTGCCGATGGTCGCGAAGACCAGGATGCCTGCGTAGAGCTGGGGTTGCGGGATCTTCAGGATCCGCGCCCAGAGCCCGACCAGCGGCAGGTTCAGTACCACCAGCATCACATTCGCCACGTAGAGGCTGGCGATCAGCGTCCAGACCAGCACCGCCTGCTGCTCGAACAGCAGCGGCCCCGGGTTGATCCCGTAGCTCTGAAAGGCCGAAAGCATGATCGCCGCCGTCGCGCTGGTGGGCAGCCCCAGCGTCAGCATGGGCACCAGGATGCCGGCGGCGGCGGCGTTGTTCGCGGCCTCCGGCCCGGCGACGCCCTCGATGGCGCCGGTCGTGCCGAACTCCTTCTGCGCCTCGGGCGAGGCCAGCTTGCGCTCGGCGTAGTAGCTCAGCATGGTCGGCATCTCGGTCCCCCCCGCCGGCATGACGCCGAAGGGAAAGCCGAGCAGGGAGCCGCGGAACCAGGGCCCGACGCTGCGCCGGAGGTCGGCGCGCGACATCATGATGCGGCCGACCGGGCGCACCTCCGCCTTCGCCTCCACGTGCCGCCAGGCCAGGTAGAGCGTCTCGCCGACGGCAAAGAGCGCCACGGCGACCAGCACCACGTTCACGCCATCGAGCAGCTCCGGCACGCCGAAGGTCAGCCGCGGCTGGCCGGTCTGCAGGTCGATGCCCACCAGGCCCAGCATCAGGCCGAAGAAGAGGCTGGTCAGCCCCCTCAGCGCGCTGCCCCCCAGCACCGCCGACACGGTGACGAAGCAGAGCACCATCAGCGCGAAATACTCCGCCGGGCCGAGCTTCAGCGCGAGCTCCACCACCACCGGGCCGAGCAGGCTGATCCCGAGGGTGCCGATGGTGCCGGCGACGAAGCTGCCCACCGCCGCCGTGGCCAGCGCCGGCCCGGCGCGGCCGCTGCGCGCCATCCGCGCGCCCTCGAGCGCGGTGATGATCGAGCCCGATTCGCCCGGCGTGTTCAGCAGGATGGAGGTGGTCGAGCCGCCATACATCGCGCCGTAGAAGACGCCGCAGAACAGGATGAAGGCGCCGGTGGCCTCGACCTGGAAGGTGATGGGCAGCAGCAGTGCGATGGTCAGCGCCGGCCCGATGCCCGGCAGCACGCCGACCGCCGTGCCGAGGAAGCAGCCCAGCAGCGCCCAGCCGAGGTTGGTGAGCGTCAGCGCATGGGCGAAGCCGAGCGAGAGGCCGGCGAAGACATCCATCAGCGTCCGGCCCCAGTCCCGGAGCGGCGGCGCGAGGCGGGGCGGGCCGTCATCTCACCCTGGCTCCCGGCCCAGCGCGCGCAGCACCTGCTGCTCGAGCAGCCCGGCGCCGATGTTCACCCCCAGCGCCTCGACGAAGAGGAACCAGGCGGCCAGGGTCAGCACCAGCGCCAGCACCAGGTCGCGCACGGGCCGGCGCGACCCGAAGGCCGCGGCCACCAGCACGAATTGCGCCGTGGCCGCCAGCGAGAAGCCGAGGACGCCGATCAGCGCCAGGTTGGCAAGCAGCCCGGCGCCGAGCAGCGCCAGCGCGCGCCGGTTCGGCGGCGCCCCGGCCTCCTCGAGCGCCCAGGACCAGCCGCCGCGCAGCGCCACGTAGAGCAGGCAGCCGCCCAGCACGATGAGCCCGCCGCCGACCACGAAGGGCACCGCCTTCGGCCCGACCTGGCCGTAGAGCGGCGAGAGCGGGATCACCAGCGCCTGCCACAGCGCCAGCGCGCCGAGCAGCAGCACGAAGCCCCCGACCAGCACATCCGGCCAGAGGGAGCTGCGCGCCTCCGGACCGGTCAAGGCCGCGCGTCCACCTTGCCCGCGCCGGTCACGCGAGCCCGATCTCCTTCAGCACCGCCTCGGTCTGGGCGCGGTCCCGCTCGAGGAACTGCGCGAAGGCATCGCCGGTGAGGAAGGCATCCTCCCAGCCGCGGGTCTGCAGGATCTCCTTCCAGGCGGGTGTGGCGTGGATCTCGGTCATCAGGCGCACCAGCGCCTCGCGCGCATCGGGGCGGATGCCGGGCGGGGCGAAGACGCCGCGCCAGTTGCTGATGACGACGTCGACGCCGCTTTCCTTCAGGGTCGGGATGGCCGGGTCGCTGCGGGTCTCGCCGGTGGTCGCCAGGGCGCGCATGCGGCCCGCCTTCACCTGCTCGGCGAATTCCGAGAAGCCGGAGATGCCCGCCTTCACCTGCGCGCCGAGGATGGCCGCCTGGGCCGGCCCGCCGCCGGCGAAGGCGACATAGGACCCCTCCCGCGCCGAGCGGCCGAGCGCCTTGAGGATCAGGCCGAGGGTGATGTGGTCGGTCCCGCCGGCGCTGCCGCCGCCGACCGAGACCGCGCCCGGATTGGCCTTCAGCGCGTCCAGCAGCCCCTTGATGTCCTGGATGTCGGAGCTCGCCGGCACGACGACGACGCCGACCTCGGCGGTCATGCGCGCGACCGGCGTGACGTCCTTCAGGCTGAGCGGCGTCTTGTTGGTCAGCGCCGCGCCGACCATGACGCTGCCGCCGACCATCAGGCTGTCCGGCCGGCCGCGGCGCTGGCCGATGAAGCGGGGCAGGCCGACCATGCCGCCGGCGCCGCCCACGTTCTCGAACTGGAAGCTGCCGACCAGGCCCGCCTGGCGCGCCGCCTGCTCGATGGCGCGGCCGAGCCCGTCCCAGCCGCCGCCCGGGCCGGCGGGGATGAACATGTAGAGGCTGGCCAGGCGCTGCTGCGCCGCGGCCCCGCGCGGCCAGGCCGGCGCGGCGGCCAGCGCCGTGGCGGCGGTGACGAATTGGCGGCGGCGCATTGGCTTCCCCCCTCGGGCCTGTGGCAGCGCCAGGTTCCCTATCGCCTCGCGCCGCCCGCAACAACCGGCGTTGCGGTCAGGACCGGGCCGGACCCGCCTCCTGCGCGAGGGCGGAGAGGCCGCCGATCGACAGCAGATGCGCATACACGGCCTCGAGCCAGCCGCGGTCGCGCAGCTCGGCCAGGCGCTCGGCCGGCAGCGCCATCAGCGCCGCGCGGTCGACGGCGAAGAAGCCATCGATGCGCACGGTCCGGCCATGGTGCGGCACCTCCACCTGCGCCGGCTTGAGAAGGCCCGACTCGGCAAGACCCTGGGCCATGGCGCGGGTGCGCAGCCCCGCCTCCTCCATGGAGCGGCAGAACTGCACGGCGCGGTCGATGACGGCGGTGCCCTTCCCCTCGGCGTCGAAGAGCGGCTCGCCCTCGGTCTCGGAGAGAAGCGGCGCCTCGGGGTCGAGGCAGAGCACGAGCTGGTCGGATTGCGGCGCGGCGCGCACCAGGAAGAAGGGCACGCGGCGGAGATAAGCCGGCAGGTAGGCACCCGGGCGCCACTGCCCGTCGGCGCCGACATAGAGGCTGTGCCCGGCGGCGAGGCCCGTGACGGCCACGGGCATATGCGGCGCCTGGGCGGCGAAGACGATCGGCAGGGTGCGCGCCGCGGCCACGAACTCCTCGGCGGCGAGGGGCACGGCGGTCGCCTCCGCGGCGAAGCCGAAGCCGGCGGCGCGGAGGCGCAGGCGGCCATGGCGCTGCGCCGCCACCGGCTCCAGCCGGCGGTAGAGCGGCGGCAGGGCAGGGCCAGGGGGCGGGCCAGCGGCCGCGCCATGGCCATTGGGCACGGGGGCGGGGGCGGCGGACTCCGACATGGCATGCTCCTTGGCACGCCCCGGGAGGCCGGCAGGAGACCGGTCGCGCGCGCCTCGGCGCCCTTCTGACGAGGCGGCGCGGCCTGGGCAAGCGGCGCCACCCGCCCGGGCGCGGCGCCGGGCGCAGCGCGGCCGGCCGAGGTGTCGGAAATTCTTACAGTACCGGTCCGATCCCCGGCAGCGCCGCGGCTTCCCGCCGGGCAGCATTGGCACGCGGGCCGGGCCTGCCGGTGGCGGAACGGGCCGGGACGCGCCGCCGCTCAGGCCGGCCAGGCCTGTCCAGCAGCGGCCGGTCAGCCCGGCTGCCGGCGCGGATTGCGGCACCGGGCGGTCACCCGCCCCGGCGCCCCCCCGCACGGTGCGTCAGGCGGCAGCCTCCTGCGCGGCGCGGGCGGCGGTGAAGGCGGCGAAGGCCTCGGTCTGCCGGCGCAGCTCCTCGGCCAGCGGCGCATGCACGAGGCGCCGGCCCTGGCGGCTCTCCAGCTCGAGCAGCCCATTGGCGCAGTAGCGGTCGTTGTCCCAGCCCGGATGGCTCAGCACCGGGTAGAGGCAGATGCCCTCCACCGGCACGCCCGCGGCGATGGCGCCGCGCACCTCCTCGGCCACGTAGCGCAGCCAGGGGGCGCGGCGGTCGTCCTCGCAGCTGGTCTCGGCGACGAAGAGCGGGCGGCGGTAGCGGGCATGCACGTCCGCCAGCAGCTCGCGCAGCGGCCGCCAGCGCTCGTCGAAGACGGAGAGCGGCATGCCGTAGGTGCCGTGGTGCCACCACTGGTTGTTCCAGTAGAAGTTCACGCCCACCACGTCGAGCATGTCCTCCGCGCCGCCCAGCTCCGGCTCGAGCCGGCCGGCGAGCATGTCCCAGGCCTCCCACTGGCCGCCGTTCAGCATGTCGACCTCGTGGCGGTCCTCCTCCTCGCGGCCGGGGCGGGGGACGATGTGGATGCGCGGCTCCACGGTGAAGAAGCGCGCGCCCGGCGCCTCGGCGCGGACGGCGCGGGTGGCGGCCAGCGTGGCGCGGACCACCTGGCGCTTCAGCTCGTTGCCGCGGCCCTCGCAGAAGGGGTTGATGCGCGCGACCGAGCCGCCGGCCCAGGCGACGTAGGAGATCTCGTTCATCGGGCAGAGCAGCGGCGCGGCGCCGGTCTCGGCCACGGCCAGGCGGGCGAAGGCGGCGGCGTAGTCGGCGAAGCGGGCGACGAAGTCGGGCGACCAGATGTCGAGCCAGTCGGGCCAGCCGTAGTGGCAGAGGTCCCAGATCACCTGCACGCCCCGGGCCTCGGCGGCGCGCAGCAGCGGCAGCACCGGCGACCAGTCGTAGCGCCCGGGCCCGGCCGCCTCGACCAGGTGCCAGCGCACCCCGTCCCGGGCCGAGCGGATGCCGTGCTCGGCGAGCTGGCGGTAGTCCTGCTCGGCCAGGCTGTCGTGGTGGGTGGCGGCGAGGAGGTCCAGCCGCCGGCCGTCGTGCCGGCGATGGGTGGAGCATTCGAAGCCGCCGAGGAAGAGGCTTCGGAACAGGCTGGGTCTGAAGGTCACGCGCTGCGGGTCCGGAGGCTGGGGTGGCGGGCGATCACATGCCGATGATATACAATCAACCATTCGCGACACAAGCAGGCCCGCCATGCCGAGAATGTCGCGCCGCCCCGGACGTTCCCCTCCTCAGCATCGCGTGAACCGGGCGGGGCACCGCAGCGCCCCGCCCGGATGCGAAGCGGCCCTCAGCCGAGCAGGTCGAAGCCGCCCGGCGGCGTCGGGGCAAGGATGCTGCCATCGTCGATGGCGGCATCGAGGCCGCGCACCGAGACGCCGCTGAGCCGCGCGATCACCTGCCAGCCCGCCTCGGCCGTATGGGCCTCGAGCGCCGTCACGCCGCCAAGGAAGGTGGTCGCGCGCAGGAATTCCGAGGCCGCGCCGGTTCCGCCCAGGACCGGCGAGACGACGAAGTCCTCGAAGGCGACGCGGTCCTGCCCCAGCACGAAGTCCGCGATCAGGTCGACGCCGAGATCGCCGTTCCGCCAGAGGAAGACATCGTTGCCCAAACCGCCGAGCAGCGTGTCCATCCCCTCGCCGCCGGCGATGAGGTCGTTGCCGCCGTTGCCGTTCACCGAGTCGTCGCCGGCGCCGCCGAGCAGCGTGTCCTTCCCCGCGCCACCGCCGAGCGTGTCGTCGCCGCCGCGCCCGTCGAGGACCGGCCTGGCGAAGCCCGCCAGCATGATGTCGTCTCCGGTCGAGCCCTCAATCCGCTCGACGCCGGAGATCGACATGCCATCGGCGCCGCCGTCGTGCACCCCCGTCGCCAGGTCAAGCAACACCGGCGTGCTGCCGAAGCGCAGCACGTCGGTGCCGGTGCCGCCGATGACCGAGTCGCCCACGCCGCCGAGGATAGTGTCGTCCCCGCCGCCGCCATCCAAGGTATCCGGACCGCCATAGCCGGAGAGGACGTCGTTGCCCCCGAGGCCACGCAGCAGGTTGGCGGCGTCGTCGCCCCAGATGCTGTCGGCATGCGCCGTGCCGTTGACGTTCTCGAAATCGTCGAGGACGTCCACGCCGATCGACAGGCCGATGGCGAGGTCGGTGCTGAGGCTCGCCTGCACCCCCTGCGTCTCGCCCGAGTAGTCGAGCAGGTCGATGCCGCTGCCGCCGTCGAGGCTGTCATCGCCGTCGCCGCCGATCACCGTGTCGTTGCCGCCCTCGCCGTACAGGGTGTCGTTGCCGTTGCGGCCGGAGAGGGTCTGACCGCTCGCGTTGCCGACGAGGATGTCGGCGGACTGACTGCCCTCGTAGCGCTCGATGGAGCTGTAGGAATCTCCGGCCGCCTCGCCCGAATGCACCCCGGTGGCAAGGTTCAGGATCACGGCGCTCGTGAAGCGGGCGGTGTCGGTGCCCCCACCGCCCGAGAACGAATCCGCGCCGGCGCCGCCCTGCAGCGTGTCGTTGCCGGCGCCGGCGACCAGCACGTCGTTGCCGGCGCCGCCGCTGAGAAAGTCGTTGCCGCCCTGGCCGGACAGGATGTTCGCCAGATCATCGCCGGCGAGGATGTCGCCCTGGTTGCTGCCTTCCAGGTTCTCGACGCCGCCGTAGCTGTCGCCCGAAGCCCAACCCAAGGTCCCGTTGCCGGTCGCCAGGCTGGCGGAGATGCCGCTGCCGGTGGCGTGGATGTAGCTCACCCAGTCGGCGCCGAGGCCGCCGAGCAGGGTCTCGGCGCCACTGCCGGCATAGAGCCAGTCCACGCCGCTGCCGCCGTCGAGCACGCCGCCGCCATCCTGCGCATGCAGCGAATCGTTACCATCCAGCCCGAACAGGCTGTCGGCGCCGCCGCCGCCGATCAGCACGTTGTTCGCCAAGTTGCCGATGATCACGTCGTCGCCGGCGCCGCCGACGGCGTTCTCGATCAGGCTGCGCGTGTCGCCCTCGTGCAGCATGGCGTTGAAGACCTGACCCCGGGCGTAGCCTTCATTCGGCCCGCCGCCGAGGTCGGACGCCTGTAGATGGCCGTCGGCGTCCACATCGGACCAGCTGCCGGGGGTCAGGTTGACGACGAGATCCGTCGCATAGTCGGAGAAATCGTAGGTATCGATGCCGCCGCCGTCCCAGATGGTGCGGAAGATGATGTTCTGCGTCGGCACGCCCTGGCCGACGCCGTTGATCGACATCTCGCCGGTAGCAGGATCGAAGTGGTAGGACGTGTTGGTCGCGTGCGTCGTGTAGTCCGCGCCGTACATGAACTGCAGCGTGGCAATGTCCCACATCATGAAGGTCTGCGGCGCGTGCCCGTTGGCATAGTTGGCGCCGTTGGTCGTGTCCCCGATGAAGCTCGTGTAGGACATGATGCTGAACTCGCGCGACCGGAACTGCGGCTCCATGGGCGTGGCCACCGAGCCGTCCGACTTGTTGATGTTCACGTCGATCAGGCCGACGGTGTGGCCCTGCTCGTGCAGAACGGTGGTGTAGAGGCGCGTGCCCAGGTTGGCCTCTCCCGCCGGGTCGAACCATGTATCGCCAGCGAGATAGTAGTCATCCGCGTTCGAGTCCTTCGGGCCCACGGCGTAGGCCGCCGCATCCGCGGACCAGGGCTTGGGCGTCGTCGTCGTGCCGGCCCGGATGACGGCATTGCCCGGCTCGACGACCAGCTCGATCAGGTCGAGGTTGGTGTAGTCCTCGATGGCATCCATCGCGTCGCGCACCGCCTGTGTGAACGAGGCCGTAGGTGCGACGAAGCCGACCGTCTCATCGGCGTCGACCCATTCGCCGTCCACCTCCTTGCCGTAGGCATAGTCGCCGTATTGGTCGGCGGAGGTCGGCACGCTCCAGGTGACGAATGGGCTATCCCATTTCACCGACATCGTCAGAGCGTCGATGTTCTGGTTCCCGCTGACGGCGTTGGGCGCAGCGTCGATCATGTCCGGTTCTCCTCGCGGTTGGTGACGGTCAGGCCGGCCGGCAGCGCGCGCTCGGCGCGGCGGTCGCTCGGGCGGTCGCGGTTGGGGTGGAATCGGGCCGGCGCGTGGCACCGGCCCGTGCGTCACATCAGGACGAGATCGGCGCTGTCGCTCACGAAGCGGACACTGCCGTCGCCCAGGCAGACGTTGACGCCCCCGCTATGGGCGGAGGCTGCCGCGTCGGCCGAGAGTTCCACGAACGAGTCGCCCCCATCGCCCCTGGGGTTGCTGGGGCAGAGGAAGGTCTTGATGGCAGCGGCGGCTTCGCGCGAAGCCTCCTCGCCGGCGCCGTCGGCGGGCCCCATCGAGCCGGTCTGGGTCGCGCCCCAGCTCCAGCTGAGCACCTGGATCTGGCCCTCGTAGCCGCCCTCGCGCGCCGCCAAGGCGGCATCACCCTCCAGGTCGGCCGCCGCAACGAGGACGCCGCCGGGCGCGGCGCCGTCGGTCGCCTTGGTGACAACGAGCTCGTGCACTGGCGGGGCGTCCGGGCCCGCCATCTGCAGGCTGAAGTGGAAATCCTGCATGGAAACCTTCCCGCTGCCACCACCGCCACCGCTGCCATGGGCACCATGCGTGGCCGAACTGCCGCCGGGGCTGTTGCTCTGCAGCTCACTCCTCGTCGCATGGCCAGAGCTGCTTTCGCCCCCCTGCACGCCGTCATACTTCATGAAGCTGGGCATCCGATTTTTCCTTCGCCGTGTGTGTCTGCTCGCCGCGGGTTGCGGGGCGCGGCATCCTTGGTCCGCGGCGCGGCGCACTGGAATGCGCAGCGCCGCAGGCGGCGGCTGCACGAATGCCGGCAGCGCTCATCCGATTGGGCGAAGCGCGCGCGGAAATCCGCGGAAATCGCTGGTTCCGCGGATGCGCCCGGCGCCTCGGCAGGGCCGGGCTGCCGAAATCCTGCATTCGCAGGCTGCGCGAATGCGGGTAGGCTTGGCGCCATGCCGGTGAACTGGGATGACCTGAAGATCCTGCTGGCGATCGGACGCGCCGGGTCCCTGACGGGCGCGGCGCAGCTGCTCGGCGTCGACCAGTCGACGGCGAGCCGCCGCCTGGCGGCGCTGGAGGCCGATCTCGGCTGCATCCTCTTCGTGCGCGCGAA
This sequence comes from uncultured Acetobacteraceae bacterium, assembly GCA_964401305.1. GTDB lineage: Bacteria > Pseudomonadota > Alphaproteobacteria > Acetobacterales > Acetobacteraceae > JAIEOP01. The sequence continues at coordinate 15,787 of CAYNYQ010000026.1, read as the reverse complement.
GACAGGCTACACGCCGACCGATGCGGGCCAGGCCGCGATCGCCCGCGCGATGGAGATCGAGAGCCGCACGCACAGGCTGGCCGAGGACGTGGCGAACACCGACAAGGGCCCGGTCGGCCTCGTCCGGCTCATCGGCAATGCCTGGACCATGACGCGCCTGGTCGAGACCTCGCTGGCCGGCCTGCTCGCGCGGCATCCGCGGCTCGACATCCGCACCATCGGCGGCCCCTATGCGCGCAGCCTCGGTCGCGGCGAGGCCGCGCTGGCGCTGTGGTTCGAGATGCCGCCGGGATCGACGGAGTTCGCGGTCAAGCTCGGCGACGTGCCCTATGCCGTCTACGCGCCGAGCGGGGTCGACCCGGAATCGCTCGGCTGGGTCTCCTTCTGGGACGACGAGGCGCCGCGGCGCGCGCCGAGCCGCTGGATCGAGAAGGAGCGGCGGGCCGAGCAGACGCTGCGGCTGACGGCAACCGACAGCAGCGTGCTGATGGCCGGCATCCGCGCGGGGATCGGCAAGGGCCTGCTGCCGATGTGCCTCGCCGAGGGCGACCCGGCGCTGGCGCGCGTCAACCCCGGCCCGCCGGAGCTGCTCCGCACGCTGCATCTGCACGCCCATCCCGACACGATCCAGAGCGCGCGCATCCAGGTCACCATGGCGTGGCTGCGCGAATCCTTCACCCGCGCCTTCACGCCCGGGCCGTGACCCTGCGGCGCCGCGGCTTGCGCGGCGGGCGGGATCGTGGTTTCACTGCGCAACGGACCAGAATGGTGACGGGAGCCTTCCGGTCATGGATCTCACCGAAGCCGACATCGACGTGCTGCGCGAGAGCTACCGCAGGGTGGCGGCGGAGCCGGGCCTGACCGGCGGCCTCTTCTACGACCGGCTGTTCGAGATCGCGCCGGAGCTACGCCCGCTCTTTCCCGCCGACATGGAGCAGCAGGGCATCAAGCTGATGAGCATGCTCGGCGCCATCGTCGCCAGGATGCACGACTACACGGCACTGCACCCGCTGATCGGCGACCTCGCGCGGCGGCATGTGCGCTACGGCGCGCGGCCGGAGCACTACGGCGCCATCGGCGAGGCGCTGCTCTGGACCCTCGACCAGCGCCTCGGCCGGGATTTCGAGGAGGAGGCGCGCGAGGCCTGGACCCGCGCCTATTCGGCGCTGACGCGCGTCATGATCGACGAGGCCTATCCGCCGGCCTGATGCCGCATCAGCCAATTCGGTGATCGCGCGCGGCCGCCCGCGCGGCGGGAGAGCCGTGCGCCCGGGACGCGCGCTATCCCAGCAGCCGCCCGATCACCCGCGCCGTGTAGTCCACCACCGGGATGACGCGGCCGTAGTTGATGCGCGTCGGGCCGATCACGCCGATGGCGCCGACAATCCTCTCCTGGCCATTGCGGAAGGGCGCGACCACCATGGAGAGCCCGGCGCTGGAGAAGAGGCCGCTCTCGGCGCCGATGAAGATCTGCACGCCTTCCCCGCGCTGCGCGAGCTCGAGCAGGCGCAGCACCGTCTCCTGCGCCTCCAGCCGCTCGAACAGCGCCTGGATCTCCTGCACGCGGGCGAGCTCGTCGAGGTTCTCGAGCAGCCGCGCCTGGCCGCGCACGATCAGCGAGCGCGCCACCCCGCCCGCCCAGGTCGCCAGCCCGGCCTCGATCACCTGGTTGGTGAGCGCATCGAGCGCGGTGCGGTTGGCGGCGATCTCGGAGGCGACGGCGGCGCGCGTCTCCTCCAGCGTGCGGCCGGCGAGGCGCGCATTGAGGTAGTTGCTCGCCTGGCTCAGCGAGGAGAGCGGCAGCCCGGGCGGCACCTCGATGACGCGGTTCTCCACCTGCCCGTCGGCGGTGACGAGCACGACCAGCGCGCGGCCCGGGCCGAGCGCCACGAACTCGATATGCTTCACCGCCGCGGCCTCGCCCTTCGGCGCCACCACGAGGCCGGCCGCGCCGGCGAGGCCCGAGAGCATCTGCCCCGCCTCGGCCAGGGTCTCCTGCAGGGACCGGCCGGAGGCGGCGCAGCGCGCGGCGATCGCCGCCCGCTCGCCCTCCGGCAGGTCGCCGAACTCCAGCAGCCCATCGACGAAGAGCCGGAGGCCCCGCTCGGTCGGCAGCCGCCCGGCCGAGGTGTGCGGCGCGAAGAGCAGCCCCGCCTCCTCGAGATCGGCCATGACGTTGCGGATCGAGGCCGGGCTGAGGCCCAGCGGCAGGCGGCGGGACAGCGTGCGGCTGCCCACCGGCTCCCCCGTGTGGCAGTAGAGTTCGACGAGTTCCCGCAGCACCGCGGCGCTGCGGTTGTCGAGCCCCCCCGGCGCGGCCCGCCCGGCAAGGCCGCTCCCGGCGGGGGCCTTCGGCGGCGGCTGCACCAGCATCCTCACCAACCCCCTGAAATTCTTTGGAACAACAGGCTAGGTAGGGGGGCGTCCCGGGTCAAGCGGCCTGGCCCCGGTTCCGCCATCCCGCGCCCCGGGTTAGAGGCGCCGGCCCGCCCCACCTCGAGGTCACGCCACCATGCCCCGCCCCTCCGGCCGCCTGCCCGACGCGCTCCGCCACGTGGTGCTGGAGCCCGGCATCGCCCGCCATGCCGAGGGCTCCTGCCTGATCCGCATGGGCCATACCGAGGTGCTCTGCACCGCATCCGTCGAGGGCCGCGTGCCACCCTTCCTGCGCAACCAGGGGCTGGGCTGGGTGACGGCAGAGTACGGCATGCTGCCGCGCGCGACGCATACCCGCGGCGATCGCGAGGCGGCGCGCGGCAAGCAATCGGGCCGCACGCAGGAGATCCAGCGCCTGATCGGCCGCGCGCTCCGCGCCGTGGTCGATCGCGGCGCGATGGGGGAGATGACCATCACCCTCGACTGCGACGTGATCACCGCCGATGGCGGCACGCGCTGCGCCGCCATCACCGGCGCCTGGGTGGCGCTGCATCTGGCCTTCCGCCACTGCCTCGCGGCCAACATCATCGCCACCATGCCGCTGCGCGACCAGGTCGCCGCCGTCTCCTGCGGCCTCTGGCAGGGCGCGCCGGTGCTCGACCTCGACTACGACGAGGACAGCAAGGCCGATGCGGACGCGAATTTCGTGCTGACCGGCCAGGGCGGCCTGGTCGAGGTGCAGGGCACGGCCGAGGGCGCGCCCTTCTCCGAGGCACAGCTGCTCGAGCTGCTCCGCCTCGCCCGCAAGGGCACGGGGGAGCTCTTCGCGAAGCAGCGCGCGGCGGTCGGCATCGGATGACGCCGCGCCGGCTGGCCCGCGGCGAGCGCATCGTTCTCGCCACGCACAATGCGGGGAAGCTGCGGGAGATCGCCGCCCTGCTCGCGCCGCACGGCATCGAGGTGGTCTCGGCCGGGGCGCTCGGCCTGCCCGAGCCCGCGGAGACCGAGGAGAGCTTCCTCGGCAATGCGCGGATCAAGGCGCTGGCGGCGGCGCGTGCCGCCGGCCTGCCGGCGCTGGCCGACGACAGCGGCTTCTCGGTCGCCGCGCTGGACGGCGCGCCCGGCGTGCGCACGGCCGACTGGGCGACGCGCCCGGACGGGACGCGCGACTACGCGATGGGCATGGCCGAGGTGGCGCGCCGCGCCGCGGGCAGCGCCGACCGCCGGGCCTGGTTCACCTGCGTGCTGGTGCTCGCCTGGCCGGACGGGCATGCCGAGGACTGCACGGGCCGGGTGGACGGGCGCTGGGTCTGGCCGCCGCGCGGGACCAACGGCTTCGGCTACGACCCGGTGTTCGAGCCGGAGGGCAAGGGCGTGACCTTCGGCGAGATGGCGCCCGAGGAGAAGGAGCGGGTGAACCACCGGGCCCGCGCCTTCGCGCTGCTCGCCGCGCACTGCCTGCCCGGCTGACCGGGCCGCCGACGGGGGGCGTCGCGCGGCGGGGAACCCGCCCGACCGGGGGCGGGCCGCGGCGCAGGGCGCCTTGCGGCGCGCCGGGCCTTGGGCTAGGCCCCCCCCGCCAGTCATGGTATGCCCGCCGACCGGGCCCCGGTACGGGGCCCCCGGGCCGCCCAAGAGCGCCCCACCCAGGAGACCTGAACGCCATGAGCGAATCCACCGCCGAGAAGGTGAAGAAGATCGTCGTTGAGCACCTCGGCGTGGACGAGGCGAAGGTGACGCCGGAGGCCTCCTTCATCGACGACCTCGGCGCCGACAGCCTCGACACCGTCGAGCTCGTCATGGCCTTCGAGGAAGCCTTCAGCGTGGAGATCCCGGACGACGCGGCCGAGAAGATCACCACGGTGAAGGACGCGATCGAGTACATCGAGAAGCAGAAGGCGGCCTGACGGGCCGGCCCGCCGGCACCGCCCCCTTCCAGCAGCGGAGAGCCCGAAGCGTGTTCGCGAATGGCGCCGCGCCGCGGCGTGTGGTCGTCACCGGCATGGGTATTGCCTGCCCGCTCGGCGTCGGCGTGGAGCATGTCTGGCGGCGGCTGGTCGCCGGCGAGAGCGGCATTGCCGCCATCCAGTCCTTCGACACCAAGGACCTGCCGGCGAAGATCGCCGGCCAGGTTCCGCTGGGCACCCGCGCCGAGGGCAAGCTCGACGTCGGCGAGTGGATCCCGGTCAAGGACCAGAAGAAGATGGACCGCTTCGTCCAGTTCGCCCTGGTGGCGGCGAGCGAGGCGGTCGAGGATTCCGGCTGGCAGCCGGCGGACGAGGACAGCCGCTGCGCCACGGGCGTGATGATCGGCTCGGGCATCGGCGGGCTCTCGACCATCTACGAGGCGTCGCAGCTGGTTGCCGCTGGCAAGTCGCGCCGGCTCTCGCCCTTCTTCATCCCCTCGGCGCTGATCAACCTCGCCTCGGGCCATGTCTCCATCAAGTACGGCTTCAAGGGCCCGAACCATTCCGCCGTCACGGCCTGCGCCACCGGCGTGCATGCGCTCGGCGACGCAGCGCGGCTGATCGCGCTCGGCGATGCGGACGTGATGGTGGCCGGCGGCGCCGAGGCGGCGGTGAGCGAGCTCGGCATGGCCGGCTTCTGCGCCTCCCGCGCGCTGTCCACCGGCTTTAACGATACGCCGCAGCAGGCCTCCCGCCCCTGGGACGAGGGCCGCGACGGCTTCGTCATGGGCGAGGGCGCCGGGGTTCTGGTGCTCGAGGAGTACGAGCACGCGAAGCGGCGCGGCGCGAAGATCTACGCCGAGGTGATCGGCTACGGCATGTCCGGCGACGCGCACCACATCACCGCCCCGTCGGAGGATGGCGACGGCGCCTTCCGCTCCATGCGCGCGGCGCTGCGCAGCGCCGGGGTCACCCCCGACCAGGTGCAGTACGTGAATGCGCACGGCACCTCGACCCCCCTCGGCGACGACCTCGAGCTCGGCGCGGTGGAGCGGCTCTGGGGCGATGCGGCGAAGGGCCTGGCGATGTCCTCGACCAAGTCGGCGGTCGGGCACCTGCTCGGCGCCGCCGGCGCGGTGGAGGGGATCTTCTCCGTCCTGGCGATCCGCGATGGCGTGGCACCGCCCACGCTGAACCTCGAGAAGCCCTCGCGTGAGAGCCCCATCGACCGCGTGGCGAAGCAGGCGCAGCAGCGCCCGATCGAGGTCGCGCTGTCCAACAGCTTCGGCTTCGGCGGCACCAACGCCAGCATCGTGTTCCGCGCGGCCCGCTGAGGCCGCGCGCGGGCGGCGCCCCGGCCGCGTCCTGCTGGCGACGGCGTGACTGGCCTTGGCGCACGCGCTGCGCATAACGCCGCCATGACCCCCGCCCCCGTGCCCGCCCGTGCCTAGGCTGCTGCGCTGGTCGCTCCTCGCCCTCGTCCTGCTCGCCGGCCTTGGCGCGCTCGGCGTCTGGCAGGCCGGGCGTCTCTACCGCGCACCCGGGCCGCTGGCCGAGGAGCGGACGCTGGTGGTGCCGCGCGGCGGGGTGGATGGCATCGCCCGCGCCCTGGCCGAGGCCGGCATCATCGCCGACACCCGGGCCTTCGCCCTGGCCGCCTGGTGGACCCAGGCCCAGGGCCGGCCGCTGCGCGCCGCCGAATTCCGCTTCCCGGCCCATGCCTCGCTGGCCGAGGTGCTCGGCATCCTGCGCGAGGGGCGACCGGTGCAGCGGCGCCTGACCATCCCCGAGGGGCTGACGGCGCGGCAGATCGCCGCCCTGCTGGAGCGCATCGAAGGCCTCTCCGGCGAGGTGCCGCCGCTCGATGAGGGCACCGTCCTGCCCGAGACCTATGCCTTCCAGTGGGGCGAGGCGCGCGCGGCCCTGGTGCGGCGCGCCGAGCAGGCGATGACGCAGGCCCTGGAGGCCGCCTGGGCCGCCCGCGCCGAGGGGCTGCCGCTGGAGACGCCGCGCGAGGCGCTGATCCTTGCCTCCATCGTCGAGCGCGAGACCGGGCTGCCGGAGGAGCGGCCGCGGGTGGCGGCGGTCTTCATCAACCGGCTGCGCCGCGGCATGCCGCTGCAATCCGACCCCACGGTGATCTACGCCGTGGCCGAGGGCGCCGGCCTCGACCGTGCGCTGACCCGCGCCGATCTCGACCGCGACCATCCCTTCAACACCTACCGGGTGCGGGGCCTGCCGCCGGCGCCGATCGCCGCGCCGGGCAAGGAGGCGCTGGCCGCGGCGACGCAGCCGGCGCGCACGGAGGAGCTCTACTTCGTGGCGAACGGCGAGGGCGGCCACGCCTTCGCCCGCACGCTCGAGGAGCACAACAGGAACGTCGCGCGCTGGCGCGCGCGGAACCGCTGATCGCGCTGGCGCGCGCGGAACCGCTGATCGCGCCGGCGCGCGCGGAATCGCTGATGGCGCCGGCGAACGCGGAACCGCTCATCGCGCTGACGGCGCGGGCGCACCGGCGTCCCTAGGCCGCCGCGCCCCGCCGCCGCCTCGCCAGCACCAGCCCGGCGAGCGCCGTCAGCAGCAGCGTGGCACCCGCCGGCTCCGGCACATCCGTCGTCGGCGGCGCGACCTGCGCCACGGCGGTCGCCCCTTCGCCCCCGCCGGTCTCGCCGATGTAGAGGTAGAGCGGGCTGGCCCCGAGCTGCAGCGGCATGGACAAGGACAGCCGCAGGCTGCCATTGTCGCCAAGGCTGACGAAGCCCTTGGCGGTCGGGCCATCCGTCGGCACGCCGTCGAAGGCGGTCAGCGTCGCGATCGCAGCGTTCACGCCGCTGCCGCTGCTGCCGAAGAGCAGCTCTGGCGGGCTGGCAGGGGAACGTTGCGTGCCCGGCGTCAGCAGCGCGCTGTCGATATCGAAGCCCGCGACCGACGTCAGCGCGGCGATGTCGGCAGCCGCGCCGATGGCGACGTCCGACAGGATGATCGCATCGAGATCGAAGCCGCTGAACCGGCCGAGCGCCCCCCCGAGCACGCCGGCGTCGACGATCGTGACGGCCGTCAGCGCGCCAGGCCCGAGCACCGGGAGATCGGCTCGGAAGATCTCCGTGCCGCCGGCGGTGAGGCCAAGCGAGGTGAAGGCGATCTGCGCCGCCTGCGCCGGTGCGGCCCAGAGCCCGGCGGCGCAGGCCAGCGCCAGAAGGGGCTTCGTACGGGACATCGTGGCGACCTCCGTGCTGCGGGATGCAGACGGCAGTCTCGCGGATCGTCCCGCGACGCCAACACAAGCGGCGGTGAAACGGTATCACGCTTCGGCGCATCGTTGCGCGCCGCGACGGCGGCACGCGCGTGCGTGGACCTACCCCGCCACGGCCATCGGCAGCGCCGGGTCCACCGCCCATTCCGAGAGCGAGGCGTCGTAGACCACGACATCCTCGTGCCCCAGCATCACCAGCGCCCAGGCATCCGCCGTCGCCGCGATGCCGCCGCCGCAATAGGCGATCACGCGCCGGTCGAGCGCGCCGACGGCGCCGAATTGCGCGCGCAGCGCGGCGGGGGGAAGCAGCATGTTGGTCGCGGGATCGAGCAGATGCGCCGCCGGCAGGTTCACGCTGCCGGCGATGTGCCCCGGGCGTCCATAGCTGTTGCCGCCCGTGCCGTCGTGCTGCTCCGGCCGCAGCGCGTTGATGGTGCAGACCGCGCCGTCGCCGATGGCGGCGAGCACCGCGTCCTTGCCGACCATCAGCGGCCGCACCCGGCCCACCGCGAGGTCGCCGGCCGGCCGCGCGCGGCCCGGCCCGGTCTCCACCGGCCTGCCCTCCCGCGTCCAGGCCTGGAAGCCGCCATCCAGCACCGCCGCATTGTCGAAGCCGATCATGCGCAGCAGCCACCACACCCGCGTCGCCCACCAGAGGTTGGCCGTGCTGTACAGCACCACGCGGCTCGCGCGGCCGACGCCGAAGCGGCGCATGGCAGCGGCCAGCGCCTCGGGCGGCGGCGCCATGAAGCGCAGCGCCTGGCCGGGATCCGACAGGTCGGCCTGGATATCGACGAATTGCGCGCCGGGGATGTGGCCCTTCTCGAAATCCTCGCGCCCGGGCAGCACGGTGTAGGTCGCGTTCGGGTCGGGGATCAGGTGCGTGGTGCAGTCGAGCACCACCACCGCCGGGTCCTCGAGCCGCGCGGCGAGCCAGGCGGTGTCGACGCGGAATTCGGGGTGGACGAAGCCGTCTGCCATGGGGACCTCCCGTCTCTGCCGGGAATGATAGGCCGCGCGCGACGGGTGGAGTAGCGCGCGAGGGGCCGCTATCCGGAGCCCCCCGGCAGCGCCGCCTCCGCCACCGCCTCCGCCGCGTTCGCCGCCTCTGCCATCTCCGCCTCCAGCCGGGCGAGCGGCAGGGAGAGGGTGCAGGTCAGCCCGGTCGCCGCCCAGCGGCGCTCCACCGTGCCGCCGAGCTGGGAGCCCACCGTCCCCTCCAGCACGCGGGTGCCGAAGCCTGGCCGCGCCGGCGGGCCGTCCAGGGGCGGCCCGCCGCGCTCCTCCCAGCGCAGGAGCAGCCGCCCCGCCGCGCGGTCGATGCTCCAGCCGACGCGCAGCCGGCCGCCGGGGCGGCTCAGCGCGCCGTACTTCGTCGCATTGGTCGCCAGCTCGTGCAGCGCCATGGAGAGCGCCTGCACCGCGGCGGGCCGCAGCCGGATCGGCGGGCCGTCCAGGGTCGCGGCCGGCTCGCCATCCGTCGCGCCGAGGAAGGTCGCCAGCTCCGCCTCGATCACCGCGCGCAGCGAGGCGCCCTGCCAGCGGCCCTCGGCCAGCACGGAATGGGCGCGCGCCAGCGCGGCGACCCGCCCCTCCACCGCCCGGGCATAGTGGGCGGCGTCCGCGCGGGGCGTCAGCCGCAGCGCCGCCTGCACGACGGTCAGCGCATTCTTGGCGCGGTGGTCGAGCTCGCGCGCCATCAGCGCCTGCCGCTCCTCCGCCTCGCGCCGGTCGGTGATGTCGAGGATCGAGCCGATGGTCCCGAGGAACGCGTCGTCGGCGCCGAGCCGCGGCGCGGCGGCGGCGATCATCCAGCGCCAGGCGCCATCGTGCCGGCGCAGGCGCAGCTCCAGGCGGAAGGGCGCGCGGCGCTCGCGCACGGCGGCCAGCGCCGCCCGGATCGGCGCGCGATCCTCGGGATGCACGGCCTCAAGCCAGCCGAAGCCGAGCCCGGCCCGCGGCGGCTGCCCGGTGAAGGCGTACCAGGGGCGCGCGAGGACGGTGCAGTGGCCGGTGGCATCGGTGACCCAGATCATCACCGGCGCGTTGTCCGCCATCTCGCGGAACCGCGCCTCGCTCTCGGCCAGGGCCGCCGTCCGCTCGGCCACGCGGCGTTCCAGCGAGGCGCGCTCCATGCCGAGCGCCACGGTCAGCGCGCGCTGGCGTTCCGCCCCGCGCAGCCCGAGTGCGGTCAGGCCGCCGAGCGCCAGGATGGCCGCGAGGGTCAGGCCGCCGCTGCGCCAGGTGCGTTGGCGCCAGTCGGCCAGCACCGCGCGCCGCGACCGGCTGACGAGCAGGCCCACCGGGTAGCGCTCGAGCCGGCGCAGGGCGACGAGCCGCGTCTCCTCCTCCACCAGCCGCCCGTCGCCAGGCTCGGGCAGCAGCGGCCCCGGCGCGGTGGGGTCGCCCGGCAGCTCGCCTGGCAACTCCCTGGGCATCTCCCCGCGCAGCGGCGGCCAGATCGCCAGCGGCGCCCCATCGATGCGGAACAGCAGCAGGCGCGCATCGGCGCCGAGCGCCGCGTCCGCATAGATCTCGGCGAAGTAGTCGCTGTAGACGGCGGTGGCCACCACGCCGGCGAAGCTGCCGTCCGGCGCGAGCAGGGGCCGGCTCAGCGTGAAACGCCGCCGGCCCATGTTCTGGCCCATCCCCAGCAGGCCGACATGCAGCCCGTCGTCGCCCGCCTGCGCCGCCTGGAAATAGGACCGGTGCGCGAAGGAGCCCGTGGTCAGTGGCGGGTGTGCCCAGGTTTCGGCAATGGTATGCCCCTCGGCGTCCATCACCCAGGCGGAGGGCAGCTGCCGGCTGCCGTCGAGGATGGCCTTGAGCCGCTCGTGCAGCGCCGCGGCCTCGGCGGGGTCGGCCAGTCGCCGCGGGTCGCCCACGGCCTGCCGGATTGCCAGGACCGCCCGGTCCCCCGCCACGAGGGCGCGGTCGGCATGCTGCTCGAGCAGCCGCGCCGTGGCCGCGAGCTGCACCGCGGCGGCCTGCAGCACGGCGCGCCGGTCGCCCAGCACGGTGACGGCCCAGATCCCGGCGCTGGCAGTCGCGGCGAGGACGAAGGCAAGAAGCCAGATGGTTCGCTGCACGCCCCCGGCCCGGTCATCGTCGACCCGACCTGCATCGCTGCACCGGTTCCGCCTTTCCAGGCAACTGGTCGCGAGATGCAACCGGGGGCATTACGGCCCTGGCGCCGCCCCCTCGTCCGCCACCACCTGCCCGTCCGCCATCCGCACCACCCGTCCGCAGCGGGCCGCCAGCGCCGGGTCATGGGTGATCAGCAGCAGGGTGGTGCCGAGCCGGGCGCGCAGGCCGAACAGCAGGTCCATCACCGCCGTCCCGGTCGCCTGGTCGAGGTTGCCGGTCGGCTCGTCGGCCAGCAGCAGCGGCGGCTCGGCCACCGTCGCCCGCGCCAGCGCCACGCGCTGCTGCTCGCCGCCCGAGAGCTGCCCCGGGTAGTGGCCGAGCCGGTGGCCGAGCCCGACCGCGGCCAGCGCCGCCTCGGCCCGCGGGAAGGCATCGCGCCGGCCGGCGAATTCCAGCGGCACGGCGACGTTCTCCAGCGCCGTCATGGTCGGCACCAGGTGGAAGGCCTGGAAGACGATACCCACCGTCTGCCGCCGGAAGCGGGCCAGCGCGTCCTCGCCCATGGCGCCGAGCTCGTGGCCGGCGACGCGCAGGCTGCCGCCGCTCGGCCGCTCGAGCCCGGCCAGCAGCATCAGCAGCGAGGTCTTGCCCGAGCCCGAGGGCCCGACCAGCCCGACCGCCTCGCCCGTGCGCACGGTCAGGTCGATGCCCCGCAGGATGTTGACCTCCCCAGCCGGCCCCGCCACCTTGAACCGCAGGTCACGGGCGGCGATGAGCGATTCGCCCCCAGGGGCCGGCGGAGTCGTCCGCGGGTCGGCCGACGGCCGGGGTCGGAGGTGGTCGGCAATGGCATCCATGGCGCCTGTCGGGGTGGTCCGGGGTGCTGTTGGAACCGCCCCGTCCGACGACGCCTTCGCCACCGGGGGGCGCGCCGCGGATCGAGCCCGGCCTGCCAGGCGCGCCACCGGGGGATATGGCCGCCGCGCGGCCCTGCGAAAGGCGCTTCTCGGTTTCGCCGTGTTGCAGGGCGCGATGGCGCACGCCAGCGGGCGCGCCGCGGCGCAGGCCGCCCCGGTCAGGCTGATGGCGCTGGGCGACAGCCTGACCGCCGGCTACGGGCTGCCGCCCGGCCAGGGCTTCGTGCCGCAGCTGCAGGCCGCCCTCGCCGCCCGGCCCGGGACGCACCGGCCGGTGCGGGTGCTGGATGCCGGCGTCTCGGGCGACACCACCGCGGGCGGGCTGGCGCGGCTCGACTGGGCGCTGGCGGAGCGGCCGGACGCGGTGATCCTCGAGCTCGGCGGCAATGACGGGCTGCGCGGCCTGCCGCCGGCCCAGACCCTTGCGAACCTCGACGCGATCCTGGACCGCCTGGCGGCGCGGCGCATCCCGGTGCTGCTGGCCGGCATGCTGGCGCCACCCAACCTCGGCGCCGACTACGGGCGGGAATTCGCCGAGGTCTTCCGGCGCCTGGCGCAGGCGCGGCCGGATGTCGTCTTCTACCCCTTCTTCCTCGAGGGGGTGGCGGGCGAGGCGGCGCTGAACCAGGCGGACCGCATCCACCCCAATGCCGCCGGCGTCGCCGAGATCGTCCGGCGGATCCTGCCGTCGGTCGAGGCGCTGCTCGCCCGGCTGCCCGAGACGCCACGCCCCGCCGGGTGACGCCTGGCGACCCACAAGGAGGTTCCCCGATGATCCGCCTCTTTGTCGCCCTCGCCCTGCCGGCCGAATTGAAGGCCCAGCTCGCCCTGCTGGCGGGCGGCATCCCCGGCGCGCGATGGGTGCCGCCGGAGAACTACCACCTGACGCTGCGCTTCATCGGCGAGGTGGAATCCTGGCGCGCGCAGGAGGTGGACGACGCGCTGGCCGGCATCAGCGCCCCGGGCTTCGAGCTCTCGCTGCGCGGCCTCGGCATCTTCGAAAAGGGCGGGCGGATCAGCGCGCTCTGGGTGGGGGCGGAGAAGAGCGAGGCGCTGGCCTTCCTGCAGGCCAAGGTCGAGACGGCGCTGCAGCGCGCCGGCTTCGAGCCCGAGCGCCGCCGCTTCGCGCCGCACGTCACGCTGGCGCGCACCGAGCGCGCCGCGCCCGAGAAGCTCATCGCCTTCGTGCAGGCGCACAACCTGTTCCGCGCCCCGCCCGTGGCGGTGGAGCACTTCACGCTGTTCTCCTCGCATCTCGGCAAGGAGCAGGCGCTCTACGTGCCGGAGGTGGAGTACGATCTCAGGCGCGCGGCGTGACACGGGGCGGGCCGCACCACGGTCGGGCGCGGCGGCGGGTTGCCACCGCATCGGGAAGGGTCTAACCGACGCGCCCATGCAACGGCCCGCCCGCCTGCTGCGCCATCTGCTGGCCGCGCTGCTCCTGTTGCAGGTCGTGGTGGCGCCGACGCTCTGCCTCGCGCGGGCCGGTCATGCCGCGCAAGAGCTTGTGGAGATCTGTACGGCCGACGGCATGAAGCGCGTCGTGCTCGCGCCGGACGGGTCCGGCGAGGCGCCGGCGCCGAACGCCCACGACGGTGGCTTCTGCCCATTTTGCCACGCCCTGCCGCAGGGCGCGGCCGTCGAGGCCCCGGTTCCACCGCCACCAGCCTGGGTCCTGACCAAACGTGCCTGGGCCGAGCCCGGGCTCGCCGCACCGCCGCCGGCCATCCGCGGCCCGCCTAGCGGCGCCAGAGCCCCTCCCTCCCTCCTCTCCTGACGTCCCGCGCGGCGACGCGCGGGGCCGCCCCCGCGCCTGACCGCACGACGTCCCGGGAGAGGACGACAGACAGTGACGAAGACCAATTCGCGCCACGCATGGCGCCTCACGCTTGCCGCCGCCATGCTCGCCTCCGGCGGCGCCACCGCGCAGACAGCTGCCCCGACAACCGCGGCGCCGCCGCCCGAGGCGAGCGTCCCGCCCACCACCGTCTATGGCCGCGACGACCGCGACCAGGTCGGTCCGCTGCGCGGCTACCAGGCGCTGACCTCCGGCACCGCCACCCGCACCGACACCCCGATCGAGCGGATCCCGCAATCCGTCGCGGTGATCCCGCGCCGGCTCTTCACCGACCAGGGTGCGACGACGCTGGAGGAGGCGCTGCGCAACACGGCCTCGGTCGTGCCGGAGAGCCCGCTCTTCCTCAACCAGAACCTCAACACCATCGTCCGCGGCTTCCAGGCCGAGATCTACCGCGACGGACTGCAGAGCTTCGGCGAGGTCGGCCTTGCCCAGAGCCTGCTCGGCATCGAACGGATCGAGGTGGTGAAGGGTCCCTCGGGCGCGCTGTTCGGCGGCGGCCTCGGCGGCGGCTTCGGCGGTGTGGTCAACATTATCAGCCAGCGGCCGATGGCAGCGAGCGGCTATGCGGCCGGGATCACCCTCGGCCCCTATGGCTACCGCAACCCCTGGGGCGACGTGAACCAGGTGTTCGTCGACCCGCGCACCGGCACGACCTATGCGGTGCGGCTGCAGGCCGAGCACCAGCGCGGCCGCTCCTATATCGAGAACGTGCTGATCAGCGGCTACCAGGTGCTGCCGAGCGTCAGCATCACCAGCGACCGCACCAGCCTCGTCGTGCAGGGCTTCGTGTCCGAGCGCACCGCCAACGACTACCCGGGCCTGCCGCCCGAGATCAGCGGCGGCAGCCCGCGCATCGCCATCGACCGCTTCATCAACGCCAATGGCTCGAACGTCCCCCGCACCCATACCCAGCGCAACGGCGTCCGGCTCAACCTGGACCAGCGGATCGACGATGTCTTCACGCTCAAGCTGCTGGCGCAGGTCTCGGTCAACACCATCAACCAGCCCGCGCAATTCCAGTTCGGCCCGCCGGCGGCCAGCCTCGGCCTGCCGGTCACCCCGACGACCTATTTCCGGTTCAACGCCTATCTCGGTCAGGACCTGACGCAGTTCTCCGCCGTGCCGATGGTGCAGGCGAAGTTCCGCACCGGCCCCGCGGTGCACACGGCACTCGGCGGCTTCGAGTTCGACCAGACCCGCGACAACGGCTTCATCAGCTTCGCCGATCCCACCCTGTTCGACTTCGCCGCGCCGATCCTCCAGCCCTACACGCGGCCGGCGGATTCGCCCGAGACCCACAACACCTACACGACCCTTGCCGCCTTCCTGCAGGACCAGGTGACGCTGTGGGACCGGCTGCATCTCCTGGGCGCGGTCCGGCTGACCAGTATCGGCATCAACAGCGAGATCCCGGCGAGCGGCTTCTCCGGCACCTCGACGACGACGCGGGCGACCGGGCGGGTCGGCCTCGCCTATGACGTGCTGCAGGGGCTCACGCCCTTCATCGGCTGGGGCAACGCCATCCGCTCGCCGAGCGGCTACGGCTTCGGCGGCTTCGTCGCCGCGCCGAAGCCCGAGGAGAGCCAGCAATTCGAGGTCGGCGTAAAGCTGAACCTGCCCTTGGGGCTCAGCGGCACGGCGGCCTACTACGATATCCAGCGCAACAACGTGGCCTTCTTCGACCTGGCCGCGGGCGGCAACCGGCAGATCGGCGAGCAGCGGTCGCGCGGCTTCGACATGAGCCTGCTCTGGCAGCCGACGCCGCAATTCTCGCTGCTCGGCACCTATGCCTACACCAAGGCGGAGACCGTATCGGACGCCGTCATCGCGCCGGGCACGCCGCTGCGCCTGGTGCCGCGCAACGCCGGCAGGGTTTGGGCGAATCTCCGCCTGCGCGGGCTCGATCTGCCGGAATGGGCGCAGGGCCTCTCCTTCGGCGCCGGTCTCACCTCGGTCGCCGGGGCGAACACCTCGGACCAGCCGAACGCCATACGCACCACCGGCTACACGATCTTCGACGCCGCCATCAATTACGACTACGGGCCGCTGCGGCTGAACGTCGCGGCGCGCAACATCGGCAACCGCAACTACGTCATCCCCTTCAGCTACCTGAACAACGCCATGGCACCGGGTGCGCCGGCGGCGGTCTACGCCTCCGCCACGCTGCGGTTCTGACGCCAATGACCGAGGAACAGACGCGCCGCGCCGCGCTCGCCGCCGCCCTTGCGGGCATCGGCGCGGTGCGGGCTGCCACGGCGCAGCCGGCCGCGGCCCCGGCACCCGCGACGGCGGAGCACGACATGTCGCGCTTCCACCTTGCCCCGGCCAAGGGGCCGGAGGACATCGCCTTCCTGCTCTATCCGGGCTGCACGGCGCTCGACTTCGT